>DATGIQ010000398.1:0-21704 GCA_035295665.1 Gemmataceae bacterium | reverse complement strand
TCGATGTCGGCTCATCGCATCCTGGGGGTGGAGAAGCTCCCAAGGGTTTGGCTGTTCGCCAATGAAAGCGGTACGTGAGCTGGGTTTAGACCGTCGTGAGACAGGTCGGTCCCTATCTGTTGCGGGCGCAGGAGACTTGCGCGGTCCCCTCCCTAGTACGAGAGGACTGGGAGGGACGCACCTCTGGTGTTCCAGTTGTCGTGCTCACGGCACCGCTGGGTAGCCAACGTGCGGCCGGGATAAACGCTGAAGGCATCTAAGCGTGAAACCCTCCGCAAGACGAAGTCTCCCGCAGCGCAAGCTGCACAGGCTCCGGGTAGACCACCCGGTTGATAGGCCGGACGTGTACGGCGGGCAACCGCTTTAGCCGACCGGTACTAACAGCCTACCGCTTGGCCGCTCCGACCCTTCCCCCACACCACGGCTCCCGCAGAGTCAACTCTTCCCGCATCCCTTTTTGCGTTCTTCCCGGTGAACATACCCGGATGGATACACCCGTTCCCTTTCCGAACACGGCCGTTAAGCATCCGGGGCCCATGGTAGTGCCTGCTGGCGCGAGAGTAGGTTATCGCCGGGATTCTTTCCACCAGCCCGCCTCCTCCCACACCACGAGGCGGGCTGTTCGTTTGCGCGGGGGAGTGCGCCGACCTTACATTAGCGGAAAAGGCTGTAGTGCCACCGAGAGATCTTCGCTGGCATTTCAGCCTTCTGGACGACACAACTGGACAGGACCCTAGCTCGACCCGAGGTCCGCGAGGATCTGGGCTGCTCGGTTGGCATCGGCCACGCTATCAAAAGCTGCGAAACCCACGAATTTATTTCCGAGCACGGACATCGTCACGCCTTGCAAATTGATGCCGGCCAAGGCCCACTGCTGCGTCAAACGGTAGGCCAAACCGGCCTCGTTGTCTCCTTCCACGCGCAACACGACCGAATCATGCGCTTCCGTCAGGCCTGCTTGCCGAGCGGCGCGGACCTGAGTCGGCCCTGTCACCGGGGCAATGTAAATTATACCGGTGCCCGGCCGTTCGGCCCGGCGGCGCGTAAAGATGTATTCGAGGTTTGCGTTGGCCTGAGCCAAGGGCGCTAGCTTGCCCGCCATGCCGCCCGCTTGATCAGCAATCTCGCCGGACCAGATGTGCAATCGCTCCAGCTTGAAACCCATGATGCTCGTCTCCCAGAGGTGGTAAGGGCATCCGCCAGCAGCGATTATATGCTGATTGGCCATGTGGGGGAACCGGCCGCAACCCCGTGGCAGCAATTCCAGCCGGCGAAGGACTCCTCCGAACGGACTCCGCATAAAATGACAAAAGTTTGCCAAAACGCCAAATTGTGGTTGCGACGACACCGTCTCTCCGAGAGAATAACAAGAAGAAGTCCCTGAGCCTTTCTGCAACATCAAACGCCCGCGCGGAGGATGCGACGCATGAATCGTTGGGCCCTGCCTATCGTGGCTCTGCTCGCTGGAGCCGTTGGTTTGCTCCACGCCGACTACGTGGTTATCAAAATCAACTTGGCTGCAGCCAAGGAAAAAGAAGACGAAAACGATCCGAATCAACCAGGCGCCGTCCCAGGCGGTCCTGGTGCGTTCCCCGGGGGTGTGCCCGGTGGCGGCCTGCCCGGCGGCATTCCCCCCGGTGGCATCCCCGGCATGCGTGGTCCCGGTGGCAACCTCGGCCAGCCAGGCGGGGGACGATTTGGACCTGGCCCTGGAGGCGGCGTACCCGGTGGCCGCATGCCCGGCTTTGGACCAGGCGGTCCAGGCGGCGGGATTGCCGGACCCGGTGGAGGCCGGATGCCCGGCGGACCCGGCATGGGCATGGGAAGCGGATTCCGCGGTGGCATGGGGCAAATGGGACCCGGGGGCCCTGGAACGTTTTCGGGCCCCTCCTCTGGCTCGGGGATGGGTGGCATGATGACCGGACGGACCTTCACGAGCCAGGAGCAGGATGACGAGCCGGACTCCGCGCCGCTCTTCGTCGGCGCTGTGATTGAGGTCGATCACAAGGATGTCAAGCCGCTGGACAGTGGCCGTGCCAAGATCAAACACAAATGGGGCGAAACGATCCTCTTCCTGGGCGATGAAGTCGAATGGACCATTATCGGTGTCGACACGGTGGCCCAGAAATACGAGGCCAAGAGCCGGCAGATCAAGAAAAACGATCCGAATCGCGCCGAGCAGCTGCTGGCGCTGGCCGATTGGTCGCTGGAGCATGGGCTGTACGACAAGGTCCCCAAGCTAATCGAGGAAGTGGCGAAGCTGGATTCCAAGCAGCCGATTGTGGTGGCGTTCCAGAAAGTTCACGCCGATTTGGAGCGGGGAGCCTCTGATGCGGATGCCGCCGCCCGTTGGCGAGAACGACTTGGCGAATTCAAAATTAAGAACAGCAAGCACTACTCCTTGCTTTACGACGTGCCGACCGATGCACAGGCGCAGAGTTTTCTTGATCGCCTGGAACGGAACTATCAGGGCTTCTTTTACTGGTTCGCATTGCGTGGTAAGGCACTTCCTCAGCCTGAGCGCCGTTTGCTGGCCGTCGTGGTCGACAACCCGGAAACGTTTGAGCGCCAGCACAAAGACATCTTCGATAACGCGCCGGTGGTGGACGATGGTTTCTTTGTCCGCCGGGACGACCTGGCAGTTTTGTCGGCTAAGCGCCTCGATGAAGGATACGATGCGCTGAGTAAGTCGGTCAAGAATATGTGGGACACGACCCAGCTGAGCCAGGAAGATCTTCTCAAAGGCAGGGGACTCAAATTGGGTCCTCTTTATTTCAACTTGTCGGCCAAGGCGCAAACGCTGACGCTGGTCCACAAGGCGATGGAAGAAGAAGGAAAAAGGGCCAGCGTAACCTACGAGGGGACACGGCAGCTCATCTCCTCCCTTGGCCTTCTGCCCCTGTCGGTGGAAGCACCGCAATGGATCGACTTCGGCATGGCCAGCTTTTTTGAGACACCCAAAGGCTCTTACTGGTGGGGTGCCGGCGCGCCCAACATGACCTACCTGGTCAATTTCAAGCTTTGGGACAATACGAAGAAGCTTGAAAAGAACGCGGCCGATGCGCTCAAGTCGGTTGTCACGGATCGGTATTTCCACAAGATTGCGGATAGCAAGAACAAGGAAAATGCCGAAGCCAAGGCTCGGACGATGACCTGGGCTCTGGTGTATTACCTCGCCCACAAGAAGCGCGACGGTCTGCTCCGCTATTACGAAGAGCTGGCCAATCAGCCGCGTGATCTCGATCTGGATGAGGATATCCTGATGGGCTGCTTTGCCCGCGCGTTCGGTCTGACCGATTCCAAAAATCCGAACGAGGTCGATGCCAACGCCCTGAATAACCTGGCCGCGTCCTGGTACAAGTATATTCGGGATACGCCGCTGGAAATTGAAGAAGCCTACAAGGATGCCTTGAAGGCGCACAAGAAGCGGCCTTCGGTCATCCAGTCGCCGAACAGCGGACGCAATCCCCCAGGGAATCCGCCAGGTGGTGGCAGCGGCTCGGGCGGTGGATCGTCCAATTGATCGGACAGGAACGCGGAGCCATTGCCTATGCCGGGAATCTCAACCCACGGGCATCCGTCCGTGGGTTTTTTTCGGATTGGGAACGTCTGTTGTTAGAACATGGATCGCCGTGATTTCCTCGATCCCCGTCAGCTAGCCCATACCGCCGCGCAAGTGCTGGGCGCTGTGGAGGAACTCCATGCTCGCCCGGCCACCTGTGCGGAGGCCGAGGTGGCGCTCCTGCGCCTAGCCCACCGAGCCATGGCAACGACGTTCGAAGTCGTGCTTCCCTACGGCACTCCCAACGCGTTGGCAGCTGGGAGCACCACCTTTGCAGAAATCGATCGCCTGGAGCAGCAGCTGACGGTCTACCGGGAGACGAGCGAAGTCAGCCGTCTGAACCGCTTGGCTGCCCGGACCGCCGTGCCCGTGGAGCCGGAACTGTTCAATCTCCTGAGCCTGGCTGCGCACATTCACGCCGAAACAGCAGGCGGCTACGATGTCACGGCCGGGGCTCTGATCAAGGCGTGGGGATTTTATCGTGGTCCGCGCCGTGTGCCGTCAGATGAGGAGCGTGCCGCGGCACTCGGCCGAGTCGGCATGCAGCACGTGTTATTGGATAGCCAGGCCCACACGGTCCGCTTCCTACGATCGGGCCTTGAAATTAATTTCGGAAGCATAGGCAAGGGGTACGCGCTGGACCGGGTGGCCCAGCGGCTGCGTAGCGATTGCGGGGTGACGACGGCCCTCGTCCATGGAGGGCACAGCAGTGTCTATGCCATGGGGCAGGGACCGGCCGGCCAACGAGGCTGGTCAGTGGGGATTCGCCATCCCTGGCAGCCCGACACTCGTCTAGCACTGGTTTGGTTGCGGGATTGCGCGCTCGGCACGTCAGCGGCCACGTCGCAACATTTGGAATATAACGGACGGAAGCTGGGCCATATTCTCGACCCGCGGAGCGGCTGGCCCGCCGAAGAGTTAGCTTCGGTCTCGGTGATCGCGCCGTCGGCTGCCGAAGCGGACGCTTTATCAACAGCGTTTTTTGTGCTGGGACGTGAGCGGACGCGCGCCTACTGCGAAACGCATCCGCATGTGGGCGCCCTGCTCTTGCCCCAAGGGGAGTCGGCTCGGCCGGTGGCCTTTGGATTGAACGAAGAACAGGTATTGATTTTCGACTGAGTCAGGATGTGGAACCTACCATGAACGGGATGACCCGCTTCTTTCTTGTGTTATTGCGATTCGCGATCGGCTGGCATTTTCTGTTCGAAGGTCTCGACAAGATCCAGTCGGTGAACCTGGGCGTAACGGAGACCAGCCGCCCCTGGACGAGCAAGGCTTACTTGCGTGAATCGATGGGTCCGCTGGCCGATTACTTCCACCGCCAGGCTGGCGACACCGATGAGGAAGCCCTTGCCATCCTCGAAGTTCGGCCCTTGAGTCCCGGCGAAGATCCGGCCAAGGTGCCGGTGGGGCAGCGCATCTCGCCCATTCTCGCTCAGGCGTGGAATGAATACTTCCAGCGGTTCGCGGACCATTACAAACTCGAAGGCGCCCAGCGTCGCATGGCGGAGGGTAAGCTCGCCCAGGCCAAGGAACAGGCCGTGCGCTGGTTGCTGGGAGAGGCCGGCATCCGCGAAGTAGAGCACACCTATGGTCCCTCAGCGAGCGTGAAGATCAAGGAATCGCCGGCCCAGCGCTTGCAGGATTACCGCCAAAAGGTGCAGGAGTTGCGGGAAATCATGGACGAAAAACTTCCGGCATTTGGCCGCGATGTCGAGAAGCGGCACCTGACGAGCCTGAAGGCGGACGTCAATCGGATGCGTTCCGAGCTGCTCGCGGATCTGGAAAAACCGATGCAGGAAACACTTCAAAGTGTCCTCACCGAGGAGCAGAAGAAGATGGGTCCCATACCGGTGGCTGTCGCCAGCCATTGGTGGGAACAAGGCCGGCTAGGATGGATTGATTGGATCACCCGGTACGGCCTGACCGCGGTCGGAGCTTGTTTGCTGCTGGGGCTCTTCACCCGGAGTGCCTGTCTGGCTGGGGCCGCGTTTCTGATTCTGTTCTACCTGGCGATGCCTGCGCTCCCGTGGCTGCCGGAGAGCCCTCGGGCTGAAGGACACTACGTGTTTATCAACAAAAACATCATCGAGATGTTGGCTTTGCTGGCCTTGGCCACGACGCGCAGCGGTTTCTGGGCCGGCCTGGACGGCATCTTTTATTGCCTGGCGCCGTGGCACTGGGGTGCCCGACGCGCGCCCGCCCCGGTTAGCCGTTAGACCATGTGCATTTTCCCCTGATCTTCAAGGAGCTCTTCCATGTCCCTGTATTTGACCTCGGAACAGAAGGCAGCCGGCAAGGCCAACTTCGATCGGGCCGTGGGCACGCACGCGCTCAATCGCCGCGACTTCATGAAAGGCATGCTCGCCGCCGGGGCGGTCCTGCCGATTTCGGCCGCCGCCTATTTCGGCTATGAAAAGGCGCGGGGCAATCCGGTGAAAGTTGGTCTGATTGGCGGTGGCGACGAAGGCGGCGTCCTGGTCGGCGAACACAACCCTGATTATCTGGAGTTTGTAGCCGTCGCGGACATTCGGCCCTCGAACCTCAAGCGCATTTTCAAGGGGGAAAACGCTCCAAGTCCGCGCAAAGGATTTGATCGCAAGTATGGCAACAAGGCCGCCAACATCAAGAAATACGACGATTACAAAAAGCTGCTGGAGGACAAAGATATCGAGGCCGTCGTCATCGCGCTGCCTCTCCATTTGCATGCACAGGTGGCCATCGACTCCATGAAGGCCGGCAAGCATGTCCTGTGCGAAAAGCTGATGGCGTGGAACATTAACCAGTGCAAGGAAATGATCCACGTCGCCGATGAGACGGATCGGATCCTTTCCATCGGCCACCAGCGGCACTATAGCCTGCTTTATGCCCACGCACTGGAGATCATCAAGTCGGGAGAGCTGGGCGACGTCAAGCACATCCGCGCGTTGTGGCACCGCAATAACACCTGGCCCAAGCTGGACCCGGATGGCAAGCCAATGGTCGACGACAAAGGGCAACCGATCCTCCGCGATGGTTGGCACCCCGATATTCCCGCGGAAGACCGGGAAGCCCTGCAGGGCAAGATTCGAGACCTCGGTTACAAAAGCATGGAAGAGCTGGTCCGATGGCGCCTCTTCAACCGCACCGGCGGCGGTCTGATGGCCGAGTTGGGGAGCCATCAGCTCGACGCTTGCAGCATCTTCCTGGGGAAAGTCCATCCGCTGGCGGTTTCGGGCCTGGGCGGCAAGATTTTCTATCACGACGATCGGGAAGTCGATGACCACGTCTTCGTCACGTTTGAATTCCCCGGTCCCAATTACTTCGCCGACAAGGAACACAAGACGGTCAAGGACAAGAATGACATCGTGGTGGTCACGTATTCCTCGATCAACACCAACTCTTTCGAGCCCTACGGGGAATGCGTCATGGGCAGCCGGTCCTCGATGCTGGTCGAGCAGGAACAGGAAGTGATGCTCTTCCCTGAACGCAATCCGAATCGGCCGGCGGCTGCAAGCAAGGGAATGACCGTGACCGTGACAACGGCCAGCGCAACGAAACCGAGCGTGGAGTCGTCCGGAAGTACGGGAGCGCTGGAGCCGGCCAAGGCGCTGGCGAGCGGTCAGGCCTCGCTGTTCAAGGAGCCGCCTAGCCGTGGCTACCGCGAAGAGATGGAGCACTTCGCCTACTGCATCCGCATGTGGCACGAAGGGAACAATAAGAAGGACCGTCCCCTGCCCCGCTGCCATGGCCGGGTCGCGATGGCCGATGCGATCATCGCCTTGACCTCTAACCTTGCGATGCGCCGCCATCAGCGAATCGAGTTCAAACCCGAATGGTTCGATGCCGGCTCTGCCGAAGTGCCCGATCCCGAGATGAAACCAGAGGTACTAGCTTGACCTGTTCGGCAGCGGTTCGCCCAGCCGCGCGGGCTCGACGCCGAGGGGCGAACCGCCGCTAAACCGATCCTCTGCGCCCCAATTGCTCCTTCACCCACAACAGCCACGGTTCCGCCGGTAATCCGTACGGCCGAAACTTTTCCATCCTCCCTTGTTCTTCACTGTGGAACAAAGCACGATGGATGCCCAACTTGCTGGCCAAGGGGGTATCGATTAGGTTACTGGAGTCGGTCGCACTCATCTGGAAAAGTACCCGTAGCTCGAATTCGCGCAGCGTCTGCCGATCAAAGGCGCGGTTCAGATTATTGAAGCTATCGCACCAGACGAGTGTATGAACGCCTACGGCCGGCCCTTCCCTCAAGATCGTGCCGAATTGCTTCGCCGGGTTGGGCTTCTCCTCCCGCCGCGAAAAACCGAAATCGTCTTCTTGCTTGCGCAAATCCCGAAACCGCTGGAGACCATGGACGAACAGATACACGGCCGGAGCGTCGGTTGTCCGTGCTTGCTGCCTCTGCTCTATCATGTCAGCCAACTCACCGATCGCCGCGCTCAATTCGCGCCAGGCAATGATCCGCAGCGGATGGGGAATGTATCCAGCCAAGCTAGCCAGGAACCCTGCTTCCAAGGCATCATCCGGGCTACCGTCCAACAGGTAAAAGCGAGCAGAGAAGTCGTCGCCAACGGGCGGATATTGTGCGGCCAATCCAATAAGAGCCGTTGCCAGGATGCCACGGGCGGCTTCGCCATTCTGGCCGATGATCAACAGGTTGTTCCCACTCTGCGGCCGGAAGCACGCTGCGGTCGGATCCTTGATCGCGACCGCTTCCCCGAGCCAGGCGAACGCCTCGGTCGGCGGCACTTTCGGCCAGCTCGGTGCCAGCAAGCGCTGCCGGAGGACCGGATTCTGGGCCACGTCGGATGGAGCGTTCCCCTCGAAGACGATTTGCTCCCGCACCGAATCGAGGTTGTGTTGCCGCGCCAGATTTTGGATTTCGCGCAAATACCGTTCCCGGCGATCATCATCCAGCCAGACGACCTGGAACGGGTTATTGCCTTCGACCAGGCCATTGGCATCGTTGTAGATCGCTTCACCGGGCCGGGAGAGCAATCGAGCCGCTGAATTGTCATCGCTCAGAATGATGTGGCCGTCCGCCTCACTGCATTGTAACGCGATCCGCACCGCCATTTGGTCGATGGTACTGCGGGCCAGTGTGTACGCACCCCCCAAGGTCTGCGACCCCAGCAGGACGTGCAACCCAAATGCCCGCCCCTGCCGGACCAGGCGATCGAGCAGCAAGGCGGCGTCCTGAGCAATCTTGTCGTCCTCAACGAAGAATTCCTGGAATTCATCCACAATGAGCAAGATGCGCGGCGTTGGCCGGCCCGGGTCTGCTTGCCGGTACGCGCTCAGGTTTTGTGCTCCGACTTCCCGGAACCGATCGCCACGAAGTTTCAGCTCCGCATCCAGCCGCTGCAACACGCTGAGGCCAAATTCGCGTTCGCTCTCCACGGCCACTACCCGAGCATGGGGAAGTGCATGGGTGGCGTACGTTTTGAACTCCACGCCTTTCTTGAAATCGACCAAGTACAGCTCCACTTCCGCTGGGCTGTACAGCAACGCGAGATTGCTGATCAAGGCATGGAGCAACGTCGATTTGCCCGAGCCGGTCTTGCCGGCCACGAGCACGTGCTGAGCCGTTCCCTGACCCAATTTCAGATGCTGCCGTCCCGTAGCCCCGACCCTGCCCAGGGGCACGCTGATCCCTGACCGGCTATCAGCGGTCCACCACAGATCGGGGGACGGAGCCACAAACTCAAACGGCACCTCCACGCGCTTGGCCTCGCGCGCTTTGTCGCCGACCACCTGCAAGATACGATTGCACAGCTCCGCGGGTGGGGCAGCGTCGATGTGCAAGGCAAAGCGTTCAAAGTCTTTGTCTTGCCAAAGAAAATGGTCTCCTTGCCAGCGCAGGTCGGCGCCGGCCTGTTCGAGGTCCTTGGGATTGAACCCCTGCGGCATGGGCTGTTTCGTGTCGATGCTCAAGAGAGTGTAGACGCCACAGCGCGGCCCGCTCTGGAGGATGCTGACGAGCCGGCGGGCGGCCTCGACACTGAAGTTGACAGGGAAATTAGCCACCACAAGGATGCGATACGGCTCGGCCACTTCTCCCGCATGCGCGTTGTAATCTTCAATGGTCTCAAACTGGTTGCGGAGGTATTTCTGGATGACATTTTCCATGTGGCCGGTCAGGTCGGCCAGCCGCTGCTCGATGTGAGAAAGCTCGGTCCAGATCCGGCTTGTGACCAACGCCTCGTCATAATCCGCCAGGTGCATGAAGGAGGCGAAGTTTTGGCCCAGGCCAACCGGGTCGATGATCGTGAAGCGCACCTTGCCCGGTGGGATGGCCGTCATGAGTCGGAACATCACCGTCTGAAGAATCTCCACCGCCAGGGTTCGTCCCTCGTCCTGGGCGGCGATCTGCATGGCAAACCGATGCGGGAACGAAACCAGGGCGGGCAGCGTGAAAGGGGCCAAGGACGCGCTCTTCAAGCGCGGATGTCGAGGCTCGCCGTCAGGGAAGGAATTAAGGCCAACCTGGTATTCACCGAAGCGGATGGCGGGCGGAAACGAGCTTCCCGGCAACCAGCTGCTCCAGGACGATTCGCTCCAACCATGAAACCGCTCGCTGCTCTCCGTGTTGATTTCCGCAACCGCGCTCCGGACCTGCTCCAGACCGTTCCGCCAATCATTTTCGATCCGGTTCCATTCCGCCTCGTAGGCCGACTGGCAAGTGGCCAGCTGAGCGGATCGGCGTTCCCGAGCGCGGCGGGAGGCGTTCTCATACCGCTGCTGAATTGCGGTGCGGAGCTGCTCGAATTTCTCGGTTGCCTGGAACAGGTCCGTATCCCGCCGCTGCTGGATCTCCGCACGCTCTCTGCGGTACGTCGCCGATACCTGGCTCCATGCCTCAGTTCGCCGCTGTTTGAGCGTAGCCAGTTGGTGTTGATATTTTTCCTTGCCCTGGCGGAAATCGCGGTGGTGCCGTTTCCGGCCACGGGCGAGCTGGCGGCGAATGTCCTCGGTCACTTCCGCACGGCAGCGCTCGAGCAGAACGTCCGCCTCGGCAACCGCCTGGGCGAGCAGCCGATAGTGACGACTGATCTGGTTCCGGGCAACCCGGTACAGCCACAGGCTCAGTCCCGCTCCCATGAGCAGGACGCTGATCGTGCTGATCGTCAAACCGTAAACCCAACCCAGAAGCGACCCATACAGGCGTCCGAACAGGAACCCGGAAAGCACAAAGCCAAGGAGCCACAGTGCCAACCACATCCACAGCAACCGCTCGCCCCGGAATAAGCGGGGAATGCGAAGTTTCTTCAGCTGGTACGTCTTGGCTTCGGCGGTCTCCAGGCACTGGTCGAAACGATCGAACGGATCGCCATCGTCTGCCGATGCCGGCGCACTTTCTGGTGCTTGCTCGGTCAGGACGCGGGATTGCCGGCATGCCCGGAGCAGTTCCGTCGCCTCGTCCCGAGCGGCGTCCAACCGCTTGCGGCCCTCGGCGTTACGCATCTTGGCATCCTTGAGCTGCCGGTCGGTGCCGTTCTTGATGCCCTCCAAAATCGCCGCGATAGTCCAACGCGTTTCCTGAAATTCGTTCTTTGCCTGTTGCTTGGCAGTCTCGTATTCCTCCACAATCTTCTGCCGGGCTGCGGAGAATTCTCGTTCGGTCGACTGCGAATCTGCCTCGAACCGGGCTGTGATCGTGCGGCGGGCGTCCTCGAATTCTCTTTCCGAGGCTTCCTTTTCCGCGGCAAAGCGTACGATCGCCGTCTGGAAATCAACTTCAAATTCATGCTCGGCCGCTTGTGTGTCGGTCTTAAATTGCCGCTCCACTTGGGGCTCGGCCTTGGCGCGCTCGGCCACGAGCTGCGCAAGGTCATGGAGGAGAACGCGCTGACGGCTGACCAAGGGTGACTCACCCACGGGAGGTTCACCATTGTGGCTGGTGGTAGATGGGCTCAGTTGGGACTTGTCCATCTCAGTTACGAACATTCTTGCTGTGCCTTTGCCAATATCGGTGCGAGACGATCGATGGCCCGCAGAGTGGAAGTGACCTGGGATTCCAGCGGCGTCCAGTGGTCTTTTTCGAAATCGTGGCAGACGGCGTCGTGCCAGTCGGTTTTCACTTCTTCCCACCGCATCCGCATGGTCTCGAGAGCCGAGTTCAGCTCGATCCAACCGCTGCTGAGGTTCATGATGCTAGCCTCCCGTCCAAGATTGCGGTCTGCAGAGCACAAGCGTCAGGGCCTGGCTTCGGCTGGCTTGCCAGGCCCGCTAGAGATGGGTTCCGCCGCTGTGTGCATGTAGGCGTCCAAGGCGTCGATTTTCTGGTCGAGGATGGCAATGCCGCGTGGCAAGTCGGCGTCGAGCATGCCCATCAGTTGCCGGGCCGGGCCTTCGTATTCCGCCACGGCGCGGGGCAGGAGGTGCTGCCATTGCCTCGTCTTCTCGACTTTGGCCTCGGCTTCCTGGAGACGGCGAATCGCTTTTTGCAGAGCGATTTCTTGGTCTGTTGTCCCCGAACCGTAACCGGAGCTTTTGCTGTATTGACGCTGGATCAGCTCGGCCTTGGCCCGGGCCACGTCCTCCTGACGGTCGCGCACTTCCCTCTGCCAGTGCTTGAGCTGGGCCTCGATCCAGTCCAAGATGCGCTGGATTTCCAACTCGGTGGCGCAGACCGCTTCCTTGGCATCGTGACCAAACCGGCTCAACGATCCGCGAAATTCCTTGAGCGCCTCAATAGAGGTGACCCGCGCAGACGGTCCCATGGCGATATCCTATCGTTGCTGGAGATACTCCTCGATTCGCTCCGCCTTCCGCAGCAAGAAAGGAACATGCTGGTTGGAGGCTTCCATGAAATGCTGGATGACCCGCATCGTGTCCTCGAATTCTTGCACGAACTTCTCATGCTCCTGGTCGCGCCAGCTGTCACCCAGGCCCACCAACTGCCCATGCAGGACCAAGAGCTGGTTCTGCAATTCGTTATTGAATTGCTTCAAGTTATGGGCAAACCGCTTGAGCTCCGCCGGATCGACAATGGCTTGTGACATGAATGTCCCCTTGGCGCCAATTCACCGTCTCCATCGGCCGGCCGTTTCGCGCTCGGCAATCACCGCCGGCGCAACGTGCCAGTGAATGGCCTTGGCGGCATCTGTTCAGTGTAACGCCGCCACGGGAAGCTGTAAATGAAAGGGGTTGGTATTTTGCGCGTGGCGATTGCATGAGCGGCGGTTGTGCAAACCGCCGCTCGGCAGAAAGGATTGCTCAGGTGCTCAGCATTTCGCGAACCTTGCTCGCCAGGTCATGCGGAGTGAACGGTTTCTGAAGGAAGTTTTGGTTCCCGTTCAAGAGACCATTGTGGAGAAGAGCACGATCGGTGTAACCGGAGAGGAACAAGAATCGCACGTTGGGCCACTTGCCGCGCATCCGCTCGGCCAACTGAGGGCCATTCATCTTGGGCATGACCACGTCGGTCACCACGAGATGGACCGGCCCTTCTTGTTCGCCGCAGAGTTGGAGGGCTTCGAGACCGTGGCGGGCTTCCAGAACCTTGTAGCCACCGTTCTTCAAGACCCGACTTGTCAGCGCCCGCACGCCATCTTCGTCTTCGACCACCAAAACGGTTTCGGTTCCGGCGGCGGCAGCCGGCGGAGCCTTGGCTTCCGGACTGGCGACCACAACTCCCTCGGCGCGGGGAAAGTAGATCTTGAAGGTCGTACCCCGTCCCGGTTCGCTGTAGACCGTCACGTGCCCGCTGGCCTGCTTGACGATCCCGTAAACGGTGGCCAGTCCCAGACCGGTTCCCTTGCCCACTTCTTTGGTGGTGAAGAACGGCTCGAAAAGCCTTGCCTTGACGGCTTCATCCATACCGCAGCCCGTGTCGCTCACCGCCAGCAGCACATAGGATCCCGGCTGCAGCTCCGGATATTCGCGGGTATAGGATTCGTCCAATTCGACATTGCCCGTCTCCAACGTCAACGTGCCCCCCTGCGGCATCGCATCGCGAGCATTGACCGCCAAGTTCATGACCACCTGCTCGATTTGTCCGGGATCGACCTTGACCGGATGCAGGTCCGCCGCCAGTGCGGGGACCAAGGTGACATCTTCACCGATCAGGCGGTGCAACATCTTATTCATATCGGCCAGGATGGAGTTCAGATCAACCACTCGGTTGCTGAGGACTTGCTTGCGGCTGAAGGCCAGCAGCTGCCGCGTGAGCATGGCGGCTCGATGGGCGGCCTTGGCGATTTCCTGGATAAGGCTCAGGGACGGATCGCCTTCGGGAAGCGTGCTCGTGAGCAATTCGCTATAACCCGTGATGATCGTCAGCAGGTTGTTGAAATCGTGAGCGACGCCGCCAGCTAGCCGGCCGATGGCTTCCATCTTCTGGGCCTGACGGAATCGTTCCTCGGTTTGCCGCAGCGTTTCTTCGACCTGTTTCCGCTCACTGATATCGCGGATATAGCTGGTGAAAAACGGAGGCCCCTCGGCCTGAATTCCCATGACGGTAACTTCCACGGGAAACTCTTGGCCATCCGCACGCAGCGCGGACATTTCCAGCCGCCTGGCCAGCGCGGTTCCATCTCCCGTGGCCAGGTAGGTAGTCAGGCCCTCACGGAAATGAGCCTGCCAACTGGCAGGAATGATGAGCTGCACCATGTCCTGGCTTAGCAGTTGATCGCGGCTGCGACCGAACATGCCTTCGGCGGCCGGATTGAGTTCGATGATTTTTCCTTCATGGTCGACGGTGATGACGGCATCGAGTGCGGCTTCCAGGATGGCGGCCTTGCGGGCCTCGGATGCCCGGACGGCTTCTTCCGCCTGCTTGCGTTTCAAGAATTGGCCGATCTGGCTGCCGATACTTCGGAGCGTTTCCAGTTGGGGCTCGTCTAGTTCGCGGCTTTGATGGCTGAAGAATTCGAGCACGCCAATAATCTCGCCCCCACAAGTGATGGGGATGCCCAAGCCCCCGTGGAGATCGGCCGCTGCGACCAGCGGCCTGTCGGCCAACTCGAACTCCTGGGCACAGTCAGAAATCCAGACGGCCTGCCTACCTTCTAATACCCGGTCCGTCAAGGCAATGCCGGAAGAGTTGGCCCCGTCTGAGCCCAACATCGGGAAGGTCCCATTTGCCTGAAGCAGGCCATCGCCGTTTTGAGCCTGCAACATGTGCCAGCTGTTAACGCAATGAAACTGCCGCGTCTGACGGTCAAGGGTCCAGAGGACGCCCACGTCCCACTCGAGGTTTTCGCAGATGGTTTCGAGGACGTAAGGGGCAGCTTCGGGAAGAGTGGCAACTTCGGAGAGTGTTCTCCGGATGGTTTGCCGCGTGATGCGACGACGGTCTCTCTTGATTTGCTCGCTGCAGTCGCGGACCGTATTGATGATGAGCAGTCCCTCCTCGGTTTGCAGGGGATTAAAGCTCATCTCCAGCGGGATCTGCCGGCCGTCTTTGTGGTAGCCAATGGCGTCCGGCTGCGTGCTTCTCACATCGGTGCCGGTAATGCTAAAACTTGTCAGCGTGTCGCCGGGGCCGTTGCTGATTTGTTTGCGGACCAATTGATCGGCTGGTTGTCCGACGATCTCCGTCCGATCGTACCCGAACATCTCTTCCGTGCGACGGTTCACCAAGACGACGCGCCCTTCGCGGTCCATGATGATCAGCGCATCCGGGACACACTCCAGAAGAGTGCGAAACTTGGCTTCGGTGCTCGCTCCTTCGCGCATCCGCCCGGCCAGCAGAATGGCAGACCAGGCGATTACGAGGACCGCCGTTATGCCGCCAATGACCAAGGAGAGGTGCTGTTGCGCTGGAACCGCAACCTGGTTCAGCCAGAAGTGTTCGACGCACAGCCAAGCAGCCAAGACGACCGCGACGATGGTGAGGCTGCTCAAGACAAACAAGCTCAAGCTGAGACGGCAAGGTTTCATCCTATCCACTCCAAACTCTGATCCGCTTTCCCAGGCCAGGCTCGGCAGCCGTGGCACCGTGTGCCCAGCCCACGGTCAGAGGCTATCCCTCCGATGAGACCTCCTGGCCAAACCAGGCATTGGCGAGGTCGCGCCAGAATAACAAGCCGCCATCGGCGTTGGATTCTGATCCCGTGGCATTCTGGTGGGCTAGTCCATTCCAGCCCTCTGTTGGAGAAACGGCGTTGTTCTGTTCGGCCTGTTTGATCCAAAGGATCTCGCTTTGATCTTTCTGTTGGCGGGCGGCCGAGTCAAATGCAGCCGCACCGCCCATGGCCGCCGTCCGACACGCTGGACAACCGCAGCCGGCCCCGTGTGGCAGACAGCAAGGCGGAACAATGTCGGTCGAGGGCGATAGGTAGTCAGTCACTGGTGGCGTCGCAAGGATGCTCGAAGTTAGGAGTTTGAGACCACCCGTCAGTCCTTCCAGATTAAGACCACCCCCTCCGGTCAGCGGAGAGCCGTTGGCAGTCTGCGTGTTCGGTAACTTTACCGTAGGCCCAGAGCCGGTGCCGAAGTTCAAGGTCAGAGCAAATGCTCCCGTGCTGAAGGCCGAGCTATCTACGCCGGTAACTTTGATGTAGAACTGTTCACCGAACGTAACATTGTTGATCGTGGTGGACACGGTCACGCCGTTATACTTGACCGCGCTGGAGGCCGATCCTAGCACGGTGCTCTGGTTGGCGGCATAGACCGTCAACGACGGAGTAAACATGCTCAGGCCCGTACTCTGGGCGGTCACGGTCAGGTTGCTACTGGTGCCCCACGGAGCGGTAAAGGTGAAGTATTCCGCCTGGCTGGCGCTGTTGATGCTCAGGTTGTTGACCACGGCCGTTAGATTGGACTGGCTGATCAGCGTGTTGAGGGATGCCGCTGTGGAGAAGCTGGTGTTGGCGGTTTGGGGATTGCTGTTATAGGCATCGGCCAAGCGGGAACCATAGTTGGCTTGGATATTGGTGATGTCGGTGCTGCTCAAGTTTGTCTTGAGCCCGGTGTAGTAGGCATACATCACTGCGGTCGATAGGCTGGCATGGCCCAGACCGAGGGCATGGCCGAACTCATGCAGAGCAATCGTTTGCAGATCATAGGTCGTGCCCATGTTGATGCTCTGGCCCGTGTTGAAATTGATATCGCCGGCGATGGAAAAGTTATTGGCTGGCGGCGGGGCATAGGTGCAGGCCAGATAGCTATTGCCGAAGCTGTAACCGCCAATCCGGATGTCACCCATCCCGGAATCGCCCTGCTGGTAGGAGCCCTGGCCCGACGTGGTACCATTATCGCTGACCACCTGAAAGTTGATGTTGGCCTGCTGCGCCCAAGTTTGGGCTGCGGTCAAGATCGCGTTTTCCCATTTGGACGTGGTCCATTTGTTGTTAAAGGTGCTGAACAGGTTGCTCTTGGTCCCTCCGGAGTTCATGACGGTCCCGTCGGGAACAAAGCTAATGGTCACCACCTGCGGATGCGGCCAAGCATTACTGCCAGAGGCCCGGACCGTAATGGAACTCTGGGTGCCGGTGACACTGTTGGTCGACGTGTCGGTGACGGTCAACGATTCTGTACCGGTCGTAGCCAGCGTGGCACTGAAAACATGCACGCCCGCATCGGCCGTGTTGAATGTGTAGTTGGCCGGCAGTGTAGCTTGTGCATCACTGCTGCTAAAGTGGACTGTACCGAGGTAGCCGGTGGCGGTGTTGCCGTAGGGATCCGCTGCCGTGATCGTTACCGTGTTGGTCACGGAAGCGGTAACGGCGGTCGGGAAGCCCGACAGAACCAGGCTCGTGGCGGAAGCTGGATTGACGGCTATCCCACTTTCGCTGCCGGTGATGGAAGTGCTTGCCGTATCCGTGGCGCTCAGCGCTTGCGTGCCAGCTGTCTTCAGTGTCGCACTAAAACTGTGCACGCCTGCGTCGGCGGCCACAAACGTGTAACTGGCCGGCAGCCCGGCCTGGGAATCACTACTGGTCACTTGAACCGTACCGCTGTAGCCGGTGGCGACGTTGCCATAGGCATCCTGGGCCGTGACAGTAACGGTGCCGGCCGTGCCCGCCGTGATCGATGAAGCGAAGCCCGACACGACGAAGCTGCTAGCGGCAGCCGGATTCACGGTGATGTCGCTTTGGTTGCCGCTGAGGGAACCCGTATGGGTGTCGGTGGCGGTCACCGATTGGCTGCCGGCAGTCTTGAGCGTGACGCTGAAGCTATGGATGCCGGCATCCGCGGCCGTGAAGGTGTAGTCGGAGGGCAGCCCCGCCCGGGCATCACTGGTGCTAAAGTGAACCGTCCCGGTATAACCGGTGGCGACGTTGCCGTAGGCGTCCTTGGCGGTCACATTCACGGTGCCCGCCGACCCGGCGGTACTGGGCGAAGCCAAGCCGGACACGGCCAAGCTACTGACGGTTGCCGGACTGACGGCGATGCTGCTTTCCGTACCGGTGATGCTCGTGGAGCCCGTGTCGGTGGCAGTCAGCGACTGGGTGCCGGCTGTATCTAAGGCCACATTAAATGTATGCACGCCTTGGTCGGCAGCGACGAACGTGTAGTTGGCTGGGAGTCCCGCCTGGACATCGCTGCTCGAGAAAGAGATCGTGCCGCCATAGGCCGTGTCGGTCGTCCCATCGGACTGTTGGGCCGTCACGGTCAAATTCCCAACCGCTCCCGCAGTCGTGGCGGTAGGAAAGCCGGACAGCAGCAAGCTGCTGGCCAGCAAAGTTCGTTCTTCCAAGTCTTCAATCCGGGGACGGAAGCCGACAACGCGAAGATTCATTCCCTTCGCCGGACGATCCGAGTGACGAACAATACGCTGGAGCCACCGAAGATACTTGGTGAGCAAGGCCCACCTCCTGCTGCAAAGCAAACGACCAAGGTTGTGAAACCCACTGTTGTCGTCCCGGCTCAGGGAGCCCCCGAAGGACGACAACGCATTCCTCCACCCGAGGAAACGGTTTCCAGGACGGGAAACCTCAATCGTGCTCACGCTCTATCAGGCTAACGGACACGGCGGTGTCGAGGGGAGATGACGGGTTCGATCCGCAGAATGGAGCAAGCATTCTGGCAGGAACAATGACTGGTTCGGGCTTACGCATAGGTCCTCTCGTTGCTGAAACCGCATGGTGGTACAGGACCCGTGCGCGCCGCGAGACGAGTAAGGGTCCCATCACACCTGGGAAACCACTCATCTTTTCGGCAACCTGGCGACCCACGTGGGGCCCATGGCTTTGCGTCCCCGCCTCGCGACGGGTTTGCCCTTATCGAAGATGGTGAGGCCATCGACGGCCTCTTTCACGGCACTGGAAGGAATTCTTCCAGTGCCGCGAGCATCCCTCACCGTCTGCCAAAACCTAGGTCATGTGCGCTGCGGCGTCAAATCGGGGAAGCAAGATCGCCGCCCGTCACCATTTCGATGTCCTTATGGATGGCTCAACAGAATGCGGAGGAACGCCGATTTTGCGGAGCGAATCCGGGATCATCCACTGAATCCGTGTTGCTGCGCGTTCCATTCCTTCATCCCCAAAATCCCCACATGAGGATCCCACCTGCGCAAAAAGTTGCTGGCGTCAGCCTCCCCTGTTGGCAAAATGCGTGCTAGGTTTAGAAGAGTCCAGCTCGGCTGTACGGCACAAGGAGCGCTGCCGTGGTCTCGGAACAGGACCAATGACCGGCTGGAGAATGGCTTCGGCCAATGTGCAAGACAAGGATGGTTATCCCCTCTAGAAACCAGGTGCGGGCTGGCCGTCGGCCTACCCACCGCACCGGCATCCCAACCCAGCCGGCATACGGCAGTGTTCCCTGCTGCACCGCCGGCGATGCCATGACGAACCGGATCGTCATGGCGGTCAGAGAAGAGGTGGTAGTCTCATGCCCGTCCCTGTTCAAAGGCTTCGGTATTCTCGTCGTCCTTACCTTCGCGCGGCCGTCCGATTACACGTCGAGACACTGGAAACGCGCTGCTTGCCCTCGGTTACCTCCTGGCCTGGGTTCCTGAACCCCATGCCCGCAACGGAACCAGACGATACGCTGGACCAAGCACAGAGTCTGGGCGACCTGAGCGTGGCGCCGCGGGCCGAAGCCGTGGGCACGATCGGCGACGGGGCCGCGGGCCCGGCTGACGTGGACTGGTACAGTTTTCAACTGGACCGGGCTGCCAACGTCACGCTGTCTTCGCCCCCCAGCCAGGCCGGCGCTCCGTCGATCACGACACTCAGCTTGTATGGCAGCGATCCGAACGATCCCAACGATCCCTATGATCCACTCGGGTATAACCTCATTGACCAGTCCGATAGCGCCGACCTTGCGGGGGGGGCCCGGATCGACCAGCGTTTGGCCGCCGGTACCTACTACGTCGCCGTCAGCGGCTCGGGAAACCATTACATTTATCCGTTCCTGGCCGGCAGCGGCGGCGTCGGCGCAACGGGCGATTACGGATTGCTCCTTACCGCGGCCGATCTCGGGCTTGGCCCCAACGATGGCCCGGCGGTGTTGACTTCGGATCCGCAGCCGGGAGCAGCGCTCGATCGTTCGCCGTTCCTGATTCGAATCGATATGAGCGAACCGCTGAACGCCCAAACAGTTTCCGCCGGTACCACGGTCCAGCTCCTCAGCAACGCCACCGGCACCTTTGGCGATGGCACAGATCAGGTGGTGGCGCTGGCCAATGCTTCGCTCAACCCGGCGGGGACAAAGCTGCTCATTGCACCGGCGGCCCCCTTGACGCCCAGCTACTACAAGGTCGTCCTGGCCGGAAATAGCATGGCGAACTCCCAGGTCCTGACCGATCAGAGCGGCAATGCCCTGGGAGCCACCAGCGACAATTCCACCGGTGCCGATTTTTCTTACACGTTCCATGTCCTGAGCAACGAGGGCAACGCCGCGGGCAGCAGTGCCGCCGATGACACGCCGGCCACCGCGCACCAGCTCGGTGATATCTCGAACCTGCCGCTCCGTCAGATCAGCGGAGCCATCGGCGACGACTCTTCCGATCCCATCGCTTTCGATCCCGCCGATGTCAACTTGTACCATTTCCAGATCAACGAGTCTGGCCAACACGCTTTCATCGCCGAGGTCTTTGCCGGACGCATTGGTTCGCCCCTCTTCCCGGCGCTCAGCCTCTTCCGGGCGGATGGGAATGGTCAATTGACGCTCCAGGCCTCCAATGCCGGCACCATGAATGGCACGGCGGCGACGAATGGCCAGGTGCCCCTGTTCAACGACCCAGTCCTGTATGCGGGGTTGACACAGGGAGATTACTATCTCGCCGTCTCCGGCATGGGCAATGTGTCCGACCCCATCGCCGGGCCTGCACCCGGGACCAACGGCGTCTTTGATCCAACCATCTCCCATAGTGGCCAGGCTGGCTTCACGACCGGACCTTATCTCCTCAATTTGCATGTTCATTCCGATAATACGCCGCCGCAAGTTATCACAACGACCCCGCAAGAGGGCGACGCGCTCACCGCTCCGCCGACCGACCTCCTGGTCCAGTTCAGCGAACCGATCAATCTCCAGCAGGCCGCGTATTTCGAATCCCAACAGACCGGGCAGAACAACCTGGATGCCGTGTACCTTCAGGGCTCGGATGGAACGAAGTATTATCCACGCTTAATCTCCTATGATGGCTCGACACAGCAGGCCCACTTCCAGCTGCTGGACGGCTTGCCCAACGGCACGTACCAACTCCATCTTTCCAATTCAGGCCCGTATGGCCTGACCGATTTGGCCGGCAATCCCCTCGCCGGGAACGATCCGAGCGGCGACTACGTGGTCCATTTCAGCGTTCAGGGCCCGACGCGCGGTTCGAATGGCAATCCCCTCCAATGGTACGATCAGGAGCCCAACGACAGCGTCAATCAGCCTCAAGACCTGGGCGTGCTCTTTCCGCATGAGCTGCAAAGTGGCGTGACCATCACGCGGGATCCGTCGCTCGATCCGGGGACAACCTACGCCGACAGCGCAGATTATTATCGCTTCCAGGTGCTGCAAAGCCGGGATTACATCGTGAGCCTCAGCGGCACGGGTCTGCCCAACGGGACACTCCCGACCTTTACCGATGCTTCCGGCAACTCGGTACCGACTCTCTCGCAAGGGACGGGCGGCGGCGTTCGTGTGACCCTCGATGCCGGAACGTATGTGATGGGTGTAGGCGGATGGGATCCGAGCACGGCGTCCACAGTGGCGTATCAACTCCAGATCAGCCTGGCCGCGGCGGCGGAAAACCCGATTCCCCTGACCATTG
>DATGIQ010000397.1:0-5691 GCA_035295665.1 Gemmataceae bacterium | reverse complement strand
CGCATTCTGGTACCGCCGGTCGGGATCCTTCTCCAAACATTTCAGGCAAATCGTTTCCAGGTCGCGCGGAATTTTGGCATCGATCGAGCGCGGCGCGGCGGGCTCCTTCTGAACCACCATCGCCAGCAGCTTGTCCCGCCCGTCGGCCCGGAACGGCGGCCGGAGCGTCAGTAGCTCGTACAGGGTTGCCCCTAGGCTGTAAATATCGGTGCGATGATCCAGAGGAATGCGGCCAGCGGTAACCTGTTCTGGGCTCATGTACGCCGGGGTGCCGACGAACTCACCGGTGATCGTCATGCCGGGCTGTTCCAGCATCCGGGCCAGGCCGAAATCGGTCACGCTGAGCCGGCCGTCGGATGACAGCAGCAGATTCGAGGGCTTGATGTCGCGGTGGGTAACGCCGTGCTGGTGGGCGTGGTGCAGAGCGTCGGCCACATCGGCGATCATCGCCGCGGCCCGGTCGAACCGTTCGGCCGACAAAGGCGTGCCGGTGCCGCTGCCCGTGAAAGAGGGCGGGGGCAGCGGGGCTTGAATGTAGGGCCCGGTGGCGATGTCACTCGGGGTCGACTCGCTGCCGGTGTCGGTGGATTGGCCGGCCCGCATCTGGCGAATGACGGCATCGAGCGATGGCCCGTCGATCCTCTCCATGGCGTAGAAATGCGTGCCCTGCTCCTCACCGGTCGCATAAACGGGCACGATGTTGGTGTGGTGCAACTTGGCGGCGGCCTCGGCCTCGCGGTGGAAGCGCTGCACGGCTTTCGGCGTTAAGCCGAGCCCGGCGGAGAGTACCTTCAGGGCCACCTTGCGGTTGAGCGACACCTGCTGGGCATCGAAGACGATACCCATGCCGCCACGGCCGATCTCACGCACAATTTCAAAGTCGCCCAGGCGCTTGCCGACCAGCTCCTGCATGGCCAACGCGTCCTCCGCCGCAATGGATCTTCCCGGATTTACCAGGCTATCGCGCACTTCGAGACATGGGAAGAGCCTCCTTGCGCTCGGCGCCGGTCTCCGACCCCGCCGCCCGCTTAGCCACCCGTGCCGGACTGTCCAGCTTCGAGCCCGGAGTCTCTGTGATGATCGTCTCTATCCGTCAGCGACGCTCCTGGCTTGGATCGTAAATGATCGGGCCGCCGAGTTCCGCCAAGCGGCGTCGCTGGGCGTCCCCGTTGACAAAATCGAGCAGCCGAGTCTGGCCGGTGTCGGCATCCAACTCCTGGCCGGTACTCACCTGGACCCAGAGCTTGAACCGTTCCCGCGAGCCTTCCACGGCATCCGGCGGGACGTCCCAGAACCAGGCGTTTCCGGTCGCATCGCCGGTGAGGAGGCGTCGGCCATCGCGGCTGAAGGCCACCGCTTTGACGGCGCCGGCATGTTCCAGCGGTGGGTCGTCCCGAACAGGTCATGAGGTAACATGGCCCATCGACAACCGGTGCGTTTTAAGGAACGCGGCGTATTGACCACCTTCCGCGAGTCTACCTATCGGTCCGGTCCTGGGCGAACGCGCTCCTCGTAAGCCAACGCCGGCGGTTCGAGAAGCGCCCATTGTGAATCCATCCGATCGCTCGGGTAGGGCTTGCGGGCACAGGCGTCCATGACGTGGTTTCTTGTTCAGATTGGCGATGGTACCACTTGTTCTTCTAACCATAGGGACCAACCTGATCGCCGGACAGCCAGTTTCTACAGGAGGTATTCCATGCGCTCCTTGGAATTAGCCCGTCGTGTTCCGCGTCATTTTTGACTGCTCTTCGTGGAGCGACTGGAGTCCCGTGTTGTGCCTGGTATCTTCGCTCCGCTGGCCTTCGATAGCGGTAGCCGTCCCAATTGTGTGGCCGTGAGAGATTTTGACCGGGAAGGCGGTCGACCTTATGCCGACCGCTGGCGTCGGAGCTTCTGCATCGCGGCGGCCACCTCCAGTGTTGGCTTGGGCCGAGGGCGTATCGCTTGAGTGGATCGATCGCCTCTTTGAGTGCGGCGTGGGTGGGAAATGTCGAGGGGCATGAGCGGTGGTGTAGAAACGCGTGACCCGTGACAATGTGGTTCGCGCAAGCATGCAACAGGCGCACGAGCAATGGCTTGTGGCGCGTCTCCTTCGCCAAAGCCACTGATCCACGTGGCCTACAGGCCCCGTCCCACGGTTTGGTACCTCCTTCTCACTTCGCTAGTTTTTCAGACAATGTCTGAAATGTCGATCCCGAACGCTTCTATAAGAAGAAGGGAAGCTCCCCTGAGCAAGAGTGCACCGCAGCCATGATCGAAGTACGCCACCTTCGGAAGGAATATGACAAAACTGTCGCCCTGGAGAACCTGCGCCTGGAAATCCCGGAAGGGGAGGTGTATGGGCTCATCGGCCCCAACGGAGCGGGCAAAACCACGCTCATCCGCATCCTGGCGACACTCCTGGAGCCGACGTATGGCCACGTGCGCATCGCCGGCATCGATGTGCTGAGAGATCCTCTGCGCGTCCATCCGCTCCTCGGTTACATGTCGGATTTCTTCAGCCTCTACGAAAACATGCTGGTGTGGGAATACCTCGACCACTTTGCCCGCTGCTACGGTGTCCCGCGGGGCCAGCGCGAACGGCTGATTGAAGAGGTGTTACAGCTCGTAAGCTTGCAGGTGCGTCGCGATGCGGAAATCCGAAGCCTGTCGCGCGGCATGCGGCAACGGCTTTGCTTTGCCAAGACCCTCGTGCACCAGCCCAAGGTCTTGCTGCTCGATGAACCGGCCTCCGGCCTGGATCCGGCAGGACGCTTGGAATTCCGTGAGCTGCTCAAACAGCTCCACGCCATGGGCCGCACGATCCTTATCTCCAGCCATATTCTCACCGAGATGGCCGACTTTTGTACCTCGATCGGCATCATGGAGGAAGGCCGGCTGCTGGCCACCGGCCGGGTCACGGATATTTTGCAGCAGCTTCAGCCGGCGCTCCGGCTGGAGATCGAAGTGGCGGTCGGCCAGCCGCGGCTCATGGAGATCCTCTCGACTCACGACTCGGTCAAACGCATTGAGGCGGTCAACGGCCGCGTTCTCTGCCGTTGGGGCGCTGGCCGCGATGCGCTGCCGGACCTCCACCGCCGTCTCGTGCAGGAAGGAATTGGCGTGATCTCGTTTGCGCTCAGAACCGACAACCTGGAGGATATCTACATGAAAGTCTCGGGGCACCGGACTTCATGAATTGCGCAATCCCTCTTCCGATGGTTAAGACGTCATGCACCTCGATTTCTGGAACAATCCGATCATCGTCAGCGCCTTCCGTGTGAAGTATCGCGGGGGCGGAGTGTTCAACATCACGGTCATCTATCTCCTCGTGCTCATCGCCGGCGGTGCCCTGCTGGCGCGGTACGCCGATCCGGTTGCCTGGGGTCCCTGGCCGCGGAACTATCTTCTCGCCGTGCTTGGTGTGCAATTCATCACTTCCGCCCTCATTGCCGGGAACGCCACGACCACGTCCATCCGGACGGAAGTGGTTAACCGCACGCTCGATTTTCAACGGATCGCGGCTCTGAGCCCTCGGCAAATCCTTCTGGGAAAACTGCTCGGTGAGCCGGCCCTGGCCTATCTGCTCGCGATTGCCACGATCCCCTTGACCGTTTATTGCTGGACGCTGGGCGTCGCCGGCGTTTCGTTGGACGTATTGATTCTCATGTACGTGAACCTCGCCTCGACTACGTTCCTGTTAGGAACCGTGGGGCTTCTGCAACGTCTGGAACTAGGATCCGGCCGAAATGCGGGGAGCATTGGGGCCGCTTATGGCTCCGCGCTCATCCTGGCGTTGTTTTTTTTGCCCCCGGCTTTCGGGGCGGCCCGAAGCCTGTTGGCTCTTCCGTGGTCCACGGCAGCCGTTGGTTTATTCATACCGCTGCCTGCCTTCTACGGAATCTTCATCGGGAAACCCTGGGCATACAATCTGTCATTCTTCGGTCTCCAGATTCCGATGCTGATCGTGACACCGGTCGCACAATTCGGCCTGGCGTTCCTCTTCTTTCACACGATGGTGCGCCGGCTGATCAATCCCTTGAACACATCGCTTCAAAAGGGGTTGGGCTATGGGACGCTGTTGGCTGTGGATATCGTAACCGCAGGCGTTTTCCTGGAGGCCACTCCCCTCGGGCTGGCGATCACACTGCGCGTCCTGGCTTTCTGCTTGGTGCACTTGTTGGCCAGCCTGGTGCTCATAAATAGCGTCACGCCCTGGCGGGAAAGCCTCGAAAGCTGGGTTTGGCGCTTTCGTGGCCGAACCGCGTGGCTATGGGATGCATGGCTGGGCGAACGTTCCGAGAATTTTCTCGTCTTGGTCACGTTTTGTGTGCTCGGCATTACTAGCCTGGGGTTGCTTGTGCTCGTGCCGGCGGGATTCCAAGAGGGCTTTCGTGAGGTGCGCAGAAGTGCCGGCTCCATCACTTCCGTAGTGCTGGCGATGGTGACGCTCTTGTTGGCCCTGGGCTCGCTGCACCAGTGGTTCCTCTTCCTCGCCGGCCGGCCGGGTAAAGTGGTGCTCTTGACCTTCGCGGCCATCATCATTTTGCCACTCCACTTGTTTGGCGAGTATTACGAGCAAGAATGGCTCCTTGCCCTCAGTCCCAGTGCTCACTTCGCCCACTGGTTCGGCGGTAGGCCTCTTCCACACCTGGAATATATGCTGGCGGTGTACGCAGGATTGTTCCTGTGGAGCTGGCTTTCTGTCCGCCGCCGCATCGGCCGACTCATCCGGGTGGTGGACGAAAAACTTCAGAAAATGGGTGTGCCCGATCCGGCGGCATGATAGTTATCTAGCCCCGCCAATTCGATCCAAGGGCAGGTTTGTGCCTACCCTCATTTTTGACTCTGCGCGGATCTAGTCCATAGTTGGGGTATCACAACCATATTTCTCTTCAGGAGGTCACTTCATGCGCACCCTGGTTTTGCGGCCCCGCGTGAAAGTTGGGGTCTGGCAGATGGTGTCCGCTTCGCTCGTGTGGACAGGCGTCGTGATTGGCATCCCCACTTCTGGATCCGTCGGTGCTCAAGAGTCGACGGTGCAAGCAACCAAGCAGGTCTTGAAAGGCCACACCAACACGGTCCTCGCGGTGGCATTTTCGCCGGACGGCAAAACATTAGCCACAGCCGGCAAGGATAAGACCATCCGGCTCTGGGACGTGGCCAGCGGGAATCGCATCGCCCTGATCCGCGCGACCGACGCCATTCGGGCGTTGGCCTTTGCCCCCGACGGGAAGACCCTGGCTGCGTCCAGCGTGAATGAACAAGTGACCTTGTGGAAGGTGCCCGCCGGCAGCGAGATTTCCACGTTGAAAGGATTTGGCACCGTCATTGATTTCATTGCCTTCTCTCCGGACGGCAAAACCCTGGCCACGGTGGGACGTGGCGACAACACGGTGAAGCTGTGGGAGATCGCCTCCGCCAAGGAAGTGGCCCAGCTCCGGGGACATTCCGACCGAATCCATTCGGTGGCATTCTCTCCGGATGGAGAATCGCTGGCTTCAGCGAGCAACGACGAAACGGTCCGGGTCTGGAATGTGCTCGAAGGGAGTGGGCGGGCGGTTCTGAAAGGTCACGACGGAGCCGTGTATGCCGTGGCGTTTGCCCCCGACGGACAAACCATCGCCTCGGCGGGAAAGGACAAGACCGTGACGATCTGGGACCTGGCCACGCAAAAGGTCCGGTCGACGCTGGAAGGCCACGGTGATGAAG
>DATGIQ010000396.1:0-10963 GCA_035295665.1 Gemmataceae bacterium | reverse complement strand
GCAGCATCTCGCTTCGAGCGGTACCGGCCGGAAGACGGAAATCCCTGCTCGCTTGACCGAATCTGAACGGGCAGCTTTCATCCGGTGCAGTGAGCACAATCTGCGGATCGAGCAGGAACGCCTACCACACACGGAGATCGTGGCTGCAATGAAGAACTTGCTGGAGGACACCGCGACGGCATGCGTTTAATCGTTATGCCCTTGGGAAGAGGGAACCATCGTCCCAACGTTCCCTCTTCCCAAACCCATCTCCCTCGTTCCCTCAGTTCTGTTGTTCTGTTCCGGGAAAGACCGCAGAAACCGCCGCGCAATGGTGCGTTTGAAGAGCGGTTCGCCAGGTATGAAGCGGTCAATTCGGAGGGAAGAAAGGCGCCTACCGGGTCGAGGGCAAGTCCATCGAGCCTGACATCAGCGACGCCGGCCCGGCCGTCGTTGCAGCACACCGGCTACCGCCGAGGCCCTTTCCGCCGAAGTGGCCGCGTTTGTGGCAACGGCTCATCAAGGAGCGGAAGATCGAAGACGTCGCGTTCCAGCGCCAGGCGAAGACGCTCCTCTCCATTGAGGAGGCACGGGAGTCCATGGGCGGCCAGGGAACTGGCGGATGCGGGGCGCCGCGACGGCGACGACCCGGTCCGCCGCGCTGAGCAAACCACGACAGGGAGGAGAAGATGACACGGCTCGAAGCAATCCGAAAGCTCTTTCAGGCGGTAGAGGCCGGGGAAGTCCGCGAAGCAGCGGCCACGCTGGCCGCCGGCGCGGACCCCAACGAACAAAACTATGATGGGCAGACGCCCCTGCACCTGGCAGCCTGGCACGGCCATGACAAACTGGCGCGGTTGCTCCTCAGGCGGGCCGCCCATGCAGACACCCGGTCCATTCTTCAGCTGACGCCGCTCCACCTAGCCGCGGCGAAGGGTCATGCCGCGCTGGCGCGGCTGCGGATCGACTGCGGCCGGTGGGCTTCCGGCTGGGCCGAACGACCATGTTCAGCAGCGGGGCCGGCTGGAGAGGGGTTGAACCTCGAAAAGGCGTGATGCCGGCCCCGTCTGCCGCAACGGCTGGTTCGGCTTCTTTCGCTCGGCGCCACACCGCGAGGTTTGGCGCTACTCGAGGGAACCGACGAACGACAGCGACTCGACCACGATGACCGGGGCAGTGACCTGCTTGCCCGCACCTTCGGCGCCGGTCGGGCGGAACTCCAAACGCCCCTTGACGACCACCGCCGGGTCGGTGAACGCTGTCGATGCCCGCTGTTTGCCGTATCGGCGGATCAACTCCCGGCGCGCCGCCACGCACTCGGCGCAGTCCAGCGGCAACTCCCGGCCCGTGGCCCGAACAGCGGCCGAATGCAGCCGCCAGTGTTCGTCGGCCGGCTCCCGAGTGAGCGTGACGCCGGTCAGCGTGCCGCTAACCTCCACTTTGATCACCCCTGGCTTGGGTTCAGCGGCCGCCACCGCGAGGGCGGTGGGTCAGCACGTGCTGCTTCTCCAAGAATTCGCCGAGCAGCGCGTTGAACTCCTTGGGCTTCTCCATCATCAGGCAGTGGCCGACCCGCTGCATTCTTCGGAATTCCAATTTCGGGGCGAGCTTGAGGACTTGCCTTTCGTAATCGGCAGGCCAGATCGGTGCCGAGGACAAGATCATCTGCACGGGAACCTTGATTGGATCATCCTTCCAGGTGGCTCGCTCGTCCATTGCCCTGGCCATCCCCACGAGAACGTGCTGCGGCGTACTGACGATGACTTCCTTTATCGACTGCCGCAACTCCGCCGAGAGACCCGTGAACGTCATGTCCGCGAACTTTAGCATGACTTCCTTGTAGCCCGGCCCCTCCAGGCTCTCAATCTGTTTCTTACCGTCCGCAAAGGACAAGGGCACGATCATCCCATCCACCGCTACCAGCGCGACCGTCTGGTTGGGGTAAAGCCGCCAAAACCGGCGAACCACGGGCACCCCCATGCTGTGGCCGACCAGCACCGCCTTTTCGACCTCGGCTTCTTTCAGCACGGCATCGATGGCCCGCGCACAGAGATCCATGCTGTAGTCGACTTTCGGCTTGTCACTGTGACCGTGACCGGGCAGATCAATCAGAATGACCCGCGTTTTGTCCGCAAAGGCCGGCACCTGAAAACGCCAGGTCGTCATGTCACAGGCGAAGCCGTGAATGAAGACAACGGCGGTCTTGCCTTCGCCGAAGTTCTTGTAGTGGACGCAGAACCTGTCGAGTTTGGCATAGCGCGAGGCCGCCTTGTCGAGTATTCCGGCGCGTTCGCCATCGTGAGCCATTGAGCTCAGCGCAGCCGCAAGCAACACCGTAGTCGCCGAAGTCATGATCCACACCATAACCTGATTTCTCCACTGGAAGGGGAGCGTTGGCCTAGACCATCTGTGGCGAGCACCACAGCAGGTTTACGCGACGCTCCCGCCACGAACGAACAAAGTCTGCGCGGTACGCCCGCGCCACTGTCACTGCCCGGATGCCTTCAATGCCTTTCCGATGTATTCCATGTATTCCTGCATCCCCGGGGTCTGCGCCGCTTCGGTCACTCCGAACTGTGAAGCCAGGGCCTGGCCCTCGTTCTTCCATAGCCCGCTCAGGGTCTTTTCGATCCCGTGATCGCCTCCGGAGAACTGCCTCACGAGGCCCATCCAGCGCCGAGCCAGCGCCTCCACCTTGGAGTCTGTTGGCGGCGTGCCCTTGTCCATCTCGGCGCGGACAAGGGCCATTAACTCCCTCCACTCCTCCGACGCCTGCCGCATGCGCTCTTCGCCGAGCTGCTCCCGACGCTGCTTCAGATAGGCCAACTGTTCGGGTGTGTAATACTTCTCCAACATGGTCATCACCTCGATGGTTGCCAGGAACTCTTCCGCAGAGACCTCCCGCGCCGCCCGGAGGTGACTGGCTAGCGCTTCGAGCCGCTCGCACAGCCTCCGCTGCAACTCAATCTGCTCCCGCAAGCGTGCGACATGAAGCCTGATCACGTCCAGCGGCAAGAAGCCAGGCCGGTCGAGGCAGTCGCGGACCTCATCCAGCGAGAACCCCAGCTGCCGTAGCGAGAGCACTTGCTGCAAACGAGCCACGTCATGCGCAGTGTAGAGACGGTGCCCAGACTCCGTGTGCAACGACGGCTCAAGCAGCCCGATTTCGTCGTAATGGTGCAACGTGCGGATCGTTAAGCCCGTTCGTCGTGCAAGTTCACCCACTTTCAATGCCTCGAACCGCATGACAATTCTCCTCATTGTGTGGTCGGCGCTCGGGGCACCTCGAAATCGTACAATCTCACGCGACGTGAGGATCAAGGGCATTTTTGCCAAAATCGAAAGATTTCCCGAAAAGACGCCGCTGTCGATGACCCAAGATTGAGATGGGGAGGTGTTCCGGACGCGAATTCCAGACGAGCGTGCCATACCTCCCCGGCCGGTGGATGGCGGTTGACTGGGGCTTAGAAGCGCCACGGCGTCAACCCGTGGGCCTACGTGAAGCACATCCTCGCCGCCTCGGCGGCACGTCCACGCACTGCTGACTTCAGCGACCTGCTGCCCGATGTGCGGATGCAAAGCCATGCGAATCCGCTACCCGCCCACTGATCCGGGGCGGGTAGCGTCCGCTCTCGCCTGCCGATCTCCTGACAAACAGCCCTGCCTTAGCGGAGGCGCGCGGCCGGTTAGCCATTTCTCCTTCACGGCATGAGCCAACCCCGCACCTGGGCCTTCCCGAGGGCACTTGTGAACCCGGCGCCGGTCCGGGCAAGCAGAAAATCGGTTCCCCTTGAAGGTCTCCCCCAATTTTCCGCTTGCCCGGTCGCTGGCGCTCGCTACGCACCGGCTAAAGCGGGTTCTTTGGTGCCGTAAGGCCCCGGTGGTCGGGGCTCAAACTCAAGAAAAGGAGAACATCATGTCATCCCCCGCACACAAGATCCGCAGAGGCGTCCTTCAAGTAACGATCTGGCGCAATCACGGCGAGAAGGGCACCTGGTACTCGGTCAACCTCAGCCGCAGCTACAAGGTCGATGAAGGCTGGCGTGAAACCGACGCCCTGGGACAGGACGACCTGCTCCCGGCAGCCAAGCTGCTCGACATGGCCGACACCTGGATCATGCACCAGCAGCAGGCCGACGCCAAGGCCCGCAGGGAATCCCAGCAGGCAGCATAACGCAACCGGGCGGTCCGGCAACGGGCCGCCCCTTTATGAATGAAAGGAATCACGTATGACTCTCGAAGGATTTCACCTCGTCACCATTGCCCCCGGTGGCAAGCCGGCGTTCCCGCTCGGCCAGGTCGTCATCACCACCAACGCGCTGCACACGATCCCACCCGACGACTACTATCGTGCCCTTGCCCGGCACGCCAGCGGTGACTGGGGCGAGCTGCCCGCCGAGGACGCGGCGCTAAACGACCAGGCACTGCGCGACGGCGACGGCCGGCTCTTCTCGGCATACGGAGCGGACCAGTTCCGTTTCTGGATCATCACCGAGCACACCCAGCTGCTGGCTCGCGCCGAAGCCGAACGCCGCAAGCGCGAGCAGGTAGCGGAAGAACAGGTCTACTGGCAGACCTTCGAGAGGTTGCGCCGCTACCCCACGGAAGAAAACGCCAGGGCCGCCAAGCGTGCCTTCCTGTTCCTGGCGAAGCGACATCACCCCGACCAGGGCGGCACCCACGACGGTTTCCTGCGGGTCAAGGATACTTACGACCGGGCAGTTGCCGCCTGGCGGCGCGCCACCGCGTAAGCCATCGGCCATTCGAGAACGGTTAGAGCAGCGGCCGCAATTCCTCAAGGCGTGCCTGCACGTCATCCAAGGGAGGGAACCGCCCCTACCCCCCCTCTTTCCGGTTGGTCGCCACCTGGGGTCCGGCACCCGCTCCGATAGCCCTTGATTATGTAATAAAAACTGACTAGAATTCGTTACATTATGGCCAGAAGTAAATCACCGCAATCCATTGATTCAAGAATACTTGCGAAGATCAAGAGCCGCGGCCGCGGCTCTGTCTTCGTTCCGGCTGACTTCCTGGCCACTGGCAGCCGCCAGGCCATCGGCATCGCCCTCCACCGCCTCGCCCGCAAGGGGACGATTCGCCGCCTCGCCCGCGGGCTCTACGACTTCCCGAAGCACCACCCGGTGCTGGGACCGCTCTCCCCGTCCGCCGACACCGTGGCCCGGGCCCTGGCAGGCCGCGACCGCACCCGCCTGCAACCCACCGGAGCGTACGCGGCGAACGCCCTGGGTCTTTCCGAGCAAGTTCCGGCCAAGGCGGTGTTCCTGACAGACGGTCCGAGCCGGACAGTAAAAATCGGCCCGACGACCATCCAGCTCAGGCGGACCACTGCGCGGAATATGGCAGCTGCCGGGCGGCTGAGCGGTCTTCTGATCCAAGCCCTCCGGGAGTTGGGCCAGGAGCATGTAACCCCCGAGCGGCGCGAGCACCTGAAGCGCACACTCCCGGCCGACAAGCGGCGCGAACTCATCAAGGATCTCAAGCTGGCCCCGGCCTGGATGCACCCGATCTTCCGGGAGCTGGCCGAGGAGAACGCATGAGGCTGGGCTTCCTCGACCTGCCTGCCGACGAGCGCCGTCTGTACATCGAGCAAGCAGCGACCCGGCGGAACGTATCCTCGGTGCTGCTGGAAAAGGATTTCTGGGTGTGCTGGCTCCTGGGCATGCTGTTCGAGTCGCAGTTCGCAGGCAACCTCGTGTTCAAAGGCGGTACGTCGCTGTCAAAGGTGTTCGGCGTCATCGAGCGGTTTTCGGAGGACATCGATCTGTCGCTGTCGCCGGAGTTCCTGAGATTACCGGAGGCCGGAACGAGCCGGAACCAGGCCAATAAGTGGATGACGCGAGCGGAGGCCGCGTGCGCGCGGGCGGTGAAGACGCAGATCGCGGCCGCCCTGGAAGTGGCCGCCGAGGCAGTGCTCGGGAAGCGAGATGGCGGGTGGTTCGAGTTTCTGACCGACCCCTACACCCACTCGCCGGTCCTCCTCTTTCATTACCCGTCGTCGCAGCCCGCAGGGTTCGACTACCTCAAACGCGCGGTGAAGCTGGAATTCGGCTCGCTCACGGACCAGCAGCCCGTCGGCCGCCACGGAGTGCGGCCCTGGCTTGCCGATGTTCTCCCCGAGGCATTTCCCGACTGGCAATGCGAGGTCGTTGCCCTGGAAGTCGAGCGGAGCTTCTGGGAGAAGGCCACGATCCTCCATACGGAGTACCACAGGCCAGCGGAGAAGCCGATGCCTGACAAGTTCTCCCGCCACTACGCGGACACGGCGGCACTGGCCCGCCATCCAACCGCAGCGAAGGCAATCGACCTTCATGAACTGCGGGACCGGGTTGTAGCGTGGAAGGGACAGTTCTTTGGCAGTTCGTGGGCGAACTACGGCAAGGCGAAGCCGGGAACATTTCGCCTCGTCCCACCAGAAGCGCGTCTGCCTGCGCTGCGGCGTGATTACCAGGCGATGCGGGACATGTACCTCTCTGAGCCGGCATCCTTCGACGACGTACTTGCGACACTGGCGGACCTCGAACGCCGCATCAACCAAGCTGGAGGTGGATAGCTGCATCGCGCCCCGATGGCTTCTGGCAGCGTCCGTGCAGGATTTCGCCGCCTCCGTGCCGGCGACCGGGGGCACTCATTGCCGTCCCCCCGGCCCCCCGGCTAGCCCATATTTCTCACCAAGAGACTGGCGCGATGGTCTCGCAGCTGGCATAAAGGGAATAGCGACAAACCCTTGCTGCCGACCCTGGAGATCACCGCGCCATGACACACTGTAACGCACCCGCACTCGTCTTCCAAGACCTCGGCTCCCGGGCCGTCGTCGCCCACTTCGACGGCGGATCGGTCACCTCCGACGCCGGCGGACTCCTTCTCCGCGAGATCGAAGCCAAGTTCCACTTTATCGATCAGTTCGCCCGCTGCTTCACCGATCACCGCGACCCGGATCGCGTCGAGCACTCCCTCCCCGACCTCCTCAAGCAGCGCATCTTCGCCTTGTGCCTCGGCTACGGCGACCTCAACGACCACGACCGCCTCCGTCACGATCCCTTGCTTGCTGTCCTCGTCGATAAGCCCGACCCCACCGGCGCCCAGCGCGCTCGTGCCCGCGACCAGGGCAAAGCCCTGGCCGGCAAGAGCACGCTCAACCGCCTCGAACTCACGCCCGTCCGGGCCAACGCCCACAGTCGCTACAAAAAGATCGTCGCCCACCTCGATGCCATGCAACGCTTCCTCGTGGAAGCCTTCGTCCAGCAGCACGTGATCCCGCCCCAGCGCCTCGTCCTCGACCTGGACTCGACGGACTTCATCCTGCACGGCCATCAGTTGGGCCGCTTCTTCCACGGCTACTATGACGCCTATTGCTATCTGCCGTTGTACATCTTCTGTGGCGATCATCCGCTGCTGGCCTTACTGCGACCGTCCAACATCGACAACGCGGCCGGCGTCCTCAAACACCTGGCGCGCATCGTCACCCGGTTGCGGGAGTGCTGGCCGGGGGTGGCGATCCTGGTGCGGGGCGACAGCGGTTTTTGTCGGGACCATCTGATGCACTAGTGCGAGAGCCACGGCGTCGATTTCCTCTTCGGACTGGCGAAAAACCCGCGGCTGCTGCGCGAGCTGGAGCCGGCCCTGGCGCAGGCGCGTCAGCAGTTCAGCCAGACCGGACAAGCAGCGCGGATCTTCCATGAGTTCGCCTACCGCACCCTCGACAGTTAGAGCCGGGAGCGGCGGGTGGTCGGCAAGGCCGAGCATCTGCCCAAAGGATCCAATCCGCGGTTCGTGGTTTCGTCGTTGACGGCCTCAGCGTACGCGGGGCAGGCGCTGTATGAGCAGGAGTATTGCGCGCGGGGCGACATGGAGAACCGCATCAAGGAGCAGCAATTGATGCTGTTTGCCAATCGGGTGAGCTGCCAGACGATGCGTGCCAACCAGGTGCGTCTCTGCCTGGCGACGGTGGCGTACGTGCTGCTGCGGGCGCCGCGGGAGCATGGTCTGGCGCAGACGGAGTTGGCACAGGCCCAGTGCGATACCATCCGAGTTCGGCTGTTGAAGCTCGGCGCGGTGATCCGAGTCAGCGTCCGCCGGGTGGCGGTATCGTTGTCGGAGGCGTACCCGTTGCGGGAGGTATTCGTGCGGGTCTGGGAAATGTTGTCCACCTTGGCCGTACGGGTGTCCCCGGCGGTCGTGGGCACAAGTTGAGAGCAGCCCGGTAGCAAAAAAAGGGCGGCGCGGTTCAGCACGGGGTTCGCGGTGCGCGTGCAGAGGCGGTCGAGGCATGGAACAACGGGGCAAAAGTCCCAGGCCGGATTCCGACACGCTCAGCGTGGCAGAGAATCCGCAGGCCGAGCGCGCCAGCAAGGGCCAAGCTCCTTACCAGTCGCCATTTCGCCGCCGTCTCACGGCCTATGAAAGGGGTGGTGAGAAATAGCAGCTAGCCTCTCTCTGTTCCGGTGGGAAATTCTCCATGCAATAACCATTTGACACAAGCGCGCGATCCGTGGCACTTTCTACGTATAACCATACGTAGAAGCGTCCATGACCAGAAAATTGACCATTTCTATCGACGACCGGGTGTATGACGGCCTGCACGCCCTCATCGGCAAGGGTAACATCGGGAAATTCCTCGAAGATTTGGCCCGGCCTCTGGTTCTGCCAGAAAGCCTGGCCGCTGCGTATGCGGAGATGGCGGCCGACGAAGCCCGCGAGGCCGAAGCGGACGAATGGTGCGAACCTCTTGTCGGCGATGGCCTCGATGAAACGCGGTGAAGTCTGGCGGGTAAGCTTAGCGGCCACCACGGGCGGCAAAGTGCGAAAGACCCGACCTGCGGTCATTGTCAGCAACGACACCGCCAACCAGCACGCCAACCGGGTTCAGGTGGTGCCCCTGTCCAGCAGCATCGGCAAACTGTATCCCTGTGAGGCGAGGGTCATCGTCGAGGGCAGGGAATCAAAGGCAATGGCGGACCAAATCACGACCGCGAGCAAGGAGCGGCTTACCGCACGCCTGGGGCTGCTGTCCCCGGAAGAGATGCGGGCCATTGACATGGCGATGCATATTCATCTGGGGCTTGCCGCCTGACCGGGGTAGTACGGAGCCGAAAACATCATAAAAAGGGAGACTTTAGCAAAGTTAGTGCAGTGAATCGGGTGTGGAGCGAGCCCTATGCAGGGTCTTCATGGTTTGCTGGCGTTTGGGGGCACGCTGTTCGCGGTGCATGTCCAACGCTAGGCGCTGCTCCAGATGCTCTTTGGTCCTGACGCTGTCGATACTGTTCTGCGCCTTGCGGAAGCGGCGGTTGGACCTCTCCACCGCGTTACTCGTCGCTCCCAGCAACTTGTCATTCAGGAACTCCAGGGCCTTCTCCAGCGTCGGGCTCTTCAGCTTGTCCAGGCTCTTGCCCAGTTTTTTGAATCGCCGCACCCGCCTGCGCAGTCTGCGGAGTTTCTTCAAAGCTGTCTGGGTCTTGCAACGGCGGTCGAACAGCCGGTACACCGCTTCCATGATCTTGCGAAGCGTTCGCAGTTCCGGCCGCCCGTACGTCAGTTTCCGCAACTGCTTCTGCTCGGCAGGGCTGAGGTGGTGGCGGACGAACAAGTAGCGGTGTTCAAACAGATCGGCCACCTGCTGCTTCTGCCAGGCAATCAACCACGCCTGGCTTTGTTGCTGGTTACGTGGCCGGCCACGTGGTCGCTTGGGGATCTTGGCGGTCATCTCCTTGCGGAGTTTGGCCAGCGCGTGCAGAACCGCCTTGGTGATCTCCTTGAGGACGTGAAACGCGCAGATCTGGTGGCGGGCCTCGGGCCACAACTCCTTGAGCACGATGGGGTAAAGCGACGATCCGTCCGTGGTGATCCCGCACACGCTCAGGACCCGTTTGTCCAGTTGGCCCTTGAACTCACTCAGGAAAGCGCGGACGTCTTCTTGCGTCGGGTCGTGATCCAGAACCCGAAAGGCCAGTCGGTTGTACCTGCGGTTGTCCACGACCGAAAGGATGCAGAACGGACCATCGTAGACCTCGTCGATGGCCAGGTAGCAGGAGAACTCAGCCAGCGCACCATCGAGGTAGGTAGTCGTCAGCGTCTCCAGCGTCTTTTCCCCCCGCGGCCTCCACCCAGTTCTGGATGGTGGCGTAGGGGACAAAGACGCGGTGATCACGCCACAGGTGCCAACTGGCAGCTTGGTAGGGCAAGCCATCTTCGGCGACGAGACGGACGGCCCGTCGCTGGACACGACACGTGTAGCGGCAGTAAGGCAAGGCCAGGTCGGAAAGATCACAGGCGAAGCAACAGCCACAGTGAAGGCAGCGATGGCGGGAGAACGTGATCACCAGATCAACGGGGCGGTCGGCCCGAGCGTCACCGAGGTCATGGACGGTACGGCTGGCCACGGCATAGCGGCCGGCGCGGTGGCGACAGCGTGGGCAGGATCGTGCCGGCCAGTTGCGACTGTGCCGCTCGATGCGCGGCCTGGGCAGGTCTGCAACACGCGTGATCCCCTCGGTGATATCAGGGACATATTCCCCTGGACCAGTCATTGGCTGCCCTCCTGATGCAAGGGGCGTCAGAAGTTACTCTTATGCGAATCGGCAGCAAGAGCGACTGCACTAACTTTGCTAAAGTCTCCAAAAGCGTCTGGTCATCACCCGCGATCCGGAGATCGGCCTCTATCTGGTTCGGGACAACAACAAAACTCGCCAAGCATTGAAAGCGCTGCTGCAAGGCAAACGATTCTCACTCACCCTACAGCCGAGGTTACCATGAAGCGCCAACGATTGATGGCCTGGCGCGGCTCTGCCAGGAAACACTTCAGCAAGATCCTTTCACTGGTGCCGTGTTCGTCTTCCGTAATCGCAGACGGACGGCGCTCAAGGCGCTCATGTACGACGGCCAAGGCTTTTGGCTTTGTCACAAGCGACTTTCCAAGGGGCGTTTTTCCTGGTGGCCCTCGGTGGCCAAGGAAGGCGCCCAGCGT
>DATGIQ010000395.1:0-3688 GCA_035295665.1 Gemmataceae bacterium | reverse complement strand
CCATTGTAGGAGGGTCAGACTCGCTTGATGGCGGATGTTCGGCTGCATGTCCTTGAGCAGTTCCACGACGACCGGAACGCCGGCCTTCTTTTCCTCCGGGCTGCCCGCCTGCCAGAGAGCCCTGGCCGCCTCCAACCGAGCAGACGGATCGGCATCCTTTAGCAAGGAAGTCAGTACGGCCGCGGCCGCCTTCGATTCGGCGGGAGAGATTTGCATGAGCTTCCACGCAGCCTGAATGCGGACCGACGGCAGAGCGTCCTTCAGTGCACGGACCAATGCGGGAACTACTGGAGCTACTTCAGGCTGGACCGCTGTTTTGGCATCGAGCTGGGGCAGCTCCCGCAAGACCTGGGCCGCCTGAAGGCGGAAGAAACCTTCCTGGTCGCCCAGCAGATCCAGCAGCGCGGGGATGGCGAATTTGAGCGAATCCGGCCGCAGCGAGTTCAGTGTGCGGGCAGCCTGGACCCGAAGCGATTGATCGGGGTCTTTGAGGCATCCGACGATTACCGGTATGGCTTCTTTGGCCTGGGGCCCCAGGAACGCCACGCCCTGCATGGCCTGAGTTCGGATGGGAATTTGCGGATCTTTGAGCGCTTCCAGGAGAACAGCGACGGCCTTGTCCGGATCGATGGCTTTCATGCCGAGGAGAAGCTGGAGAGCCAGCATGCGGGTATTGGGATCCTTCTCCTTGAGGGCTTCCTGAAAACTGGGAACGCCCGCCTTCCGCAGGGCCGCCAGGTTGCGGTGCCGGAGGGTATTCACGGTCTCCCGCCGAATGTCTGTGTCGGATTCTTTCAGCAGTGCGACCAGAGCCGCCGCGGCCGCCGGCAGTTCGTTTCCGGTTTGGGCCAGCGTGATGGCCGCCTTGGCGCGGTTCTCCGCATTTGGATCCCGCAGCAATTCCAGGAGAGCCGGCAGCGCTTCCTTGCGGGCATCGGGGGAGCCGGCGCGCACCAGGATCTGGGCCGCCTGGAGGCGAACGCTTGGCTGGGGATCTTTGAGGAGTTCGGTCAACGGTCGGATGCTTTCCTGTTTCTGGGCTGCGCCGCTTCGCCACAAGGCTTGGGCCGCACGAAGACGAACTTCGGGCTTGGCATCCTTCAGCAACTCGACCAGCGTCTGGGTTGCGGCCACGACTTCCTGGCGCGGAGGCGTTGGGGTTCTCGTGTCCTGGCGCTCCGGAGTGCACAGGTGTTCGGCCGTGGTCAGACGAACCTCGGTGTCCTTGTCGTGCAACGCTGCTACCAGCGCAGGCACGGCTGCATGGGCAGCTACGGTACCGGTCTGTGCCAGAGCGCGGGCCGCCTCCAGACGAGCCTCCGGACGTGAATCTTCCTTGAGGAGGGTCACGAGGGTGGGCACGGCGGCTCGGGCGTGGGCCCCCATCGAGCCCAAGATTTTGGCTGCCTGGACGCTGGCGTGGACATCGGGATCCTTGAGCAAGGCGATGAGAGCTGGGATGGCCGCCTTGAGCTGCACGGGACCCATCTGCTTCAACAACTGGGCCGCTTCCAGACGGACGCTTTGCTGAGGAGCTTTCAGTAGCTCCACGAGTGCGGGGACGGTGATCTTGCCGTTACCCATCTGAACGAGCATTTGCGCGGCCTGGAGGCGGACGCTGGGGTCTTTATCTTTCAGGGCCTCTGTGAGGGCTGCGGGGCTCTCGGCACTCTTCTTGGCTTCGTTCCCCGTCTTGTCATCGCCCCATACGGGCAGCCCGCTGCCGAGCGTGACCGCAACGATGAGTCCGTGAAGCAACTGGATGCGCATGATCAAACTCCGATGTTGACGCTTCGATGGTGATGCCAGGACTCCCCAAGGGGAGCTCCGTTCCGGTCGGTGTGCCAGGTCGGATCGCGGCCTGGCCTCCGAAGAGAGTCTGTCCTCCTGTCCCCTCCGCTTGCGGCAATCCGGTTCCCGGCAGATCGGAGAATCGCGCGGGGCACGACATCACGCGGTGCTGCGAACCGCCGTGAAACGGATAAGGCACGCCCAAAAGGGGGACAATGACAAGTTTTACGGCTACTAGGGGAGCCGTCAAGGAGCAACCGGGCTCACCCTGGCCGTGAGTCGTGGAGCAGGCTGGAGCCACCATTGGCGTAGACGCCGGTTCCGCTTGCTAAAATTACGGCCACACCGCACAGTCCTGTGCAAAGCTGGCAACCAGGCTATCGCCGAGTACGCCCTGTGCGACATCGCCAGGCCGGTTGGCATTTCCAGCTATGTCACTCGCCTGGTCGAATCCCTTCCTGCCAATCTGCAGACCAGCCTGCTTCCTCGCCATCGCCCCGGCGTAAGCATCCGCTCCGCTTCCTCCGCACGACCTGGGAATTTCCCTTTCCTTGCCGTACACTCGCCTGGTCCCGGCGCTGGAGAAAAAGCATGTCGGCAGCTGCGCTGTGCGCCCAACAGATTACCGAGTCCCTGCTCCGCATCGCGTACCACGCGCGCGGTCGGCTCACCCATGAAGATTGGGACGTCATCGTGGAAGCCGTTCGCCGCGTCAAACAGCATGAGCGGCTGGTTCGCGAAGTGCTACCCGATCTGCGGCTCCGTCTCGCCCGCATGGAGCCCGCATCCGCTGACCCGGACCCATCCGCATGACCGGCCGCCTCCCTTTTCTGCTTACCCGACGCCCGGCAGTTGTTCGATGAAGCTCGCCCGGTGCTGCGCCTGCGCGCCTGGCGCGGCATCGAGTTAGGCTACTCCGACCGGAGGTCGAGGCATGGTTGACGGCATGCCGGGAGCATCTGGAGCTGTTTTACTTGCCGGCGTACGCACCGGAGTTGAATTCGGTGGAGTAGCTAAATAACGATAGGAAGGGGGCGGTCAACGAGGCGCGGCTGCCGCCGAACCGGCCGATCGTGCCGAGCCGGTAGGTGGGGTTTATGCGGCACTTGGTGCGTGTGCCGGAGCATGTGATAAGTTATTGCCTGCATCTCCGGACGCCATACGCCGCCCCAGTGGAATTACTTTGATCTTCTTGTATGCCGGAGTATTGGAAGCACCGATCAATCCTGGCTAACGCGGCAATTTACGCCGCATCGGGGAGGGTGTCGAGGGAGCGTTCTGGGTGACGCACCTCCTGGTCACGGCGTGCGAGGACTGGCCCAAATGGCAACCATCTACACTGGCCCCCACCAAGAAGCACCGCCGGCGTGGCGCTCTGTAGCACGCCACAAACACTTGCCCTTGCACTTCCGCCGGCCCCCTGTTAGATTCTCCCCCGCTTCGGGCTCGAGCTGCCCTGCGGTGCGGATGTTGCCTTCATGAATTGGCCAGGAAGATCTTACCGCCTTCTGTTTTTTGGCGGCGGAGTTCGATTTCTCATGATGCAGGCAAACCTTACCCGGGACCAGCTTCGGCGCCGCATCCAGGATAACCTCCGCTGGGGCCGGCTCGCGCATCACGTGATCGAGCCATTGCCCCCTCTGGTGGTTCCGCCGCCGCCCAACATCCCGGTCAGCGAACCGGCCAAGCCTCTCCTGCAACCCCACAGGCCGGTCAAACAGCTCGCCAAGAGACTGATCACAACGATTCCCTTCCTTGGCCGGGCTGCGATTATCTTGCTCCTGCCCATGCTCGTGCCGCTCCGCGCGGCCGGGGCCCTCGGGAGCCGATTACAGAACATCGCCCAAAGGATTGATCATCTCCTCCGGTAAGGATGCCATAGCCGCCTATGAGAATC
>DATGIQ010000394.1:0-2332 GCA_035295665.1 Gemmataceae bacterium | reverse complement strand
CCAGCGAACCTTCCCGCACGAACAACGACTTGATCGCCGGCCGTTGCTCGCACCGAGCCGTCCGCGCCTACCAAGGCCGAAGCAAAATGTTCCGCGCGGAAGTGCGCCGTGCAGGTCGTGTTTCTTCAGCGGGAGTCAGTCCCGCCCGGCAACTATCGTTCTGGCCGGTAGTAATCGAAGGGGTAGCGGAGGTAACGAAGCTGCCCGAGCCTTCGGTGGAAAGGGTCGCGATGGGCGATCTGCGAGTCAGAGGGCCGTAACGTGAGTGAACGCTGAGCAAGCCTCGAAACTGCAAGATGTGGGAGCCGACCCGTTTTCCGCGCGGGGAAGGCCGACGTCGCTGGGGAAGAGAACGATGAACGCACCCAGCGGTCCCACCGGGGTAGTGGCGACGGCACGCTGACGCAGGAGAGACACGAAACACGGGAAGCCCTAGCGATGGCGGGGCGTGACCGCCAACCGGAAGCCCGTGAGGGACAGGCCGGGTCGTTTTGGGGTGACGGAGAGGTTCGTAGTACCGACGAAGCCGGGTAACGCCGGTGGAGGGAAGGGACCTCAGTTCAAGGTCAACGACCGAAGTGGCCGACAGCCGGGGATTGACGATGAGTCTAGCACCTCCATTAACGGTTCGGAAGCTGCAGGCGGCGTTGCAAGCCAAAGCGAAGAAAGCACCCACGTATCGCTTTTACGCGCTGTACGACAAGGTGTATCGCAACGACGTGCTTGAACACGCCTGGGCGCGCTGCCGGGAAAACCGCGGTGCTCCGGGTGTGGACGGGCAGACGTTCGAAGACATCGAGGGGTACGGCGTGGGCAAGTGGCTGGGTGAACTGGCGGAGGAACTCAGGAACAAGGCGTATCGACCGCAAGCCGTCCGGCGGGTATGGATTCCGAAGCCGGACGGGAAGCAACGGCCGTTGGGCATTCCAACGATCCGTGATCGCGTGGTGCAAATGGCGGCGGTGCTGATTCTCGAACCGATCTTCGAGGTCGATCTGCAGCCGGAGCAGCACGCGTACCGACCGGACCGCAGCGCACTGGATGCCGTCAACGCGGTCCGCGCCCTGGTGAACACGGGGCATACAGAAGTGGTGGACGCAGACTTGAGCGGCTACTTCGACAGCATCCCTCACCGCGAACTGATGAAGTCGCTGGCGCGTCGCATCAGCGACGGACACTTACTCCACGTGCTGAAGCAGTGGCTGGAAATGCCCGTCGAGGAAGAAGACGCGCGGGGACGCAAACATCGAACGACCCGCAACAAGGACGAGGGCAAGGGCACCCCCCAAGGCGCTCCCATCTCGTCACTGCTCGCCAACCTGTATATGCGTCGGTTCATCCTGGGCTGGAAGGAGCTTGGACACGAGCGTCGTCTGGAGGCTCGACTGGTCAACTACGCGGATGACTTCGTGATCTGCTGTCGCGGCAGCGCCGAGAAGGCCATGACCGTGATGCGGGACATGATGTCGAGGCTGAAGCTGACGGTCAACGACAAGAAGACGCGGCTGTGTCGGCTTCCGGAAGAGACGTTCGACTTCCTGGGCTACACCTTTGGCCGGTACTTTTCGGCGAAGACGGGTCGTCCCTATTGGGGGGCGAAGCCGTCCGCGAAAAAGGTCCGGCGTCTGTGCGCTGAGATCTCGGAAAGGACCGGGCGACACCGAACTCTGTTGTCAGCAAGGGACATGGTCTCGCACCTCAACCGTATGCTGGTGGGATGGGCGAACTATTTCCGCCTGGGGCCGGTCAGCCGAGCCTATCGAGCCATCGATCAACACGTGTGTCGTCGGCTGCGTCAGTGGTTGTGTGCCAAGCACAAGGTACGAGGGCAGGGGTATTCACGATTCCCGGATCGCCATCTTCATCAGGTGTTGAATCTGACGTGGCTGGCGCCTCGTACGTCAACCTTTTCGTGGGCGAAAGCTTGAGGCCTTGTCCGAGAGCCGGTTGCGGGAAAATCGCATGTCCGGTTCGATGAGCGGGCAGTGGAAACGGAGCATGGTGGGCTACTCGGGCACCGGCAACCGAAAGGGCCGGCAACACGCAAGGCCGCACCTAACCCGCCGCGCCACTGCTCGACTCTACCACTTAACGTTTCATGAGAGCCGCGATTTTCCGGCGAACCTGGCCCGCTTGCAATCCGACTCCTATCCGCTGCGCGACACAGCGCCGCCGCGCAAAATTCTAAGAATGTCCTTCCCCCCTAAGAATTCCCCTTTCTTACCCCCCAAGGGAATTCTTAGATTTTCGCCATAATACTTTGGGTCATAAGGATTTACTTCGACGCCGGCGCCTAAGAATTCCCTTTCTGGGAGGATGCCCTCCCAAGGAT
>DATGIQ010000393.1:0-6068 GCA_035295665.1 Gemmataceae bacterium | reverse complement strand
CCTTGAGTCCTCGGCGGAAACACGTCTCATAAAGCTCCGTCTGCCTGCGGGCAAAGCCGAGAAGCTCATCACCATGGTAGGCAACCCATTGCCCGTAATGCGTTTTCAAGAGTTCCGGGAGGTCACGGAAAAAGCTTCTTGCGATCGAGCGGAAAGAACGGAAAACGAAGTACTCGCGTCGGTTTCCTGCGGCAATGGCATGGTTCTGCCTCGCTTCGGAATCAGAGCACGTGTGATTCTGGCATTTCAAGGTGTAGTGTTCAAGGCACGTGTTGCGGTTCTGACGCTTACCGCGCAGTCGGCAAGCTGCCGGTTGAGGATATCGGAGGGATTCCTGCTGGCGCCGGGGCATTTGCGTCCGGCCAAACGGGCGGCGGCAGATTGCCTTGAGGAGCCGGTACCGGGCCAGGGGGCGGCGCCGGAACCACAGGAAGCCCCGGTTGCGATGGACCGGGCAGAGGCGCCGGCGGACCAACCGGGCGCGGCGAACAAACGCCCCCATAAGGAGGTGTGGTCCCCGGATCAATTCGGCCGGGTCGGAAAAAGTCGAGGAGGTCCGCAACGGGCGTGGTGCTACATCCTGCCATCCCAGGCAGGAAGAGGACCAAGCCAATCCAGCCAATCCAGCCAATCCACCGTCGCGGCATGGCCCAGCCTATAACAACTTCCGCCGCAGGAGCCAAGCTCAAGATCGGCGACCGATTATCTGCCCCAGCGCATCCAGAAGCCCCTCCAGCACCAACACCAACTGCACGCGCCGTTCGATCTGGAGATCGCTTTCCAGACAGCGTTCCAGCATGCGCAGAATTTGCTCCGTATCCGCGCGCTGAGCCAGTTGCTCCACCATGTGCAGATCCTCCGGCTCTACCAAGCCGGGCATCCCTCCCACACTCCGGTTCAGAGCGGCGCTCAGGAATTGGATCAGGAAGCGAAGCACCAACGTCGCCCGGCGACGCTGGGCCGCCGACTCTTTGCCCGCATCTTCGACGAACTCGATCCACGACCGCGCCAGGGTGACGGTATCGCAGCGCGGCTGGACCAAGCCTTCCAGAAGACGGCGCCGAAACTCCCACAGGGCCGGATCCGCCAGCGCCAACGCCTGGCCTGGGCTACCACCGCTCAGCGGCACAATCCGTCGCAGGAGCGTCTCGTCTTCGATGCCCTGGCCGACCACCAGCTCACGGACAATCTGCGCGGGCAAGGGTTGGAAATGAACGACCTGGCAACGAGACACGATGGTGGGCAGCTGCCGGTCTGCGCTGGTGCTGATCAAGAGCAGCACCGAGCGCGGCGGCGGCTCTTCAAGCGTCTTGAGAAAGCAGTTGGCGGCTTCTTCATTGAGGTCGTCGGCATCATCGAGAATGGCGACCTTGTCTCGGCCACGCGCCGGCTTCAGGGCCAGTTGATGGCAAAACTCGCGCATGACGCTGATCGGCAGTTCCAGGCTCTCTTCGGGCCGGCTGGCAAGGAAGTGATCGGGATGCGTCCCCGCCGCTACTTGCACGCAGGCGGCACAGTGATCGCATGCTTCGAATCGCTCCGCCGGCCGGGATTCGCAGAGCAGCGCTTTGGCAAACTCATCGGCGAAGAGCCGCTTGCCGATACCTGGCGGTCCCGTGAACAGATAAGCGTGCGCGAGCCGACCGCGCTGGATCACCCGCTCGAATGCCTGGCGTTGTGCCTCATGGCCGCGGACCCGCTGCCAAGACACGGGCCACCTCCTGACAGATTCGTTCGTGGACGATTTCCGGTGCCGAACTGGCGTCGATGACCCGCAGGCGATCCGGATGCCGCCTTGCTTCCGTGAGAAATCCTTCGCGCACGCCGGCCTGATATTCGATGGCTCGGCTCTCGAAACGGTCCGCATCCCCTTTGCGCCGAGCCAGCGCTGCTTCCACCGGCAAGTCCAGGATCAGGGTCAAGTCCGGCTCCAGGCCTGCGGATGCGATCCGGCCTAGGGTCCACAGCAGCTCGGGCTCCAGGCCGCCGGCGTGTCCCTGGTAGACGACGTTGGCCAGCAAGAAGCGATCGGAGACAACCACACGACCGGCGTCGAGAGCCGGACGGATGATCTCGGCGGTGAGCTGCGCCCGGCTGGCCATGAAAAGAAAGGCTTCGCAGGCCACGGTCATTTCTTCTTGGCGATCCAGCAGCAACGCGCGAATTTTCTCGCCAAGCGGAGTCCCCCCCGGATCGGCACACTGGGTAACGACATGGCCACGGTTACGGAGCCAATGCACCAACAAGCGGCATTGCGTCGATTTCCCGGTGCCGTCGAGACCGTCCAGCGAAATGAAAAGGCCACGTACCATCGGTGAGATTCTCATTCACGATTCCGTTTAGCGGCAGTTCGCAGGACCGCGTAGGAGCGTGCCCGCGTGGTTCTGCGAACCGCCGCCAAACCGACCGGGTATCAGGATTTCGATTCTTCTGCCTCCATCACGCCCAGCACCTGCCCCGGCAAGACGGGATCGTCCGGCAGCGCCAGCTTGCCGAGCAATCGGCCTGTGGCCGGCGAGGCCACGTCGAAGGTTGCGCCGCCAATAAGGATTTCGACCAAGCGGTCGCCTTCGTAAATCACCTCGCCCGGCTCAGCAAACCACACACTGACCACGGCCGGGTCGGCTCCTAGCTCAGGCAGAAGGATTTCCGTGCGCATCGACGTTCAGCATCTCCTCGGCATGATAGCTGGATCGCACGAACGGACCGCTGGCCACCTGCCGGAAACCGAGCGATCGGGCCAACTTCGCAAGAGCGTCAAACTCTTCGGGCGGCACATACCGCTTCACGGGAATATGCTTCAAGGTCGGCGCCAAATACTGCCCGAGGGTGAGATGATCGCACTTCACGGCGCGCAAATCCGCCAGTACCTCCAGAAGCTCGTCGATGGTTTCACCCAATCCGAGCATCAGGCCGCTCTTGGTGAAGATCTCCGGGGCCCGGCGTTTGACGCGCGCCAGGAGATCGAGGCTCCGCCGGTAATCCGCCCGGCCGCGCACCTTTTGGTAGAGCCGAGGCACCGTTTCCAGATTGTGGTTATAAACCTCCGGCTGGGCTTCCAGCACCCGATCGATAGCCTGTGTCTGCCCCAGGAAATCGGGCGTCAACACCTCGATGACAGCCCCCGTCCGTGCACGCACCGTCCGGATGCAGCGCGCGAAGTGGTCGGCGCCTCCGTCCGGCAGATCGTCGCGGGTCACGGAGGTGATCACGACATGGCGTAATCCGAGGCGACGGGCAGCCTCGGCCACGCGCTCGGGCTCATCATCTTGCAGGACTTCCGGCGTTCCCTTGGATACCGAGCAGAAGCCGCACGGGCGGGTGCAAACATTGCCCAGGATCATGAACGTCGCCGTGCGCCGCGCATAGCATTCGGGTCGGTTCGGGCAGCGCGCGTTTTCACACACCGTCTCCAGATGGAGTTCCTCGAGCAAATGCTGGGTGAAGTAGTTGCCGTTGCCGTGCGGAAGGCTGCGCTTGAGCCAGGGGGGCAGACGTCCTCTCGCCCTCTCCGGCTTATCCTTGGCCTCAAGAAGAGGTAGCGAGAGCATCGGACGGCGCCTTTCGCTTGAGCAATGGGTGATCGAAGAAGAGCGAGGTCCGCGAAATGCGAAAGCGATCGGTGAAGTGTTCGAGCAACCGCTCCCGGACAAACGCTGGCCGCAGGGGACCGTGGCGCTCGCGCTCGATCGAGGTCATCGTACCGCCCGTCGGGCCCGCGGTCTGGACCAATCGGAACGGCAGAAGATTTGGATGAATGTTCAACGCCGCGCCAAAATAGGCGACCCAATCGCGAATGGCCACGCCGACACTGGCGATCGGACGGCGTGCCACCCAGATGCCGGGCTGGCTGGTCCGCCTTTCGCCGCGGATATTGAAATCATCCAGCAGGGCGAACAGCACGTCATGGAGCCGCTCCAGGTAATCGTGGACGCCCAGGCCGACGTGATCCAATGCGAAAATCGGGTAGATGGCCATCTGGCCCGGCATGTGCAACAGGCAGCCGCCGCCGCGGTTGACCCAGCGCACCCGCCAGCGGCGGGCGCGCAGCTCTTCGCCATCGCACAAGATATGGGCTCGGCTACCCTGGCGGCCGACCGTGATCAGGGGCGGATGCTGGCAAAGGATCAGGGCGGAGGCCGAGCGATTACTGGCGATGTCGAACACCAGCCGGTGCTGCAATGCCAGCGCAGCCTCGAAGTCCACCGATCCCAGCAAGTAAACCTCCAAGGCGGGTTCGGCTGTGCGGACCACAGTCCCAAGCGATGGCTCGAAGTTCATCACTCCGACTCAACAAAAGGAGCCCACGAACGACGACTGTCCGTGAGCCCTGCCAACTCTCCCGGTCAATCGATGGCCCAATCTTACCTTAATCTACCAACCCTTCCAAGGGAGCCACAAGGTAAATCCCGTTTGTGTTCCCCGGCGCGCCCGCCGAATTTGTTTCCTTGCATCACACGCCTGACGCGCCAGTGAAGGACAGCGGTCTACTTCGCCGGCGCGTCAGGCTTGTATGTAGCCGAATCGCGCGTAGCCATTTAGGATAGAGTGAAACCGACACCGCCAACCAGGCCAATCTCCAGGATGCATTACTCATGCCGGAGGAATCAATTCAGTCCATTCGCAAGCTTCTCGTTGCCAATCGCAGCGAGATCGCCATCCGCGTTTTTCGTTCCGCCCATGAACTGGGCATTCGCACGGTGGCCATCTATTCCCACGAGGACCGCTTCGCCTTGCACCGCTTCAAGGCGGATGAAGCGTACCGCATTGGCAAAGCAGGCGAGCCGATCCGCGCCTACCTTGACATTCCCGGCATCGTCGCCCTGGCCGTCCAACATGAAGTGACAGCCATTCATCCGGGTTATGGTTTCCTCTCCGAAAATCCCGCGTTTGCCCGGGCCTGCCGGGAGGCCGGTCTAATCTTCGTCGGGCCGCGCGTCGATATCCTGGAACGATTGGGCGACAAGGTGGCTGCCCGACATCTTGCTCAGCAAGCCGGCGTGCCGGTCTTGTCCGGCAGCGAGACACCGGTGCGCACTCCTGCCGAGGCTCGCGCCCTGGCGCGGAAGCTGGGCTATCCCGTCATCGTCAAGGCCGCCATGGGTGGCGGCGGCCGCGGCATGCGCATCGCCCTTACCGCTGATCGGCTCGATGATGCCTTGGAGCAGGCTCGCCGTGAGGCCGGCACTGCGTTCGGCATCGCCGATGTGTTTCTGGAAAAGTATGTGCAGCGGGCCCGCCATATCGAGGTGCAGCTCCTTGGCGACCAGCACGGCAACCTGGTTCACCTGTTCGAGCGCGATTGTTCCTTGCAGCGCCGCCATCAAAAGATTGTCGAGATCGCCCCGGCATTGAATCTCGATCCGCACACACGGGCTCGGATCCTGGATGCTGCCTTGGCCGTCGGGCGAGCCGTGCGCCTCGACAATGCCGGCACCGTGGAATTCCTTCTCGACACCGAGTCCGGGGACTTCTACTTCATCGAAGTCAACCCGCGCATCCAGGTCGAGCACACCGTCACCGAAGTGATTACCGACTACGACCTTGTTCGGAGCCAAATTCTGATCGCGCAAGGCCGGCCACTCTCCGACTCGGAAATCGGGCTCGGCAACCAGGAGAACGTCAAGCCGCATGGCTACGCGTTTCAGTGCCGGGTCACTACGGAAGACCCGGCGAATGCGTTCGTTCCCGACTACGGGCGCCTGAGCCATTACCGCTCGGCCAGCGGGATCGGCATCCGTCTCGATGCGGGCACGGCTTTTTCGGGAGCGGTGATCACGCCGTTCTATGATTCGCTGCTGGTGAAAGTGACGGCCCACGGGTTGCGCTTCGCCGATGCAGCCCGGCGCATGGAGCGCTGTCTGCAAGAATTCCGGGTCCGCGGCGTGAAGACAAATATCCCGTTCCTTCTCAACCTGGTGACCCATCCAGACTTTTTAGCCGGCCGCTTCACCACGCACTTCCTCGACGAGACACCCGAGCTGTTTCAGTTGCCGACACGGCAAGACCGGGCGACCAAGCTGCTCACCTATATCGGCGAGATCATTGTCAATGGCCATCCGGACCTC
>DATGIQ010000392.1:0-3626 GCA_035295665.1 Gemmataceae bacterium | reverse complement strand
GGTGGCCTTGAGATGGCCGCCCGCAGTGACATCGATCTGCGTAAAGTCGTTGCTGGTTGTGTCCGCTCGAAAGGCCGTGCCGGTGGCGGTCAAGAGACCGCCATTGCCCACCACGATCTGTGTCGTCGCTCCGTAGCTGTACTTCAAGGCCACCGTCGATCCTGAGCCGAAATTCAACGTTCCATTAGCCGTGAGCGTCACACCAGCGTCGATCTGGACATTGACGCCTGCCCCAACCGTCAGCGTCACGCCTGGATTGATCGTTGAGTTGCCATCAAACTCGTAAGTGCCGCTCGTGGATAGGAACTCCGAATCACTCGTGAATGCCTGATGGTACTTGCCTGGCGCGAGCGTCACAGGGGCCGGCACCAATCGAGTCTCCAGTTGTTCAACCATCAGTCGCTGTGTCAACCGGCATTGTTTTCTGGGCAACTCGACCCAGGGGCGATTCAGGACGTCAACCCACCGCTTGATCCACGGGCGCCGGGAATTCGCAGACATGGTACCAGACCCTCCAAGAGTAAAAGATCGACTGAGCGTAGCGCTCTCCTGTCCAAACGGACTTATCGGTGTGTCCGTGCAAATACGAGCCCTTCCTCAATTTGCAGGATCGCCGCGTTCATCTCGACAATGGATTTCTGGCGGTGTCCCTGCATCGGCGCCGCCTGCTTTGCTTCAGTCTGGGCTTGATGCAGTCTCGTGAGCGCGAGTTTCATGGTCGGATAATCGCTCGCTTGATTCAGAGGGCGGAGGTTCATCGCCTCCATCATCGGCTGCCCAGGCGGGCCCTGGACACCGAGATTGAGCTCCGTATAGGCCACGACAATCAGCTCCATCGCCGCGAGTTGGTGGGCACCGAAAACTGGCGGCGCCTTCTCCAGCGCCACCCAGGCTTCGTGAAGCCTCCGCATCGCCGCCAACACATGCGGGTGCTTGTGGACATGCGGATGCGGCTTCGGCAGAGCCGGGGTAGCCTGGGCCGGTGACTTTTGCTTCTGCGGCGCCGGAGCGGGCTTGGGATTGTGTTTCTTGTTGTCGGCGCATGCCGAAGGCAAACCCTGGCTGAAACCGCTGAGCAGAAAGACGGCTAATACCCCCAGCCGAATGGCACCGCGGAGCATCGGGAATACAGTGGATGGCAAGCGCATGGTGAGAATCTCCTCAGGGAATAAAAGGCCAAGAATGCGCGAGGGCGCTACAAGCGTTTGCAGCGTATGCCGAAGCGATCAACGGGATTTCCGCGTGGCAGGCTTTGGGTGAGCGGATCCGCCACTGGCAATACTCGGCATGCACATGGGCCAGGGCGGCCGCGACCAGACCGAGGACGAACGGGGCAAAGGCGAAGTCCATGGGATTTCCTCCCCTTGCTTGACCCTGCTTCCGGGTCTACAATCAAGCCGCGCTTTGAAGAAAACTCACTATTGAAAGAGTGCGCGAGGTCGGCAAACCTATCAGCAAAATGCACAGGGCTTGGGATTGCTTCAGGGGACCAATGCACAAGCATTTAGGCAAAGCCGACCCCGACTCGCTCACCAGTAAATACGTTGGGGCTTAACACGCCCCCGATTTTCTCGGCCATGACTGGGCTAACGCCGCCTTGGGTGTGCGGCCGCGTTAAGCTGCCGCGTATTAGAGGGTAGAGGCCGGGAGCCGGTGAGCCGCCGCACAGACGCATGGAGCACCGGCCATGGCAGACACCGACGACTTCCCAACTCAATCCAACCTGCTCAGGCAACTCCGCAGCTTGGAAAACCAGGAAGCTTGGAAGGAATTCTTCGATGGATACACCGGGCTGATCGACCGATGGTGCCGGCGGCGGAAATTGCGGGGCGATCAAGTGGAGGAGGTGGTCGCGCAAATCCTGGCGAAACTGGTACGCGCCCTGCCGGGCTTCGCTTACAACCGGGACAAGGGACGCTTCCGGGATTGGCTCCGCAAGATTGTCTCGAACGAAGTGAACGAGTATTGGCGCAGGTTCCAACAAACTCCCGGTGGCCAGGGTCGCGGCGCCGATGGGAAGGAAGGCCAACTGGAACAACTTCCTGACTCTGCCAGCATCGAGGAGCTGTCGGATGAATTAAGTGAGCAAATGTGCCGCCATCTACAACAGGCCGAACAGATCATGGAAATTGTGCGCGACAAGGTTGAGCCACACACCTGGGAAGCCTATTGGCTGACGGCCATCCAGGGATGGACGGCTCGTGAGGCGGCCGACCACCTGAAAATCACGCTTGCTGCAGTCTCGCAGGCCAAGTACCGGGTTGGCAAAATGCTCCAGGACGAACTGCAGCAACTACAGAAATCTTCCGGGGGCTGATTGCCCGATATCCTGGGGATTTTCAAGCGAAGCTACGGAGAGTGCTAATGGGCGAGTGCCCCGCATCCGAGATGCTGCAGGGACTGCTGGACCAGTCCTTGCCCGAGGCCCTGCAGAAAGAGATCGAAAGCCACGTCGAGCATTGCCCCGGCTGCGCGGAGATTCTGGAGAATCTGACCAAGGGAGTCGGTGGCGTCCTCTTCCCGCTGGCTGCTTGCATCCGCCCCGACCAACTGCACAGCGAGCCAGTCCCGCCTACCTCTCTGCCGAGTATTCAGAACTACGAGATACGCGCAGAATTGGGCCGCGGCGGCATGGCCGTCGTGTACAAGGCCTGGCATGTGCCGTTGAAGCGTACCGTCGCACTGAAGATGATCCTGGGCGCCGGCCATCTGGATCCGGAACGCCGGGCCCGCTTCCGGACCGAAGCCGAGAGCGTGGCCCGGTTGCAACATCCCAACATCGTGCAGATTTTTGACATCGGCGAGCATGCAGGTCGGCCGTTTTTGGCGCTGGAGTTCGTGGAAGGGGGCAGCCTCGCCAAAAAGCTGGCCGGCCAGCCGCAGCCTGTGCAAGAGACGGCAAAAACGGTGGAAACCCTGGCGCGGGCCATTCACCATGCGCACCAAAAAGGCGTTATCCACCGCGATCTCAAGCCGGCCAATGTCCTCGTGAACACGGATGGCCGGCAAATGATCACCGATTTCGGCCTGGCCCAGGCAGCGGACGAACCGGCGCGGCTACGGGACGGCACAATCATCGGTACGGCGGAGTACATGGCGCCCGAGCAGGCCGCTGGCCAATTCAGCAGTGTCGGTCCGTCGACCGATGTGTACGCCCTGGGTGTGATTCTGTACGAGATGCTGGTCGGCCGGCCGCCGTTCCGCGGCCAAACACCCCCGGATACGTTGGAGCAAGTGCAGACGCTCGATCCTGTGCCGCCGCGGCACCAGCAGCCCAAGGTGCCCCGCGATCTCGAAACCATCTGCCTAAAATGCCTGGAAAAGGAACCGCACCGCCGTTACGGCACCGCCGAGGCGTTGGCTGACGATCTGGATCTGTTTCGGAGTGGAAAGCCGATCCAAGCCCGTCCAACCGGACCTCTGACTCGCAGCTGGAAGTGGTGCAAGCGAAACCCGAGCGGGGCCCTGGCGATCCTATCCTTGGTTGTCGGCTTCTTGGTATCCGCGGTCCTCGCCGGCATCGCATGGGAACAGGCCACCGTTGCGAAGCAACAGAAGGCCAAGGCAGTACGAAATGCGTTTCTGCGACTGGTGACCCTCAACGACGTCCTTGAAATCGCTGCGGG
>DATGIQ010000391.1:0-5842 GCA_035295665.1 Gemmataceae bacterium | reverse complement strand
CGAGTGGCAGACTCCTCCGTCAGTTTCCGGGCGACAATAATGACCTGGCGAGCTGGATCGCCTTGTCTCCGGATGGGAAGGTGGTGGCCATATCCAGAGGGACCGAAGTTGACCTTTGGGATCATGCTTCTGGAGAACGGGTCCACATTCTTAAAGGCGAAAAGGTAGAATACAGATTCGCCGGCCTGGCGTTTGCGCCGGACGGCAAGACATTGGCCGCGGGGGATCAAGGCGGCATCCATTTCTGGGACCTGTCTACCGGAAAACCATCCGGCCGACTCCCGACCCAGCGTCAAAAAAGCAGCATCACCTTGTTGACCTATTCGCCCGATGGCAAGATCTTGGCTTCGGCAAGCAACTTCAGCGGCCGGCTCATCCAGCTGTGGGATGTGGCGTCCCGCACCCTGGTGCATGAATGGACGCGGCCGAGCAATGTGTACAGCATCGCCTTTTCCCCCGATAGCAAGCTGCTGGCAGCGGGGGTTCAGGACGGGATCATCCCGCTTTGGGACGTGAAAACCGGCCAGGAGGTGCGCACATTCTACGGTGCGTCCGATGTCCGTGCGGTCGGATTCTCGCCCGATGGCAAGCTTTTGGCCACGGGTGAATACGACAACAAGCAAAGCCATCCCGTGATCGGCCTGTGGGACGCTGCCACGGGCAAGGAGCTGCGCCGCATCGAAGGGCGCTCTCATCGGATCGAAAGCCTCGTCTTCTCCGCCGATAACAGGACCGTAATCACGAGCGGGACGGACCAGATCATCCGGCTCTGGGACGTGGCTACCGGAACAGAGCGGGCTCCGCGAGGCAATCAAGGCTATGTGGGCAGTGTCACGCTTTCACCGGACAGCCGGACCTTGGCGTATGTAAATCTTGACAGTATTCGGCTTGTAGACCCGGCGACGGGAGAGGAAAGCGGATCCTTGCCAACAAGCTCGTCGGCCTTATGTCTTGCCTTTTCACCGGACGGTACGATGCTGGCCGCCGGCGCACACGAGAATGCGGTCTTGCTCTGGGACGTCGGCACCCGCAAGCTACGCGCCAAGCTCAAAGGGGATCCGAAGTTTGACGGTTTCGCGAACGGCTTTTTCAATTCGGTGGTGTTCACGCCGGATAGTAAGGTGCTTATCTCAGGGGGTAATGATGCGGCGGTCCGGTTCTGGGACGTGACGACCGGGACAGAACTGCGCCGGCTTTCACTCAAAGACGAGGCCAACAGACCCTGCTATGTTTCAACCATCGCGCTGTCCCCGGATGGCCGATTGCTGGCGGCGTCGGGGTGGGCACAACAAGGGAACGCGGGCGGCATAACTCGCCTGTGGGAGACGGCCACGGGAAAGGAACTTCCACACTTGACCGTGGGGATCAACGAACGGTCCGGGGAGCCATCGCGCTCCTTGTCATGGAACTGGATGGGCATTCTGCACCAGCGGATCGTCTTTTCACCCGACGGCAAGATGTTCGCGACGAACCGATTGGACAAGACCATTGCCGTCTGGGAAGCTGCCTCCGGCAAGCAGCGCTGTTCGCTCCAGGGCCATCAGCAAGCGACGCTGTACCTTGCCTTTTCGCCGGACAGCCGGGTGCTTGCCTCTGCGGACTTGGATAACAAGATCCGGCTCTGGGACCTCGAGACAGGCAAAGAGCTGCGTCGATTGACTGGACATCGTGGCAAGGTCAACTCCCTCCTCTTCTCGGTGGACGGCAAGATGTTGATCTCTGCGGCATACGATACCACCCTTCTTTTCTGGGATCTGTCCGGCGATCGGCAAGCTCTCCGGCTCCATCCCCGGCCCCGTTCCTCCCAAGAACCGGAAACGCTTTGGTCGAGCCTGGCGGATAGCGATGCTTCGCGAGCCTATCAAGCGATCATGGCGCTCCGCACAACCCCAGCGCAAACCGTGCCGTTCCTGCAACACCACCTCCAGCCGGTCCGCACACCCGACAGCCGGCAGACCACCCGCCTAATAGAGGACCTGGATAGCCTTCAGTTCGAAGTCCGCCAGAAAGCCACCGCAGAGTTAAAGGGGCTAGGGGGCCTGGCCGAGCCAGCGTTGCGAGGGAAGCTTGTGCAACCGCTTTCACCCGAAGCCCGGCAGCGAATTGAGCAGCTCTTGGAGCAGGTGGCCGTCGCCGGCCCGGAAGCTCTTCGGGTGCTTCGTGCCATCGAAGTCTTGGAGCACATCGGTACGCCGGAAGCACGTCAATTGCTGAAAACGCTGGCCGATGGAGCCCCCGAATCGCTCTTGACCCGGGAAGCAGCGGCTTCTGGGCGGCGTCTCCTGAAGCGGCCTGCTGACTGAAGTAAGCTCCAATCCTGAAGTCACTGCTGAGGGGGGAGTTGGCGATCAACCAACGCCGGGAGGGAGTGCAATGGCTTTGTTTCGAACGCTTCGTATTGTTTTCTGGCTCAGTGCTGTGCTGGCCCTGATTGCCGTGAGCGGGGCGGGCCCGCGCCTTGTGCCGGGCATGCCTGCCAACAGCGATCGTCGGGCCAACGCGGCACCAACACCTTGGCTGCAAAGCATCGGTCGCATCCCATTGAGCTTCGAAGCCAATCAAGGCCAGACCGATCCGCAGGTGCGGTACCTCGCTCGTGGGCCGGGCTACACCGTGTTCCTGACTGCTACGGAGGCCGTTCTTGCCCTGAATCGAGCAGGGCAGGTCGGAGACTCTGCACGCGTGCCCCTACCCTTCCGTTCGAAGAAGAGGACCGCGGATTCGATCATCTCTCCACCTGGGAAGTGGGCGGTGCTGCGCATGGAACTGCTGGGCAGCAATCCGGGGGCAGTTGCCCAGGGCGCCGAACGGCTACCCGGAATCGCGAACTACTTCCTGGGCAACGATCCCTCGCAATGGCGGACGGGCATCCCCACCTACGCCCAAGTGTACTATCCGGAAGTCTACCCCGGCATCGGCCTCGTCTACTACGGCAACCAGCGCCAGTTGGAGTACGATTTCCAGGTATCCCCCGGGGCCGACCCGAGTCAAATTCGGCTGCGGTTTTCTGGCGCCGATCGCTTAACGTTGGATGAGCGGGGGGACTTGATTGTCCAGGCAAAGGGGCAGATCCTGCTCCAGCACAAACCCGTCGTCTATCAGGACGTGGCGGGGGAGCGTCACGCGGTGGCAGGGACGTTCTGGTTGGAGGGGAACCAAGTCGGTTTTTCGCTGGGCGACTACGATCGCAGCAAGGCACTGATCATTGACCCGGTGCTGAGTTATTCGACTTACCTCGGCGGCAGCCCCAACGCCTTTCCGGGCGATGGTGGTGTTGGCATCGCCGTGGATTCAGCCGGCTGTGCCTACGTCACCGGGTATACTACTTCGCCCGACTTCCCGACCGCCAACCCCTTTCAGCCCGCTCTCGGGAATCCCTATTATGATGGTAACGCCTTCATCACCAAGCTGACGGCGGACGGCTCGGGGCTAATTTATTCCACCTACCTGGGTGGCTCTGGAAATGCGGCCAATGGCGGCAGTGGTGACAGGGGCGTTGGCATCGCCGTGGACGCGGCCGGCAGCGCCTATGTCACAGGATTTACGACTTCGTCCGACTTCCCGACCGTCAACGCCTTCCAGCCGATTCTCGGCGGTAGCGGTGCCACGAACGCCTTCGTGGCCAAATTGACGCCTGACGGGTCGGCGTTGGTCTACTCCACGTACCTCGGTGGCAGCAGCTTCGACGATGGCTTTGACATCGCGGTGGACCAATCGGGCCACGTTTACGTGACAGGCGAGACGAATTCGAACGATTTCCCAACCGTCAACGCCTTTCAACCGACTTACGGCGGCAGCGGTACCTACGGCTCGGGGGATGCCTTTGTGACCAGCCTGGACGCGGCTGGCCAACCGGTGTATTCCACTTACCTGGGCGGCAGCGGCGACGAGCAGGGCCATGGCATTGCCGTGGACACGGCTGGAAACGCGTACGTGACCGGCGTTACCGTCTCGCCCGATTTTCCGACCCTGAACGCGCTCCAGGGAACCAGGCCTGCGATTGGGTTGCAGACGAGCGCGTTCGTGGCCCGCCTGGACGCGGCTGGCCAGCCCGTGTACTCCACTTACCTGGGCGGCAGCGGCGGGAGCGACTCTGGCGGTGGCATCGCTGTGGACGCGGTCGGCAACGCCTACGTGACTGGAACTACCGGCTCCCACTTCCCGACCGTCAATCCTTTGCAGGCCACACTGAAGGGCCCCCATAACGCTTTTGTGGCGGAGTTGAGTGCAGACGGTTCCGCACTGCTCTACTCCACCTACCTCGGCGGCCGCGGCGGCGATTACTCCGGCGATTTCGGCCAGAAGATCGCTGTGGATCAGTTCGGCCAGATCTTCGTGACAGGGATAACCGGGTCGCCCGATTTCCCGACGCTCAACGCCATTCAACCGAAACTGGGAGGGTCCGGAAAGGCCCTCCAAAACGCGTTCGTGACCAGCCTGAGCCCGGGCGGTGGACTGCTGTACTCCACCTACCTCGGTGGCAGCTACGTCGATCTCGGTCTGGGTATCGCCGTGGATCAGAATGATGGCGTTTACGTGTCGGGAGTCACCTATTCGGAGGACTTTCCAGCAGTTAATGCCTTCCAGCCGGCGTATGGCGGCCATGGAAACGCCTTCGTGGCGAAGATCAGCCCGTAACGTTGGCATGCTCCTGCCATATGACACCGCAGGCCGTCGCCCCATTATTGCAGCAATCGAATAGCAAGATCGCCGGCACAACGAAGCGGGCCGCCGAGACACTGAGGGGCTGCAGAGAAGAAAAGTGAAAAGCCCGGGTGGAACTTGCTCTCTGCGCTCGCCTCAGCGCCTCGGCGGCCCGCTTCCTCCGCCAAAGCAAACGGCATCCTTATCAAAACACCGCGATGACGTCTCTCTTCATTCCTTCTTCTTCCTCCCGAGGAATCTCACGGTCCGATGAGGATGAGCTGGGAATTGGGATCGAAGCCGGTGAGGGTATCCAGGGCATCGCTATACAGCAGAGCCAAGGCACCGGTGCCGCTGACGGTATTGTTGCCACCATTGCCGGTGACCATCGTGGCATCCAGGAGCGGGACGCCGGTGCCGCTCACCAGATGGGCCACGCGCGTGGCATAGTCGTCGCTGCCCGCCCAGTACGCGGCCAGGGCCAGCCAATGGCTGAGGCCGGCTTCGCTATCGTAGGCGGTACTGCCGGCAACCAGGAGGTCTTCCCCATCCCCGCCTTGCAGCGTACTGGCACTCCCCCCGGCAACCAAGAGATTCCGCCGTCCCAGGCCACCGCTCAGAATATTACCACCGGTGCCGATCAAGAGATTGTAGACCCCACTGGCAGCCGGCGTGCCGCTGCCGCCCCGCACCGTGGCGATGCCGCTGACCAAGCCGCCCACACCGGTCGCCGAGCCGATGGGGAGATCGACCACGACACTGCTCGTGAAGGCGGTGTAATCCAAGGTCGCCGTCCCGCAGCCGGTGAGGGCGCCGCTCACGGAGGCGCCATCGGCAAATTGGAAGGTATCGCTGCCGGCTCCGCCGCTGAGATTGCCCAGCTGGTGGAAGAACACGCTGCTGCCATAGGCGGTGCCGGAGAGCGTACCGGTATCGCTGCCGGTGAGCTGGAAGAGATTGCCCTGATCGGAGCCGACCAGCGTATCGGCAGCGCCAGTACCGAAGAGGTTCAGCGCCGCCGTGGCCGAGGAAGCCCGCACGGTGAACGTCGTGCCGCCGGTGCCGCCGGTGATGGTCACCGTACCCAAGCCGGTATAGTTCAGCGCCGCCGTGCCCCAGGCTATGCTACTCTCGGTGATCGTGAAGCTGCGGCTCCCTTGATCCCCCCCATCGTTCACCACCAGCGTATCCGTGGCCG
>DATGIQ010000390.1:0-23152 GCA_035295665.1 Gemmataceae bacterium | reverse complement strand
TCGCCGCCAGCAGCGTGGCTTCGCCTTTTCTGACAGAGACCGTCAGCTCCGCGGCCACGACGATCACCCTGACGCCCTCCGGCAACACGCTGTCCCCCGGCCAGGCTGTCACGTTCACGGCCACGGTGCAAGCCGTGCCGCCGGGCAGCGGGACACCGACCGGTATGGTCACGTTCCAGGATGCCGGCGTCGTGCTCGGGACCGCCAACATCGGCCCGACGGGGACGGCCAGCTTCACGGCCACGAGTTTAGCCAGCGGTACTCATTCGATACTTGCCACGTATAGCGGCGATGCCAACTTCAACGTAAGTGCATCGTCGCCTGTCACGGTCACGGTGACCACGACTCCCCGGAATGCTTTCGTGATTGCGTTGTACCTCACGGTCCTGGAACGCGCCCCCGATGCCCCTGGTTACAATTTCTGGGTGCAGCAGCTCCAGGCCGGGCAATCCCGTGCCATGATCGCGCTGGCCTTTGAGCTATCGACGGAACATCGGGTTCTCGAAGTCAACCAGTTCTACAAGGATATTCTCCACCGGCCCTCCGACAGCGGCGGATTGACCATTTGGGTAAATGCGTTGCTGGCTGGCCACAGCGAATCGGAAGTGGTCGTGGCGTTTCTGACCTCGCCGGAATACATGGCCACCCATGCCGACAATGTTTCCTACGTTGCCGGGCTCTATCAAGACTTGCTCGCCCACACCGGCGATCCCGGCGGATCGGCCTATTGGTTGGACCTGTTGAAACGGGGCATCGAGAGCAGAGCTCAGGTCGCGATGTCGTTCCTGGGCTCGGCGGAAGCGTTTCAACAGGCCATCGATTTTTATTACCAGAATTACCTCGGACGCTCCGGAGACCTGTCCGGAACGCAGGGCTTCCTCGATACATTGCAGCGCGGGCACCTATCCTCCGCGGCGCTTGGCGTCCTTTTCCTGGCTTCCGATGAGTTCCTGGCTCACGCTAACGTGATTGCGGGTGGCTGACCACAACGCGTTCAATCGGAAACGACGGGCAGGACCGCGGTGTATCTTCTAAGCCGCCGCGGCTGGTCCTCCGTGAATTGAGATCGCCGCGCAATTGTGTGGTCCTATCATTGCGCGTTTCCGCATGTGCCGAAATTCTCCGTTGACACCAAAGATCCCTCGCCTTACGATCCTACAGCACAGTCGATAGCATTGGAGCCTCTGGGCCCCCCTGGTTCCGACCAGACTGGAGGCCGCTGCGGCGCGCCGTGTCCCCCCCTCACGACGTCCCATTGCGCGAACCGGTTTCTGGATCCCGCGAATGGGCGTTTCCTTCCCTTGCATCCTTCAACGAGGGGTTGACGATGGCTGTCTCCTTTTTGCGTCGCTGGTTCACGAAGAAATTCAGGTTTCCCCAGGGCAGGTCGCAGAGGACGCAACCTGAGCAGCGGTCTCGGCGGCCGCGATTCGAGTATCTGGAAGAACGATTCGCCCCGGCAACGCATATCTGGACGGGAGCGAATTCAATGCTTTGGTCAGACGACGCCAATTGGAACGGTGGCTCGCCGGCCACGGATAACTCTATTCCTGTCTTGGTGTTTCCGGCCGCTGCCTCCAATCTCACCAACTTGGATGACATCCCGAACCTCTTCGTTCAGTCCATCACCTATACCGGCAGCGGTTATACCACCATGGAACCCGCCATGGGGAATAATCTCGTGAGGTTTAACTCGACCAGCTCGGCTCAGGGCATCACGATAGATGCGGCGGTCACAGGTGTAGACGCGCTCAATATCGGCATCGATCTGGGTTCTTTCGTTGGTCCAGTGACCGTGAACGTCGCAAATGCCGGAGCAAGACTTAGCATAGGAGGCCCTTTGAGTGGTGGTCCCGCGTCCTCAGACACTGGCGCCACTGCCCCCCTGAACATCACCGGGGCCGGAACCCTGGCGCTCACCGGGAACAATACCTACTCGGGAGGGACCATCCTCACCAACGGCACGCTGGCGATCGGCAATGACGCGGCGTTGGGAACCGGAAGCTTATCGCTGGCCGGCGGGACAGCCATTCAGGCAATCGGCGGCGCCCACGCCCTCAGCAATAACCTGTCTGTGAACGGCGATATCACCATCGGCGGGACGAATAACCTCACGTTCGCTGGAATCACGACGCTGGGAAGTTCGTCGGGCACGCCGTTGACCCTGACCGTGACCAATTCCGGGCTAACCACTATCAGTGGAAGCCTCGCTGGGGATGTCATGATACCGGCGGGGGGCCTGGTCAAGTCAGGTTCCGGTACGCTGGTGTTGTCAGGCGACCAGGCTTACGTCCCGTTAACATCCATGGTTGTCGATGGTGGGACACTACTGGTGAATGGCTCATTCCCCGCCAGCAACGTGATCGTGAACAGCGGTGCCACCCTCGGCGGCTCCGGCAGCGTGCGAACGATTGCCGCAAACGGAGCCATCAGCCCAGGCGGCCCGGGCACGGCGATCTTGCAGAGTGGCAATGCGACGTTCCACGCTGGGGCCTCCTTCGTAGTAAAATTGAACGGCACCACGGCGGGGACCGGCTATGATCAACTGAACTCTTCCGGCACCGTGGATCTGTCCGCTGGCCCGACGCTAAGTGCGATGGTGGGCTTTCCGGCACTGGCTGGGAACACCTTTACCATCCTCACCAGCAGCAATGGAATCACAGGTACGTTCAGCGGACTCGCCAACAACGCTCTACTGAATATTAGCGGCCAGATTTTCCAGATTAGCTACACCGCCAACAGTGTTGTCTTGGCCCGCAGCACCTTGCCCACGACGGTGACCGTTGTGTCGTCCACCAACCCGTCCGTCTTTGGGCAAGCCGTTACCTTCACCGCTACGGTGGCCAGCGGCAACCCGAATTTTGGTACGCCGATGGGCACTGTCCAGTTTCAAATCGATGGGACCAACTTCGGCAGCCCCGTGCTTCTCAGCAATGGCATGGCCACCAGCGGGACCATGAGCAACTTGGCGGTAGGTAGGCACACTGTCACGGCCATCTATTCCGGAGACACAAACTTCGATAGCAGCACCGGAATGCTCACCCAAACCGTCACCAAGGCAAGCACATCGGCCACGCTTAGCGCTTCGGCTCACCCCTCGGTGTTCGGTCAATCGGTGACCTTCACTGTCACGATTGGCGTCCTGCCACCGGGGGCAGGTACACCGACCGGCACGGTCCAATTCCAGATCGACGGCAGCAATGCCGGCAGCCCGGTCGGCGTCAGTACGTCCGCCGGAGTAACCACCGCATCCTTCAGTACCGCAATGCTGGCGGTGGGCACGCATACGGTCACCGCGAACTACAGCGGCGACCCCAACTTCACCCCTAGCGCCTCGGCACTTTCGCAAACCGTCACCAAGGCGAACACCGCGGCCACGCTTAGCACTTCCGCCAATCCCTCGGTGTTCGGTCAATCCGTCACCTTTACCGTCACGATTGGCGTCACCCCACCGGGAGCCGGCACACCGACCGGGACGGTTCAGTTCCAGATCGACGGCAACAACGTTATCGGGCCGGCAACCGTCAGGACCACCGGAGGCCTAACCACCGCCTCCCTGAGCGACGCCACATTGGAAGTAGGCTCCCACACCATCTCGGCCAGCTACAACGGCGATTCGAATTTTCTCACGAGCGCAGCAGCTACGCTGACCCAAGTTGTCAACCCAGCGGATACGTTGACCACCATCACTTCGACGGTCAACCCGTCCATTTTTAGCTTGCCGGTCACGTTTACGGCAGTCGTACGACCCATGCCACCAGGCAATGGCACCCCAACGGGCCTCGTAACCTTCCAAGATGGAAGCCGGCCGTTAGGGAGCGCCGCCCTCAATCTTTCGGGAATTGCTACGTTCACTACAACCAACCTGGTTGCCGGCATGCATTCCGTCACCGCCGTCTACAGCGGTGATCTCCACTTTAACAAGAGCACGTCCCCGGCGATCATTCAGACGGTTACCGTTACGCCCAACCAAGCCTATATCGCCGCGTTGTACCAAGCAGTGCTCAACCGCTCGCCTGACACGGGAGGCTTCAATTTCTGGGTGCAGCAGCTCCAAGCCGGGGTGTCGCGCTCGATGATCGCCCAGGCATTTGAGCTGTCGGTCGAACACCGGGTGATTGAGGTCAATCAATTCTACGATGGAAACGTCAATCCACCCCACGGAGGCTTCTTGCACCGCCCCGCCGACGATGCCGGCCGGGCCGTTTGGGTGAATGCCCTGGTCAGCGGCCAGAGCGAGGCAGCAGTGGCCGTGGCATTCCTGACTTCACCCGAATACACCGCCGCCCATTCCGACAGTGCATCCTACGTTGGCGGGCTCTATCAGGACGTGCTCAATCATGGCAGCGACCCGGTAGGAGCCGCGTACTGGCTCGATTTATTGCAGCGCGGCGTCGAGAACAGAGCCCAGGTCGCCTTGTCGTTCCTGGGCTCACCAGAGGCCTTTCAGCAAGCCATCCAGTTCTATTACACCGATAAGAATTACCTCAACCGCTCGCCAGCCCCAGCGGAGAGCCAGGCATTTCTGGATGCCTTGCAGCGCGGCCGGTTGACCCCGACGGCACTCGCCACCACATTCCTGGCTTCGGATGAATTTTTCGCCGACGCCATCCAGCGTGCGGGTGGCTGATTGACAGGATCGTGCGAGATCCGGCACCACAAGCCTGACGCGCCAGCGAAGGATACTTGCTGCGGTCCTTCGCTGGCGCGTCAGGCTTGTGTTTCAGGCTATCGGTTCAGCGGCGGCCGGTCGTACTCATTCGCCGATCACGTTGGTGGACGCCATGCTCCGGTTCCGCCGCGCCCCAAAGAACCAGTTGAACTGAACCAGGGCCTCGACATCGAACGGCTTGGGGCCGGTGACTGGCGTCACGATACCGACCGACAGGGCAGAGCGTTCCCCCAAGCCAAACGTCGTGGCCATCGTGAGATCGACAATATCCGCAGTCCCTACGGGGTCATTCACCTTGAACGCACCGCGATGATTGAGCGGATCACTCACATGCACTTCGAAGGTGGGTGCGATGGTCCGGAGCAGCCGTTCCTCCGCACAAGGGCGGGTGAAGATGTAGCCGACGCCGATGCTGTTAAACAGGCTGGTCACGTCTTTGCTGTCGGTCGGAGCGGCGACCGACGTGAAGCCGTGGAGGAACCATTTGTCGGCGGACCAGATGTAGCCGACAAACGGCTGGAGCACGGTCACATGGGTGACCGGGACCGTTGAACCGGCGAAGTGAGCCGGACCGGTGGGGGCGGTGACCGCCAAGCCGGTGGACAGGAGCGTACCACTGGCGGGATCTTGCCAGAACGCATATTTCAAAATGGTCGTTAGGTCGCCGATGTCCGTGTCCGTGCCACCGAGCCCCGGCGTGGTGCTGCTGGCACTCAACGTGTTGAGCGGCAAACGAAAGCCGATCGAAGCGCTGTTGTCCAGGAACGTCTTCTCGAAGCCGAAGGTCTCTCGATAAACGTCGATGCCATGCAGATCGATGCCCAGCCGGCGGCTGACAGCTTCGCCCATGTTATCGTAATAGTTGAAATCGAAGTAGAACCGGTCGCGTGGTTGCGGGCTTTCGTCCTCACTCATTTTGAACGCCCGGGCTGGGGTCGCGACCACGGAACCCCGCGGCTGGCCGCCGGGGTGCTGCGGCGGCCCGAAAGCGATGGCCGTGATGGGCCCCTGATCTCCCTTGAAATTCGGTACCGCCAAGGCAACCGCTCCCGTGCCCGTGGCGGCCGCGGCTTCCGGGGAGATCGAAGGCTCGGTTGCCGGCGGCGTCGGAGCCGGTGACGTCGGGGCCGGCGCAGTTGTTGTTGGCGGCTTGGTCTGCGTCGGAGCGGTGCCCGGCGGCGTCGGCGCTGGTTCCGGAGTTGTTGGTGTGGGGCAGGGTTGCGGCGGGCAAACTTCGGGACGCGTGCCGTGGAATAACCGGAATTGCCCGTGCGCCGGTGCGGCGAGTCCGGCCACCAAGGCGGCCCCGACGAGAACCAACCACAACGGTCGAAAGTTTATAACCGCGATGCGCATCGTTGCCTCCGAGCAGATAAATGGACAGCGTTCCTTGCTGAACGGGACCGATTTCTGCATTGGTTATCGGCGTAGAACGCGATGGAGATAGCGCAAAGAGGCCGGCAACCCGATTGGGACCGGTGCAAGATAGGGGCTATGCGGAAGAAGCGATGAATGACGGCACGCAGTCCCGCCCATCCGACGCCCAGAGCGTAGAATGAGATGCTGGTTCCTAAACTCGGGTTGGGAACGCACTGCCGGGGAACTTCGTTTCCCGTACAGAAGCCGCGCGCGAAACAGAGTTTCGCGACGTGCGTTCCCAAACCGAATTTAGGAAAGAGACGGAATCATTGCGGGACGCGCCCTTCGTTTTTCTTGTTGAAGGCCAGGTCTCTCATCTCCTCCGGGATGTATTCGTCCACTCTCAGCAAAGTCGGGAAGTATTGCGACTTCTTGGCCAGGCGGTTCAGTATCTGGGCCAGGTCAATCAAGCGCGTGGATTGCGGAATCGCTTCTTGAAGCTTGCGAATCAAGCGCGTGTCCTCAGGCTTCACCGTGGAACCGAGCCAGGCGTAGCGCATCAGGGCCACGTGCGATTCGATTTCAGGGTAGTTGTCCTTAAAGCCAACGAGCTTATCTTTGGCTTTGGGACCCTTCTGTTCTTCAACATCAAAAAACAGGACGTGTGCACCAGGTGTTTGCGCGACAAAGCTGACGAGGTCTTCACAGGTGAGCGCCGTTTGCCGTCCCTTTACGTTGGAGGCGTCTCCCGTAGTCTGGAACAGGTTTCCCTGGGCATCGACCGACTCGCCCCCCTGGTAGTAAAACACCACAACCGTGTTGCTGCGCAGGCCCGCTTTGGCCAAGCCTTCGATCTTGTACCGGATCGTCTGTAGTTGCTGGAGCACGTAGCAACGCCGGGACCGACGAGGCGTGTAGACTTCGACTTCATCAAAGACCGGCCCCATGGTCTGCTCGAATTCCGTTTTCAGCGCATCGGCGTCGGTCTCCCGTGGGCTCACCGGCAGCACATACAGGCGCTGGGCGCGGGCCGGGTTCTTGCAATCCACGAGGAAATGGGTGCGATTGCTGGCATCTTGTTCCAGCCCCGGCAGGGCAATTTCCACCTGGTTGTGCGCGGCCTGGTTGAGCAAAATATCGGTGCGGAAGGCCCGTTCCCGGCCACCCCCCGCAGCCGCTTCCAACTCCGCCGGAAGCTGCTGGAAGCCATTGACAAAGACACGCACCACCTTGGTGGCTTTCAACCGCGCATCATCCTTTTCATCCCAAACGACGTGACCCCGAAGCCGGACCCGGCCTTCGGACATCGCCGGAAAACGAATCGTGCCTCCCGGCTCCGCGGTTGCCGGCACTGGCGCGTTGCCCGCCCCGATCGGGAGAAGGCTGTCGATGGATAGCCGCACGGGCGGATCCGGATAGTTCACGATGAGCGGCATGTTCGCCTCGCCCCCGTCATTGGCCGCCACCACGTGCAGCGTATTGAGGCCGCGCCGCAACTGCACGTCCACTTCCTTGGTCACCTCGTAGGAGCCGTCCGGATTGGGCTCAACCTTGGAGAGATCGACCGGGATCGGCTTGCCATCGTCCTGGATGAACTGGGCCTTTTGGAGCGGGTGCGCAGACCGCACCTGGAAGCGCACCTTCAGGTTCGCCTGGTTCACCGCAAGGTGATCGTGTGGTTCGAGAAACTGCACGACCGGAGGCGATTTCACGGGGCGGTACTGGATGTTCGCCGTACCGGGCATGCAGCATTCGGCTTCCTGGTTGGCGACGCGGACGCTGATCTCGTTGGCTTCCTTGTCCGCATCCAACGGCACATTCTTGAGCAGCACCACCTGCGTCCCGTCCATCGCGGCCTGGTTAGCCAAGACCGGTCTGATGTCCCGACGCTTACCGTTGACTTCGACGATCACCGAATTTAAGAGCAACGGCAGCGACGACCGCACTACCGCGGACAGGTCGATAAACGGCTCCTTGGTCTCTTGCGGCCCCTTGATGGCCAGCACTTCCGGCGGCCGCAGATACGATACGTTGATATCTTCGGTGGTCGAGACGGCGCCCCAGGAATTGCTGAGCTGGACTTGGAAGCGGTTGTTCCCCGGATGGAGGGGAACCTGGCCTGTCAAGGTCCGCGTTTGATTGTCCATGACCAGGCGCAGATTGGGCAATTCCTGGCCATCGCGCAGAATCTTCGCCTGGAAGGGATATGGATGGCCGGGCGGAGCGAGCTGAGCTTTCAGGGCGATTTCCTCACTCTCCTTATCGCCATACTGGACAGCGTCCCGCTGCGGGGTGATGACCTCCAGGGGCGGGACCGGAGGCTGGTAGAGGACCGTGATCGGCCGATCCGCTTCATCGCTGTTGGCGGTCTTGGCACGGAAATGCACGGTCTGTGGCCCGGGTTGCAGCGTCACCTCTTCGTTGATGACGAATTTTCCCTCCTTGCCGGACGCAAAGCGAGCCAACTCCGTCGCCTTGGGTAACGGATCGGTGACCCGCTCGGCCTTCACGAGCTTCTCTCCCTCCTCGGCATCGATCTTGCCTCGGATGGCAATCTTGGGAGCGTGAACCAGAACCGTCTTGCCCGGTTCAATCGACTGTTCGGACTCCTTCTCCGATCCCTGGGGCAGGACCGATTCCAAAACGATGAGCGGCGGACGGGCCTTCTTGATCAACGTGACCTCGAACGCCAGCCGGGCCGTTTCCGTCTCCTGATACTCGGGCAAAGCGTCGCGATTTCGGGCCACGATTTCAATGAGGTTATTTCCCGGCTGAAGCTGGAACTTCCTTTTGATTTCCAGCGGCTGGCCCGGGGCAAGGGCCGGCGTTTCATTCTGCTGAGCGACGACCTGGTTCTCATGCCGCTGGGAAAACTGGACGGTGACCGCTTCGTCAGGAAGCCCCGGCCGAGCGACCGCCTGCATGACGAATTCCGGGTCGCGGACGATCAGAGCCTTCGAACCCTTCCCTTCGAGCTGAGGCGGCGGTGGCTGGTAGCGGAGCGAAAGTTCTTCCACATACTCTTGCCGCCCGGCTTCCGGCGTGCGTGCCACCACACGGAGCTTGTGCATCCCACGCCGTAGGCGCAAGGGAACCGTGAATTCATTTTCCGCGGCCTTTTCCAGATTGAATTTCTGCTCCGCCTGGTTATCGAGTTGCCAGGTCAGCGACTTCAGGCTGCTGAGCGGCCGGCCGTGGACGACCAACTGAAGCGTGACTTCGGGATGCCGCACGAGGATTTGTCCCCGGCTGTCCGGCTCAGGAAACGTGCCTTGTTCCTCGATCACCAGCCCGAGTTCCGGAGGCAAGGGCGGCGGGGCAGGCGGTACGCGTTGGAAGTCACCCTGGGCAATCAATTCCTTGAGCAGACCTTCCCGGTAGTATTCCTTGCGGTATTCGTCGGCGAGAGCGAAACGGGTCGGACCGTCGGCCTTGCCCGTGTTAAAATGCCAGCCGAGATGGCGTTCGGCTTTTCGTCCGCTGGCATCATACGGTCCGATGGGATTCCAGCCGATCCACTCGCGATCCTCCGGCTTGCCGTTCCGAGCAATGAACAGCGACAGGAGCGGCTTGCGCTCGTCGATGAGCTGGCGGATTTCCACGCGAACCTTCCGAGGACCGTCGCTTCCTCGCGCATTCAAGACCACGGCCGTTCCTGGCTTGGTGCGGGCAACTGCTTCGAAGTATTCATCGAAGGATTTGGTCGGACGAACCTTGTCCCCCTGCACAAGCCCTTCGAGAACGTCCCCCTTTTGGAGCTTTCCCTGGGCCGGACTGTCGTCTTCGACCTGGGTTACCACAACGCCGGCCTTCTTCTCCTGCACCGCCACGCCCGGCAACTGGCCGTACTGTCCCACCAGCTTCGGCAAATTGGTCAGACTCCACACACAGGCCGTCTGGTCTTCCGCCACGGACACCAAAAACCGGCCATCGCCCGAAAAGGCCAAACCGTAGATGAGCCCTTGGTGGCCGGTCAGTGCGCGGACCTGCTCACCGGTGGCGGCGTTGTACAGGCTGAGCACCGGCTGAAAGTCCTGGTGGGAAGCGATAGCCAGGATGGGCACGTTGAGAGCGGGCTGCGGCGAAAGCAGTGCGAAATGGGTGAGAACCTGGTCGGCCTTGAGCTTGACCGTGGCGACTTGCCGGTTGCCCTGGTACACCGCAACGGCCGGTCGGCCGGCCGCCTGAAGGGACTCCGCCCGCCAGCCGTTGAGGGCAGGGCGATCCATGATCCATCCGGTTCGGTCGGCCGTTACCTGCCGCTGGCCGAAGTCAAAAATTAAATCGCCGGTCTGCGGTTGGCGCACCGGGGCCGCCGGTTTCTTGTCGGCCGCTTCGTTGAGCAGCAGGCCAAGGTCTTTGCCCTTCTTCACGAACGCAACGAAATGGAACGACGTCCCAATGCTCTGGAGCTTCTGGAATTGTGGCCGATGGGCCAGCAAATCGGAGATTGCGTAGACCAAGACATCGTGGCCGTCGTTGCCGGCGATGGCCAAATACTGGCTGCGCGGAGCCGTTGCCAGCACGGGAAGCTTCGAGCCGCTCCACAGGTCGATGGGACCGCCAGCCGTACGTTTGCCCGAGCGGAGATCGACCAGGTCCAGGACGCATTGTTCATCCCGTTTTCCTCGGCCATCGACTTTGCGCAAGGCAACTGCCGCGTAATCGAGCTTGCCATCGGCCCGCGCGGAGAAGAGGCTGAGTGCGCGCGGGAAATAATAAACCGACTCTTCCGGCGACGGAAACGGTATGCGCTGACCCTTTCGTGGTTCACCGTTGCCGGAAACATCCCAGGCGTGCAGTTGCCCGTCTGCGCCGCGAAAACTGCCCGTGATCAGTTTGCGCTGATCGGGCCAGTACGCTGCGGTGTTGTTGTTCTTGCCCCCCTCTTCCAGATTCCAGACACGTTCTTGGGTGCGCTCGACATCCCAGAAGCGAAGCCTTTCGTCCTCCCAGGCAAGCGCAACCCGCACTTGCTTGGGCTGATTCCCGGTATGCCAAGCGGCCAAGGCCGGGCGAACGCTCGGCTTCTCCGGATTGGGCAAACCCCAAAGCCCGTCCGCCAATTCCTTGCCCGCGGCCACATCCCAGATCCGTGCGGCACCGACATCCTTGTTGTTGTCTTCATCCCATTCCTTGGCGGCGGAAACCAGGATCGGCGGTTTGCCGGGCGATGCCGGAGCGAATGCCAGAGCCACGACGGGCCCCAGATGTCCGCGGAGAATGCGAACATCAGTGGGCTTGGCCGTGTTGAAGACGTAGATGGTTCCCTCGTCCCGGCGCATCGTTGGAGTGAGGGTGCCGTCGCTGGGCATGATCCAGCCGCGTTGACGGAACCCGGCCGCCCCGCGAAAGACGCCCAGGCCGGCGACGGCCAGCCAGTTCCCGTCCTCGGAAAGGGCCAGGCTATTGATGGCACCAGCCAGCCCGGGCCCCAGCGGCACCCGATACGCGCCCGGCTCCAGCACAAACTGCCCCTGGTTATTGAGCCGCCAGACGCGCACCACCTTGTCCCAGCCGCCGACATAAAGAAGCTGGCCATCGGAGCTGAACGCCAGGGCTGTGACGTAGGACGTGGGCCCGCCCGCTTCCAGCCGCAGCAACGGTTCTTTCTCGCCGGGCGGCAGCACCGGTTCTTGCGACCAAAGTATCGATCCCGGCAGGGTGAGGAGCACTAAGGCAAGCGCTGTGGCGTGGCTTCTCATGGCTGCATCTTTCCTTTCCATCGTTCGACAGGAACTCGGCCGGCGCTCAGAGAGGCGAGCCCAGAGGGCGCACGTGGCCAGGCCGAAGGGACATTGTCAGTTTATGAAACCATGGATCAGACCTTCAAGCATATCACGTCCTTGGATTTCTGCTTGGCCGCGCTGCCCGAGCGTCCTTCCCGGCAGTGCGAATCTTCTTGCCCCAGCCAAGTTCTGCGTGCTATGGTATGATCATTGGCATTCCCTTCGGTCAGATCGATGGGCCGTGCTCCAAAAACGCTTCGAACCATCGCCGCAAGTAACCGATCGGACGTCTCATGGACTTGACAGCCGAGGCCGAACTCGCAAAAGGGCAAGGCCAGCGCCTCCAGCAATTGGCCGGCGATTTCGAGAAAGCCTGGAAGGCGGCCAAAACCACCGCCGACGCTCCCGTCCTGGACGCATTTTTGCCCCCGCCTGAAGATTCACTTCGGGAAGATGCCCGGCTCCTGCTGATCCAGATTGACCTCGCGATGCGCTGGCAGCGCGGCCAACGGATCTGTCTGGAAGAGTATCTCGATCGATATCCGGAGCTGCGGAATGCACCCAAACAGGTGACGCGATTGCTCTACGCAGAGTATGGCATCCGGCACCAGTACGGCGACAAGCCGCACGAGTCCGTGTACCAGGTGCGCTTCCCCGACCAGTTCGCCGAAGTGTTGCGGCTGATTGAGGAACAAAAGTATAAAACGGTGGTTGCCCCAACCGATTCCGTACCTTCCGCTTCCGTCCCTTCGGCGGCGGTGATGTCGAGCTCGATAGCCCCGATCGGCCAAGATGGCGTGCTCCAGGTCGGTGCCGGCTATCGCTTGCTGAAGCGCATCGGCAGCGGCAGCTTCGGCGAAGTCTGGCGCGCCATCGCACCCGGCGGCATCCCGGTCGCCATCAAGATTATTTTTCGGCCGATCGATCATGAATTTGCTCAGCGCGAATTGCAGTCGCTGGAGCTGATCAAAAGTTTGAGCCATCCCTACCTTGTGCAAACCCAGGCGTACTGGCCGCTGGAAGACCGGCTGGTGATCGTCATGGAATTGGCCGACGCGAGCCTGAGCAGCCGTTTGAAGGAATGCCGGGACGCTGGCGAAACGGGCATCCCGCCCAAGGAGCTGCTCGGATATTTTCGCGAGGCGGCCGAAGCGCTGGACTATTTGCACAGCGAAAAAGTGCAGCACCGCGATATCAAGCCGGACAACATTCTCCTGCTCCGGCGGCACGCCAAGGTAGCCGATTTCGGCCTGGCTCGTCTCCAGGAAAGCATTCGCCTGGTCAACGCCACGGCATGCGGCACGCCCGCTTACATGGCTCCGGAGGTGTGGAAGGGGAAGATCAGCCCAAACAGCGACCAATACAGCCTGGCAATGACCTTCATCGAGCTGCGGCTCGGCCGTCCGCCCTTCCCCGGCACGGACATGGTCACCATGATGGAGGGCCATCTCCGGCAGCAGCCGGACCTCGCGCCCCTGGACGAGGCCGAGCAGCAAGTGATCCTCAAGGCCGTATCCAAGGATGCGGACCAACGCTACGGCAGTTGCCGGGAATTCACGGACGCCTTGAGCCAGGCGTTGGCAGCCGTAACGGGAGATACGGTAACGGATGTGCGCTCCACGCTGACGTCGCTGGATCCTCGGCTCCAGCAGTCGCCGATGCGTACCTGGATTGGTCGCGGTTTGTGGTTACTCGTGGCTTGTGGGTTGGGCTTGGGGATTGCGGTTGAGGCTTACCGGTGGAACGCACCCATGCCGAACCCGATCGCTCCTGTGGCGCCCGTGGTGCTGCCTACTGGGGTGAAAAAACTCGGAGATGAGATCGTCGAAGATCTGAATGGTCGAAAGTTTTACCAACACATCGTCTGCTCGTTGCCCGGCGACACCGAATCGATTGAATTTGTGGCAATTCCGCAGGGGAAAAAGGATGATCCCGATACATTTTACATGATGGTAAACAAAGTCTCAGTTAGCCTGTATCGCAAATTCGCCCAGGCCCATACCGACGTAGCTTCCTGCAAGAAGTGGCTGGAAGCGAACCAGGGCAAAGACGAGAAAACTCCTGCGTTTGACATGGGGGTGGAGGACGCCTATCACTTTGCGGAGGAATTACGGGGGCGTCTGCCATCTGCGCAACAATGGGACAAGGCAGCCGGGAGCTATGATCCCGGCGATCGGGAAGGACCGTACAAGGGAAAATGGACGAAGCAGTCGAAGATTGCCGTTAACAGGAGGGAACCGATGAGAGTCGGCGAGGCTGCGGACGATGAAAGTCCGTTTGGCTGCCGAGACATGGCGGGAAACGGCAAAGAGTGGACTCGCGATTGCTTTCAAGATGGCACGGTGCCTCTGGTGTCCAAAGATCCAAACGCAAACGTGATTTTGCGCGGGAATAGCTATGACGAGCCGGATCCTGTCCGGTACGAAAAACTCAAACAGTCCGGGATCGAGCCTTATCTCCAAAAAGAACCGGATCTTGGTTTTCGCGTGGTGATCGAGCCCTAATTCGACGTCCTTTACTCCACCTCTCCCGCCTCCAATTCATCTTCAAACAGGGCCGCGCCTTTCAGGCGAAATCCGGGACGCCGCGCCAGTGCCGTGGCTGCGTCGAGCCAGAAGAGCATTTCGACACACACCCGACCGAGCTGACCGGTTCTGGCGTGATGCTCGAGATAATAGCCGAGTAGAGAGGCGATCCTCCCATGCTGGCTCTTCGCCTGGTGCCAGAACCTCGCCGCGAATAGCTTCGCATGCTGTGGCCTGGTCAGCCGGCGCGAGAGCAGCTTCTGCCTGTGCCTTGGTTGCTTCATTCATCTATGGCTCCCCTACCACTGCAACACCGGCGGAAAATACTCGGCGATCAGCTCTTCGTAGAACGAACGCAACGCCGCCACGTCGGGCCGCTCAGGACTCTTGGTGTACAAATCGTAAGGGTTGAACGCCCGAACCCAGGCGAACATTTCGCGGTCCCGCGCGTTCATCAGATGCGGATAAGCGTCCTCGCGGTGCCCAGCGTAAAACGAGTGGTACCGGATCATCGCCAGGGCCTCCGGCGGCAGATAGTCCTTGACGACCTGGTACAGATATTCATCATGTCCCCAGGATAAATGGACATTTTCCAGGCCGCAGCCTTCTTCGTAAATTCCGCAGCGAGTTTGATACTCTGGGATGCGGCTGTCCGGATTGTCGGCGAAGAATTGGGGAAAGACGATCTTATCGGAAAACGCACAGCCGACGGGAAACGTGTCGCCGACGACGGCCCACTGCGGCTCGCCGAAAAGACACAGAATCTTGCCGAGGTCGTGAATTAACCCGGTCAAAATGAACCAGCGCGGATGGCCATCGCGGCGAATCGCTTCGGCCACCTGAAGCAGGTGTTCGATCTGGCTGAGACTGATGTCGGGGTCGCTATCATCCACGAGGGTGTTGAGGAACTCCATCGCCTGCCACATGCTCATGCGGCGCTGGCGCAGCGGCAGGTAATCGCGTTTTTTCGCCTTTACGAAGTCGAGAGTCTGGTACCGGTGGTTGAGCCGATAAAATTCGCGGACGGTCGGCCGGACCTCGGCTTGGTAGTCGCGAAATTCCTCCTTCTTCTTGAAACCCGCGGTTAGCCGCGCCGGCACGGCATCCGAGTCTTCAGGAGGATAGCGAAGCTGGAGAGCTTCTTCCCAGTCATCTAGATCTTGAAGGGGGGCGGCGACCGGATCAGACCCATTCGGCTTCAAGTTCACGATTTTCTCCTGGTTTGGGTTGAAGCGAGCGACCGTCTGACTTTATACCATACGGCAGGCTCAGCGACGCTAGAGGTTTTTTCCCTCGTTCCCGAACTCGGTTTGGGGACCAGGGAACGAGGGAACGATTTGCAGGCTCGCTGCTAAACGCTCCGAAGGACACCGGCTATAATGGATCGATTGTCACCCATCGTGGAGTTGAGCCGCATGAGCCGTTTCGGTTACCTCCTGATCGTACTCACCACGGTCCTGGCCTCGGCTCGAAGCGAGGAGTTGTCCCGCATCGGCCTGGTCGGTGAAGTGCCCCGCACAGCCCGCCGGCTGGCCGCGGCCGACGAACTGGCCGCGCAGGAAAAATGGGCCGACGCCGTGGATGAATATCAACGCATCCTGACCGAAGCGGGCGATGATTTGATCACCCTCGATGCCCGTCACTCCTTACAGGCTCGCCGGGTTTGCCATCTTCGCCTGGCCGCCTTGCCGCCGGCTGCATTACGGGCCTACCGAACCCGCGTAGACAGCCAGGCAAAGAAATGGCTGGATCAGGGCACGGCCACGCGCGATCCCCTTCTGCTCCGCCGGCTCGTCGATGAAGCCTTTTGTAGCCGGCATGCCGATCGGGCTCTCGACCTGCTCGGCGACCTGGCTTTCGAGCGCGGCAGCTTCGAGGAAGCGGAGCACTGGTGGCGTATGTTGGCCGTGCCGATCAGAGAGCAAGCCCAGCCGCCGTTCACGCTCCTCTTCCCGGATCCACAAGTCGATGTGGCGGGCGTACGGGCCAAGCAGCTCCTGGCGCGTCTGTTTCGAGGCGACCGCACCAGCTTTCCGGAGCAAATGCGGGCGTTTCGGGCGCTCCACGGCACCGCCAAAGGCCAGCTTGCCGGCCGGCAAGGCCTGTACGCGGACACCTTGCAAGCCCTGGCCGATCAGCAAGAGACCCTGGTTGCTCCCCCTGGGGAAGTGGCCTGGCCGACGTTCGCCGCCAGTCCGTCGCGGAACGCGGTCCTGCCGAAGCCCCCCGGGCGCTGGGCCAAGCTCCGTTCGCTGGACGGTCCCCAGTGGACGGTTCGCCTCGATGCCGACAGCGGTGCTGCCGTTCCGAAAAAGGGCGCGGAGACGGCAAGCAAGGTTGTCCCGCTCTTCCAGGCAGCGCGATCGTTGGCGTTCCACCCGGTCATTCAGGGGAACCGCGTCTTTGTGGCCGACGCCCGCCGGGTCATGGGGTACAGTCTGCTCGATGGGCGAGAAATCTTGCACTATGACCTGGCCCGTGCCGTGGGGGAAAATCTGCGCCTCAAAATGGAGTTACCGGCCGAGCCGGATCTGACTTACACCTTGAGCGTCGCCGGCGATCGGGTTTACGCCCGGCTGGGTGCCCAGAGTATAGGCCCGCCCCGGAAGGATAGCCCCAACGATGGCCCGCACACGTATCTGGTGTGTCTGGATTTGCAATTTGGTGTCCGCGGCAGGCTCGAGCGTTGGAGGCTGGAGTCGAAAGGGACGGCGGCGGCCGGTCCGGTCTTTGAAGGGGCACCGGTCGTGGGAGACGGCCGGGTCTTCATCGCGGAGAGCCGGTTCGCCGGCGGCCAGACCCAGACTGCGATCGCCTGTTACGATGCCGACACCGGTCAACCGTACTGGCAGACCGAGGTTTGCAATATTACGCAAGATTTTCGGCTGGACGAGGGCAAGCAACGCTCCCGGCATCATTTGCTGACGCTGACCGGCTCGACGTTGTTTTACTGTTCCCACTCGGGTGCCATTGTGGCCGTCGATGCGGAGACGGGTCGGCGGCTCTGGGCCGTCCGTTATCCCGGCCAAGCTCCGCGGACGCTCTTTGGGGAAACGCTGCCACGGGATCCGGCTCCTTGCCTGTTCAGCGGCTGCCGGCTGTACGTGGCTCCTCTCGATTCGGACCGCATCCTTTGTCTCGATCCCGAAACGGGGCAGAGCCTCTGGGAAAGCGGCCCGCTGCAAGTCATCCATCTGCTGGGTGTGGCCAAAGGACGGCTGATCTTCACGGCCGCCACGCCCCGGCCCTGCATTCGTGCCGTGGAAGCGGCGACCGGCAAGGCTCTGCGAAGCTGGATGCAGCCGGCCGACGGAAGCGAGCTGAAAACATTCGGCCGCGGGGTCCTGGCCGGCGACTGGGTATTTTGGCCGGTTCGCAGCGATCACCGCCAAGGCGTCTACGTCCTCGCACAGGAGACAGGTGAGCCGGTTTACTTTGATGATAAAATCAACGGCAACTTGGCCGTGGGCGGCGATTGTCTGGCCGCGGCAGGGATTCGCGACCTCTTGGTCTATGTTCCGGAAGGACGTCTTTTACAGCGGCGCCGTGAAGAAGCGGCGCGGTTGGTTGCTTCCACCAAGGCACAATTCCGCTTGGCCCTGGCCCAAGCAGATGCCGGTCTTTATGCCGACGCCTTGACCGGCTTCGATCACGTCGAAGCCCAGGGCAATCCTGAGGAACGCTGGAACGGCAAGCGAATCCACGACTTGCTGGATTTACGGCGCCACGAAATGCTGCTGGATGCGGCCGAGCATGCCCAGCAGGCTCATGCATGGGAACAAGCTAGCCATTTTCTGTCCCAAGCCGCTGGCGAACGGTTTCCGCTCTTTCCGCGTTTGGCCGCACTGAGCCGGCAAGCTGCACTGTGGACGCGGGCCAACCGGCCGGAGCGAGCGATAGCCGTCTGGCAATCCATTCTGGAAGATGGCACCCTGCGCGCCGGCGTGATTGCCGACGCCGATGGCACGCTGCATGCGGCCGCCAGCTTGGCCCGGGAGCGGATCGCGGAACGGAGAACCGTGCACGGTCCGGCGGTTCCGACGGCAGTTGAACGACAGACCCAATCTGCCCGGGACGAAAGGACGAGCCGAAGAGAAACGCCTGCGCTCCGCATGCCGCTGGTCCGGGCGTGGCAGACCGCTCCGCTGTCAACCGAGCCCGAAGACGGCGAACGATTTCTCCAGATCGCGAACGGGCTGGAAGGGAACAGCGAAACCGAAACCCTGGTCTCCGCTCGTGGCCATACGATCCTCTGCCGCGATGGACGGACCGGCAAGCTTTGCTGGCAGTGTACGCTCCCGCAGAAGCCGCAATGGTTCGATTGCTTTGCCGGCACCGTGATCGTCGCCGGGCTGGACACCCTCTACGGCTTGTGCCGGGCCGATGGTGGCCGGCTCTGGTCCCTGTGCCTGGCGATGGACAAACATCCGGCGCATCTGTCGGTGTTCCAACGGGTCGGCCCGCGATTGTTTTTGCTGCACGACGAACGGCGGCTCTTCGCTATGGACGTACGCAGTGGCGATTTGCTGTGGAGTTGCTGGGCACCGGCAGCGCGATTGAAGCTGCCGTTCCCGAGTGGTCGATTTTGCGCCACCTATCACGCGGGCCCCGAAACGGTGCTGATCCAGACCGGCATGGGCCGCTGGCTGGTTCTCGATAGCCGAACGGGCCGGCCGCTGCGGGAATCCGATCGAGCCGAACCACCTTGGCCTCGGCCGCCGTTGCGGTTGGACGAACACCGCACCTGCGTGGTGACGGACGCGGGGCAGGTAATGATGGTGGATTCTCGGACCGGCGTGGAGATCTGGACTTTCGCCGTCAACGGTCCGACGAGCCTTACCGGGGAAGCCCTGCAAATCCTGGGTAATTCGCAGGCCTTGCTACTCGTGGTGGCGCGGAACTACGGTTACCAACTGGAATGTCTCGACACAGGAACCGGGCGCCGCCGTTGGCCACAAGCTCGGTACCTGGGCTGGGAGCCGATCGATCTCGAAGGCGGCGCGCTGGATGAGACGGCGGTCTATCTGCTGCAAAAGCAGACGCTGCGGGCCCATGCCTTGGTCGATGGCCGGCTCCTCTGGAAGCGACCGCTCCCTGCCGCGGCCGTGCATTGGCAAACGGTGCGGACGGCTGATTCGCTGATCACCTTCCCTCGCAAGGGCCACGGCGTGCAGTGGCAGGCGCGCTGGCTATTTGGCACGATACGAGTACGGTTCACGACTCCGCCCGCAGCCGGTCCCGGAAAGGATTTTCCACTCCTCGTTTGCGATCCGCGCACGGGTCAGCTGATGCAGCGTCTGAATTTTCCTGCCGCAGCACCGCACGCCTGCCTGGATGGCCGGTGGGACACCGTTGCCGCCCTCCTGCCACAGCTAAGCTGCCGGGTATCCGAAATCGAAGATGCAGCCCCGACCGTGCATGTCTCCAAAAACGCCCTGACGGTCTCCTGGGATGGCCAGGCCAGCGGGCTGGCCGCCGCTGCCCGGGAACTACCGCCGCCCTCGGAATCGGGCACCAGTCCTTGACTCTTTTGGGCGATTGCCTGAAAAATAGATGGAAATGGATTGTCGGTTCCACGCCACGTAGAGGAAAAGAGACCAATGCTTGCCTCTGAACGGCCGCGCTTGCGCCCTGGCTTGGCCGCCGCTCGTGATGAACAGGATCCCCGTTATGTCCTGGTCTGGGATAAGCTGCGGCTCAGCAACCGCGTCCAGCGTCTGACCCTGCTGGAATTCGCCTGGATGCAGCTGTGCAACGGAGAACGCACCCTCCACGACATCCAGGTGGAAGCGATGCGGCAACTGAATGGACAGCTTCTGGCGCTGGATTTGTTCCGCGACTTGGTCGAACGGCTTGATGCGGCGCTGTTCCTGGAAAGCCCTCGGTTTCGGCAATGCTTGGCCGGACCCGTGCGCGAGCCGAGCTGCATTGGTTGTTATGCCGGAGAACCGGATGCCCTTCGCCGCCAGCTTCGGGAGCTGTTCACGGATCCGCGCGGGTCCGGTTTGCCCGACGAACCGCAGCCCAATGGCCGGCTCCGGGCCGCACTCTTGCCCCATATCGATTACCCGCGCGGCGGGGTGACCTTCACCTGGGGCTTCAAGGAAGTGTGTGAGCGGAGCAACGCGGAGTTGTTCGTGATCATCGGCACCTCGCACTACAGCAACGAGCGCTTCACGCTGACCCGCAAAGACTTCAAGACCCCGCTCGGCATCGCCCGCACCGATCAGCATTACATCGATCGGCTGGTTGGCCACTACGGCGAGGGCCTGTTCGAGGATGAAATCGCGCACTTGCCGGAACACTCCATCGAGCTGGAAGTCGTGTTCCTTCAGTATCTGTATGAAAACCGCCGCCCGTTCCGCATGGTGCCGCTGGTGGTCGGCTCGTTTCACGATTCCGTGCAGACCGGAGTGCTGCCGCGGATACAGGCCGACATTGGCCGGATGATCGAAGCCCTACGCCGCACCGAGGCAGAAATCGATGAGCCGATTTGCTACCTGATCAGCGGCGACCTGGCCCATCTCGGACCGAAGTTTGGCGATCCGCAACCCGTCGGCGAGCACGTCTTGACCCACAGTCGTGAACAGGACCTGGCTCACATGCGTCACGCGGAAGCTGCCGACGCCGACGGTTATTTTCAGCTGGTCGCCGAGGAGGGGGATCGCCGACGGATTTGCGGCCTGGGGCCGACTTACATGGTGCTGGAAGCCTTCCGGCCGAGCCACGGCCGATTGCTGCATTATGATCAATATGTTCACCCGCTCGGCCATGAGAGTGTGAGCTTCGCCAGCATGGCCTTCTACCAATGAAGCGAGGAAGAAGAGGCGATGAAGGAGAGACGGGACTTGCCGACGGCACTCGGGATGGTGCGGCCGCAGAACGCGGAAGGGCCGCCTTGCCTGATTGCCCAGCCGACGCCCTTGCTGCAATTGCAAGACGTCCTGGAACGATTCGAACGGGAAGCAGTGCAGGGCATTTGCGCAACCGGTCGATATCGCTGTTCGTACATCAGCTGGGGAGTCGGCCCGCCGCTGGTGTTTATGCACGGCCTGGGGGATCTGGCGTATTCCTTTGTGCCGGTCATGTCCATTTTGGCAAAGGACTTTCGCTGCATCGCGTATGATCAGCCTGGCAAGCACGGCGACGGCGCCCACCTTGGCCGTTACACCCACCCCGACTTGGTGCACGATCTGTTTGCCCTGCTTGACCATCTGGGAGTGCGGCAAAGTTACGTCTATGGGTCATCGTTCGGTTCCACCATTGCCCTGCGGGCGATGCAAGCCGAGCCGGAGCGGATACCCCGCGCAATCCTCGGCGGCGGGTTTGCGCGGCGCACCTTGGCGCCGGCGGAACGATTCCTGGCCCGGCTGGGACGGTACCTGCCCGGTTCGGCCCGGCACTTGCCGTTCCGCAAGTTGATCGGTCAATCCTGCCTCGGACCGCTCGCCCTGAAGCGGCTGGAGTTGTTCGAATTCTTCCTGCGCAATACCGGCGATCCGTCCCTCCGGGCGATGGCTCAGCGTGCCTGGATGATCCACGAGCTCGACCTGGGTGCACTGCTGTCCAAGATTCACCAGCCCGTCCTGTTGGTTTGTGGCGACTGCGATAGGGTGGTCGGGCGCGATTGTGAAGAAGTGCTGCTCCAGGGCTTGCCCCAGGTAGCCCGCGTGGAAGTGCCCGATTGTGGCCACATGCCGCACTACACCCATCCCGAAACACTGGCGGAATTGATTCGCCGGTTTCTAACGCCGCCTTCTGCTTGCTGCGACGGCGAAAAGGATTGATGCGCGGGAATGATTTTGGCCGCCCCTCTGGTGAGAGCGGCCGTAGAGTGTTAGAATCTCTCTTTCCCCTACGCTTCCCGTTTGCTTGCCAATGGGGCGGGCAGAGCGGCGGGATCAACCTATTCTGCTGGGCCCGACCGTGCCTCGGCCATCAGGCTGACAGGAATACGGGAGAACCAGTACAGGAATTCTCATTGCTATGGTGAATCGAAATCTCCTCCGCCAGTATGACCTTCCGGAATCCGAGCTGCAACAGCAGCTCGAAGAAGCGTTCTATCAGCCGGAAACGGGCAGCATGGACTGGCTTCCGCAGGAGGAGCAAGAGTTTGAAGTCAACAAGATCGTCAAGGGCCGGGTACTGAGCATCATCGGCGACGACGTAGTTGTCGATGTCGGCTACAAGAGCGAAGGAGTGATCAAGCTCGAAGAATGGTACGACGAGGGGCTGGATAAAGTCGTGCCGCCTCAGCCCGGAGAGGAAATTCAGGTCCTGCTCGATTCCGTCGAGGATGAGAGTGGGGCGATTGTGCTGAGCTACCGCAAGGCCAAGCGGCAAAAGGAATGGGAACACATCATCGAGAAGCACAAGGAAGGCGATGTCGTGGCCGGGCAAGTGACCCGCAAGATCAAGGGTGGCTTGCTCGTGAATATCGGCGTGAACGTGTTCCTGCCGGCCAGCCAAGTGGATATCCGCCGGCCGCCGGACATCGGCGACTACATCGGCAAGACGATCGAGTGCAAGATCCTCAAGATCGACGAAGCCCGCCGCAACATTGTCGTGAGCCGGCGAAAGCTCATCGAAGATCAGCGTGAGGAGATGAAGAAGAAGCTCCTCTCCGAGATCGAACCGGGCCAGATCCGCAAGGGCGTCGTCAAGAACATCGCCGAGTTTGGCGCGTTTGTCGATCTGGGCGGGATTGACGGCTTGCTGCACATCACGGACATGAGCTGGGGCCGCGTCTCCAATCCCCACGAGGTCGTGCACATCGATCAGCAGCTTGATGTCTACATCATCTCGGTGGATAAGGACAAGGAAAAAATCGCCCTGGGCCTCAAGCAGAAGTCGCCGAGTCCGTGGGC
>DATGIQ010000389.1:0-24736 GCA_035295665.1 Gemmataceae bacterium | reverse complement strand
TACACCTGGCATCCGGAAGAGTATCAGGATACGTTCCACGAGGTGTACTGGAAGCAGCTGGCCAGCCGGCCGTATCTGTGGGTCAAGAGTGTGTGGGATATGTTCGATTTCGCGGTGGATAGCCGCAATGAGGGGGATACGCCCGGACGCAATGACAAGGGGCTGGTCAGCTACGATCGCAAGACGCTCAAGGATTCCTTCTACTGGTACAAGGCCAACTGGTCCACCAGCCCCGTCCTCTATCTCACCAGCCGCAGCTACATCAATCGTCCCACCAACCTGGTGGACCTCAAAGTCTACTCGAATCTGAGCGCGGTGCAGCTCTCCATCAATGGCGTCGTGATCGGAACGACGACGAGCACCGATCATATCTTCCGCTGGAGCGCTGTGCAGCTGACCCCCGGGGCCAATGCGATCGAGGTCACGGCCAAACGGAATGGCACGACGTTCACCGATGACGTCACTTGGTATGCTCCGATGCAATTGGCCGGCGTACCCTTTGCTCGCATCAAGTTTCAGCCCATCGGCCTCCCCGTGGCGGCCGGCTATTTACCGGATTATGGCTACATCTACGGCGATCGGGGGAATGGATTCACCTACGGCTGGGACAGCGACAACTCGGCCAACACCTTTGCCCGGGGTGTCATGAGCGATCCGCGCTACGATTCCGGGATCGCCATGGAACAGCCGACGGGCGGCCACGCCTGGCAAATTGCAGTACCCAACGGCACCTACGCCATCCACCTGGTCTCCGGCGATCCAAGCAATTTCGACAGCATCGACGAAATTGCCGTGCAGGGTGTCTTGGCCGTCAGCGGCGGGGTCAACGTTCTCAGTCGTTACCAGGAAGCCTGGCGCACCGTGACCGTCGCCAATGGACTGCTGACCATCACCAACGCCACGGGCTCCAGCAACGACAAGCTCGACTTTGTCGAGATCAATCGGACCGACGGAGGCGTCCAGGTTGCGACGGCTACTCATTTCGCCCTGACCGCCTCAACCAGCGCCACCGCCGGCGGTCCCATCGGTGTCACCGTCATTGCCCTCAACGCCTCGGGTGGTGTTGCCGCCGGTTACACCGGCACGGTGCATTTCACCAGTAGCGACGGCCAGGCCCTTTTGCCGGCTGACTACACGTTCGGGAACGCTGATGCCGGGATTCACACGTTTCCGAACGCCATCATCCTGAAAACGGCCGGCAGCGGAAGCCTCACCGTCCAGGATGCAATCAGTAATTCGATTAGTGGCAACGCTCTGGTGAGCGTTGCTCCTGCGGCGGCCAGCCATTTTTCCGTCCGCACTGCCCTGAGCAGCATGGCCGGCCATGCCTTCAGCGGCACGGTAGCTGCCCTGGATCCGTACGGGAACACAGCGATCAGCTACACGGGCACGGTGCACTTCACGAGCAGCGATGGCCAAGCGACGCTGCCAACCGATTACACATTTGTCGGCGGCGACGCCGGTACGCACACCTTCACCAACACCTTCATCCTCAAAACGGCGGGGGTCCAGACGATTACCGCCTCGGATAACCTCCACGGTTCCATGACTGGCACAGCCATGCTTGGTGTGAGTGCCGCGGCGGCCGCCCTCTACACCGTGACTGCCCCGGCCAGTAGTGCCGCCGGCAACGCGTTGGGAATCACCGTTCGGGCCGTGGATGCATTCGGCAACACAGCGGCCAACTACACCGGTACCGTCCATTTCAGTAGCAGTGACATCCAAGCGGTGCTGCCGGCTGACTACACGTTCATGAAGAGTGATGCCGGCATGCACAGCTTCGGGAATGCGGTCACCTTCAAGACGTCCGGCGGCCAAAGCCTCACCGTGCTGGATACGGCAACCGTCTCTATCAGCGGCAGCATCCAGAATATTGCGGTCAGTGCCGCGCCCGCGAGCCATTTACTGGCCAGTGTTTCAGGAAGCACAACCGCCGGCACCCCGTTCGATCTCACCGTGAAAGCCGTCGATTCCTACGGGAACCTCGATACCCGCTACCAGGGAACCGTGCAATTTACGACCTCGGACGCCACCGGAGGCCAATTGCCCGCCAACTACACGTTCACATCTTCTGACACCGGCATCCATACGTTTGCCGCAGCGGCGGCCTTGTTCACGGCAGGCAGCCAAACGGTCACCGCCGCGGACGCCGCGAGTGGGATCGCCGGTAGCACCACCGTGGCACTGGCGCCTGCGCCGGCTAACCATTTCGCGCTGACGGTTCTGGCTGAGGTGGCAGCGAAGGTTCCGTTTGATGCGACGGTCACCGCCCTGGACCCCTACGGCAATACGGATATCAACTACCAGGGGACGGTCCATTTCATGACCTCGGACACGGATCCGGGGGTTGTGCTGCCGGCGGACTATGCATTCGCGGCGAGTGACCGAGGCGTCCATCTTTTCGGCGGTGGGATTGTGCTGATGACTGCCGGGAAACAAACGGTGACGGCTACGGACATGACCAACGGTGCACTCCTCCAAAGCGTTTCCATCACTGTAGATCCGGGCACGATGCCTCCGCCTCCTGGCATGGCCGGTGGGCGTGAGGGCCTCTCATCCACGCCGGTCCTCGATCCGGCTATGGTCATCGGCAGCACACCGGCAAGCCAGCAGGCCACCCCGACGGATCGATTGTTTGCTTCTCCCGAAAACTGGGGATCGGGACGGCAAACAGGAGTTTCGGCGCTTTGGTTAGAAAGGGGCCAGCGCGTGCCGCATTCGCTCGCCGATTCCTCGAGCCTTGTGGTTGAGGAACAAGGCGAAGACCTGATCCATTCCGCCTTGATCGGCAGGGATTCCAGCGGACCAGCACGTTTTGTGTGAACGCCTACCAGGGTCAAGGGACTTCTCACCGTTTTCTAATCACCGGCTTGCTAAACAAGGCACCGCCCTTGGTGCGCGCTGAAGGGACTGCCCACCGCCCGACTTCGTGCCCCGCCTGGCTGCGGCCTACCCAGCAGCAGTGAGCCACGCGATCAGCTACCAGATTGGATGCTGTCCAAAGTCTGCCAGCGACGGAGGATCCGCCGGAATGGCTAGCGAGGATGCATACAACACCATAAGCGGGACGCCCCAATTGCCGGACGAGCCTCAAAACGTACCGATGCGGATCGTGTTACTGAGCACGCCGCGATCCGGCAATAACTGGCTGCGTCACCTGCTCGCCAAGCTCTACCGCATCCCGAGTTTGGCCGTTCACAACCCTGCCGACGTCGACTGGGCGACGCTGCCGCTGCGATGCGTTCTGGGAATCCACTGGCACCCAGTCCCTCCCTTCCTATCCCTCCTTGAACGCCATGGCTTTCGTGCGTTGGTGCTGGCCCGTCATCCGCTCGATGTACTTGTATCCATCTTGCACTTCGCGCTGCATGCTCCAACCGTGCGCTGGCTGGAGGGCGAGGGGGGAGACGAGCGGCCCCTCTACGGCGCGATGCCGCGCAGTGCGCCCTTCCTGGAGTACGCCGCCGGCGCGCGGGCCGCCGCCCTGTTGTGTGTGAGTCGCGAGTGGTGGACCGTGCCCGGCTGTCTCCGAGTTCGCTATGAAGAATTGGTGGCGGATCCACACAGGACGCTGGAACGGGTGGCGGATGGCTTGGGGGTGGCCCCTCAGGTCCCCCCTGACACGGCACTGGCTGAAACGACAATCCCAAAGCTACGGGCCCTTACCTCATGCCCACCTCACTTTTGGCAAGGCAGACCTGGACTTTGGAAGCGTCTCTTGCCAGCAGCGGAGGCCTGTGCGATTGCCAAGGCCCAGTCCGCCTCCTTTTCAGGACTGGGCTATGTCTGCGATCCCGACCCGGATCTACAACCGGGCTCAGCAGATGCCAACTGGGTTGAGCTCGTGGGGGCAAACCTGGCGGAGGAGCTACAGAACCTTGCGTCGCTAAGGAAACAGCTCGAAACGAGCCAGGATCGGGCACAGGCGTCCCAGACCGAGCTGGCTGCTTCTCAGGAGGCACTCACCGATTTGCGGGCGCGATTCGCCGCGACCCAGCAAGCGCTCCAAGATCTCATGAATCGGTCGGAGCAAGAGCGTGCGCTTCAGGACCAGGTGACGGACCTCGAACCCGCGGCACTGGAGGATGCCTGGAGACTTCACCACTTCGCACGCCGCCATCCGCGCACCGCCCGCCTGTTCGCATGGTTTCTTCGCCGGCAATCGGGCTCGTTTACCTCCGCTCCACCGCGCAACTGGCCCACTGGCCCACATGACGCCAGAAGCTGATCTTGACAGCCCGTTTCGAATATGCCAGAAGCATCCCTCCTTCTACGACGAACCGGCCGGTACAAAGGTCATGGCCCCGGAAAAAGGATTCACCGTTGCGCCCTCATCGCCGACCCCAGCCGCTGGCGGACTGTCTCGTGGGCAGTTGTGGCAAGTGCCAGTGTTCCTTCTCGGGCTCTTGGCCATGGTCGCCGTCTGGGCCATTCGGCCGCTCTGGTATGATCCGGAACTGGTGGGACTGCGCGGCGACCTGGAGAAGGCGCGGAGTCAATTGCAGGATGCCCACGCCCCATTGAATGCCCTGACGGTTCTCCTCAACGACGCCCTCAACCACATTGGCCGCCTGCCCGACCGCGCAGGGGAGACCCATTTCCTACTGGGCAGCACCTATCTCCGCCTTGCCGAACAACTCCCCGCCGAACGAGCCCCCGAGCTGTGGCGCAAAGCCCGCGTGCACCTGGAACAGGCGGAGCAGCTCCGCCTGGCCGAATCGGATCGTGTCCCGCTGCGTTATCGTCTTGCCAAGGCGTGGTTCCACACTGGCGGCGACGCACAGCGGATTATCGACTATCTCAAGCAAAGCATCGAGCAAGTGGAGGATGACCGGGCTACGGGCTACGAAATCCTGACCCAGTGTTACCTGCGGTTACCGATCCCCAATTTGCCGGCCGCACTACAGGCCAATGACAAAGAGCTCCAGCAGCCGACAACGCCGGAAAGCCGCCTTGTGCCGGCTCGACTGTTGCGCGGAGAGTTGCTCCTGCGGATGCAACAACGGGACCTCGCCCGCAAGGTCCTGATTCGCATCGACACCGACGCACCTCCCGCGATGCTGGCCCGGGCACGCTCTCTACGGGCGCGCAGCTACCAGGAAGAAGCAGCCTGGGCGGAGGCGGCCAGTGTCTGGGAAGAGATCCTTGCGGACCGACGGCAACCGCCGACGGAACCGGGCCAGATCTTTTACTGGCTAGGATGCTGCTACCGAAACCTGCACCGTCCCGCCGACGCGGTCCGCGCGTGGGAGTCGGCCGTGCACCAGCCGGGTGAGGAAGGACAGGCGGCCGGCCTGCGGTTGGCGAATGTCGAAATCGAGCGAGATCATCTCCCAGCCGGGCTGAAGCTTTACGACAGTGCCCTGGCCGACGTCCGCCAGCCGGCGGACTACCACAACCGCCTCGTGCCGCTGGCGGATGCCGTCAATCTGCTGGCGTCGGACTGCCGCGGCTGCAAGGACGCCGGCCGTTATGAGGAAGCCGCAAAGCTGGCACAGCTCTTTGCGAAGCTGGCTCCACCGGGCCCTGCCCAGACGTTGGCCGCCCAGGTCGCCGAGGCGTGGGCCCAGGCACACCGCGCACGGGCCCAGCAGCAGAAGGATGTCGCGAGCGCCCTGCAGGAAGAACAAGCCGCCCAGAGCCATTCGCGCGAAGCCGCCGCTGCCTATGAAGCGGCGGCCAGGACCGTGGCCGGCCAGCCGGAAGAGGGGGAATGGCACTGGCGGGCGGGGGCATGTGCCATGCAAGGCCGGGATTTCCAATCTGCCATTGCGGCCTATCAGCACTTTGTCAAACTCCGGCCGTCGGTCGTCCGGCTCAGCGAAGCGTACTACCATCTCGGCGAAGCGCACCAGGCGGTGCACGAAGAAGGTCCCGCGGCGGCCGCCTATCAAAACTGCATCCAGACAGATGGACCGCAAAAGTATCTGGCACGTTTTCAGCTCGCTGTCTTGGAAATGAGCCGCGGCAACGCCCGGATGGCGGAGGAGATGCTCGATCAAATCCTTACGTTGATCAGCGCGGAGCCGGAGCCGGACCGCGAAGCCCAGGCAAAGACGCTCTATGCAGTGGCCGACCTCCTTTATGCACGCCGGGAATTTGCCCTGGCCGCCGAACGGTGGGAACAGGCGTTGCGCCTCTACCCGGTCGATCCCAGCGCCCCGACAGCCCGCTTCAGGCTGGCACGCTGTTACCGAAGTCTCGCTGACCGTGACACGAAGAATGCCTGGCCGGCCACCGCCCCGGATATTCGGTCGCTCTACGGCCGGCAATTTATCTGGTTGGAGAAAGCTGAGGCACACTTCCAGAAGCTGGTGGACGATCTGCAAGCGCGGCAAGCGGCAGCTCCCCTGTCGGAAGCCGACGTCGTTTTGTTCCGCCAGGTCCGCTTCGCGCTGGCCGATTGCCGTTTTGACGAGCGACACTACGCCGAAGCAGTCCCGCTCTACATCGGCCTGGCCAATCAGCATCCGCAGCAAGTCGACAGTCTCGTTGCCCTCCGGCAGCTTTATCGCTGCTACTTGGAACTGTTGACTCAGGCAAAGCCAGAAGCCAGCCCAGAACTCGTGCTGCACCCGCTCAAGGAAATGCATGAGATCTTGAACCAGCTTGACGACAGCGCGTTCCAAGGCCGGCCCGAGACGGAAAATCGCTCCGCCTGGGAGCGGTGGCTGAAAGAGGAGGAAAAGCGCCTCCACGAGATCGGCCTGGATAAGCCGGCCGGCTGAAGTGATCGGTTTAGCGGTTGTTCGCAGAACCGCGCGGAGAACTCATCCTGCAGTTCTGCGAACGACCGTTAAACAAAACGATGGTTAGCGGATCTTGTCATGGAGATCGCTTCAGCCGCCGCCTACAAGCGATTGAGATGGAAGATGATCCGATCCGCGAAATCGGAGCTGGTCGAGCCTCCTTCCGCGCCATAGCCAGCGAACTGCCGGGCGATGTCGTACGTGACGTGCAGCGTTCCTCCGGGACCACGGTGCGCGATCTCCTCGCTCTCCGCAAATGTGGCCTCGAGTCCCTGGTTGACCCGTTGTGCTGCCTCGTCCCAACCCAGATGTTCCAGGAGCAGGGCTCCCGACAGCAGCACCGCGCCCGGGTTTGCCATGTTCTTGCCGAGGTATTTGGGAGCGGTGCCGTGCGTGGCCTCGAACATGGCCGCTTGGTCGCCGATATTTGCTCCCGCTGCCAGGCCGATGCCGCCCGTCAACGCCGCGGCGGCATCCGATAGATAATCCCCGTTCAGATTGGGCGTGGCCACCACACTGTATTCGTCCGGCCGCAGCTGAATCTGCTGAAACATGCTGTCGGCAATACGGTCCTTGATCAGCAACTTTCCTTTTCCATCGGCTCCCTTGGTCAATTCATCTTCGGTGACAATTTGGTCGCGGAATTCTTGCTTGGCCAATTCGTAGCCCCAGTCCTTGAAGGATCCTTCCGTGAACTTCATGATATTGCCCTTGTGCATGAGCGTTACACTGGGCAGCTTCTTGTCCAGGGCATAGCGAATGGCCATGCGCACGAGTCGTTTCGTCCCTTCCGGGCTGATGGGCTTGATGCCGATGCCGGAGGAAGGCGCGATGTTGTACCCTAGTTCCTTGAGGAAGCTATGGAGGCGCTTGGCGTTTTCGCTGCCACTCTTGAATTCGATCCCGCAGTAAACATCCTCGGTGTTCTCGCGGAAAATCACCATGTTGACTTTGTCGGCCCGCTTGTTGGGCGCGTCCACGCCCTTGAAGTAGCGCACCGGCCGAACGCAGGCATACAGATCAAAGCGCATCCGCAGGAACACATTGATGCTGCGGAAGCCGCCGCCGATGGGCGTGGTCAACGGGCCCTTGAGGCCCAGGCGGTAGTACTCGAACGCCTTCAGGCTGTCGTCAGGTAGATAGAGCTGGCGTTGCTCTTCTTCCCTGAGGGAATTCACCTGTTCGTCGCGCACCTCAGGATAATAGAGTTCCCGGGCCACGTCGCCGGCGTGAATATCAAACCAGTGGATCCGGCGTTTGCCCTTGTATGCTCTCTCGACCGCAGCATTGAGGACGCGGATGGCACAAGTCGTGATGCCCGGAGTCGTGCCGACGTCGCGACCAATGCCGTCGCCGCGGATCAGACAGACGATCGGATCATCCGGAATATTCCAGCGGCCATTGGCGTCCACGGTGACGCGCGTGCCGTGCTTGACCGGCGAAAGCTTTTCAAAAGTCGGTGCCGCCATGAGCGGGAATCCCCTTCGATGAATGCAGAATGTGGTATCTGGAACAACATTGTCATGTCCCATCCATTAGTCTAGAAAACCAGACAGTTGCAACCAGACGGATGCAGGAGATAAAAATGTCTCACGGCGCTCATCCGAAAGCAAAAAGCCAACGCACTCTTTTCCGCTCCTGGTTCCCTGGGATCGTGGTGTGTGTTGCCGGGGTAGGCGTGGCGGCGGTATGGAGTTGGCCTTCGGCACAGGTCGATTTCGTGCGGCGGGTGAACGGTACGATCCTGTTGGTAAGTGCCGCGGCTGTCTTCCTGGCTTTGTGGTCGCTATTTCTCTCCGGGCTCTCGTGGTGGCTGCGCTTGGCCATTCCGCTCAGCATGCTCGCTGTTGGCGTGCTCGTCATTCGCGATGTGAAGTTCACCGGCGATATGGTGCCCCTTGTGGAATTTCGGTGGCTTCGCAATCGGGACGCAATTCTGGAGGCCCATCGCCAGCACCAGGCTGCTGCCCTTGTCACGGGTCCCGTCGAACGCGCCGGCTCCTCTGAGTCGGATTTTCCCGCTTACCGAGGCCGGCAACGCGATGGGATCGTGCACGGCCCCGCTTTGGCTCGCGACTGGAAAGCACAGCCGCCCCATTTGCTTTGGCGGCAACCGGTCGGAGGCGGCTATGCGGCGTTTGCGGTTGCGGGCAATGTCGCCGTGACCATCGAGCAGCGCCGGGATCGGGAAGCCGTGGTCTGTTACGATGTGGCCAGCGGGCGGGAACGCTGGGTGCATGATTATCCGGCCCATTTTACCGAGAGCCTGGGCGGCGACGGACCACGGGCAACGCCGACGATTGCGGAGGATGCCGTCTATTCTCTCGGAGCGACCGGCCGGCTGGTTTGTCTCGATTTGAATACAGGCCAACGCAGATGGGAAGTCGATATTCTCGCGGAGAACGATGATCTCCCGTGGGGCATGAGCGGATCGCCGCTGGTGTGTGATCGCATGGTAATCGTGAATCCCGGTGTGCAGCGGAGCACGGCGGCGGGCCGGGCGGTAGTTGCCTACGACTGCGCAACCGGCCGCCAAGTCTGGCAGACCGGAAAGACGAAGGCGGGATACAGCTCGCCCATGCTGGCACAACTGGCCGGCCGACGTCAGCTCTTGTTGCTCGACGGCGAGATCCTGGCCGGCTACGATCCCCAAACCGGCAAGGAGCTGTGGCGGTTTCCCTGGGAAACGTACCAGGAGATCAACGTCGCCCAGCCCATTGTGTTAGAAGGGGACCGCATCTTCATTTCCTCAGGGTATGACAAAGGCTGCGCCATGCTCCGGCTGACCGAATCGGCCGGCCAAGGGAATGTGCAGATCGTTTGGCAGAACAGGAACATGCGGTGCAAGTTCACCAGTCCCGTGGCGTATAAGGGGTTTCTGTATGGCTTGGATGAAGGAATCCTCGCCTGCATCCATCAGGAGACGGGCGCCCGCAAATGGCGCGATGGCCGATACGGCCATGGTCAGCTCTTGTTGGCTGATGATCTCTTGGTGATCCTTAGCGAAACCGGCAAGCTCGTCCTGGTGGAAGCCACGCCGGAGGGCCACCGCGAGCTGGGCAGCATCACGGCCTTGGAGGGCAAGACCTGGAACAATCCTGCCTTGGCGGGCGGCAAGGCGTTCATTCGGAACAGCGAAGAGATGGCGTGCTACGATCTGGCAGCCCGGCGTGGGAAGGCGGAGAACCTGATGAAAATCCCCCCGGTGCCCTAGCCCTGGCAATGGCAGCGCCGAAGGTTCATTCCCACGCAGGCCGAAATCGATCGCTACGCTGCAAAGGCCAACGCGGTTGGTAGTCCCCTACAAGAGATCCCGTTGTTCCTGACATCGGACGCTTGTGTTCCCGTGCCTTTGGAAGGAACGAATCAGTCAGCCTGGGACGCTGGGCTCTCTTCCTGGCACGATGTGGCGAGCGGAACAGTTTCTTCGTGAATTTGATCGTAGTCAGAGCTATTGCGGCGGCGGGACCAGTGGCGGAGGCGGCGTTTGCGATGGAATGAGGAATATAGGCGCAGCGGGGGGGCGACTCATCGCGGAGAGATTGGCCTTGAGCGTCTCGACCGCAGCGATATGCACACCTTGACGAGCCAACACATCTTCAGGCCGGCCTCCGCGAAGCCCATAAAATGTCTCATTCGCGTAGGCATCCGCCAGGATACCGGCTCCTTCCAGCGAGACCCCTGCAAACAAACCACGGCTGCGAGAGTAGGAAAAAATCTCTGCCTTGAGCTGCGCGTCCGTGGCAGCTTCTGCATCCCGGCCAATCGGACCGGCGGCGATCGCAACGTCGCCTCCCAGGGTGAGCTTGCTTTTCCCCCGCAGGATTCGATCCAGACTGTGGCGACTCTTGAAAATCAGAACCAGGTCTGTGGATTGGATGCCAAGTTGTCCACCAACGCCAGCGCCCACCAGAGCGACAAACACCGGGTTGCTCCATGCGCCATTGGGCTCGCGGACCAGAACGACCCCGCGGCCAAATCGGCCACCCACCACGAAGCCGGCTTTGACGACCGATGGAATGATCGCCACGCCCTTGGCATCTTGGATCAAACTAGGAGGAATGCACCGGAGGGGAATGGCGGAAAGAGCCTGAAGTGTCGCCGTAGCGGCCTCGATCGTCCGCAGCTCGCGGCTGTCGGCGTAGGATGGCGTCCCCGCCAGAGTTAGCAGAAGGCTCACGCCCAGCGGCATTGCCAGTTGCTTCATCTGTTTTACTCCTTTGGATACGTGGCCAGAGCGGCGGAAATCGGAGCCGACGTGCGCTATCCGCCATTTCACGGAAGCCGACCGGTGCGGGATGCTACCTGCCCGGCCATGCCGCGTCAAGCCGATTCACGAACGCACGCAGTGCAACCGTGCGCAAAGAAGTGACGGAGCAGAATTCTATCGAACAGCGTGCATGGTCAGGCGAGATGTTTGAAGTGCGGTGGTTCGACACCGCGTTGGGTAGTCGAACGATTGGCTTGTTCGCAGGCACTTGGCCGAATTTAGGCATCCAAAGCAGCGTCGAGCCGACGCACGTCCGTCCTGGAACAATGTGAACTACTTCGACACCGATTGCTGCGCTGTTTTCGCCTCCCCCTCTACTTTCTTGAGGTAGGCCCTTGCTTCGGCCAGCTTCTTGTCCGCGGCGGCCTTTCCTGCTTCGGCACGCTCGACGGCAGCGCGGGCTTCTGCGACTTTTTCCTCGGGTGTGAGGGACCGCGCGGCGGTGTCGGCCGACGGTTTCGGAGCGAGCTTGCCGGACATGAGGTCGTAAAGCAACGGCAGCACATCCCGAGTCGGTGCCGCGTAAGTCTCGGTCCGGCCGGCACGAGCGATGTTGATGCCAACTACTTTGCCATCGAGATCCACGAGCGGGCCGCCACAGTCGCTCGGCCGAATGGCCGCGTCGTGTTGCAAGATCGTGGGGAAACCATTGCGGCGGTCACTCAGGGCGCCGCTCATGCGATTCTGGAAATCACCGCGCCCTCCGCGCCCGCCACCCCCAGGCCGCCGATCGAGTGTGACCTTGAGTTCGACTTCTTCGCCGCCCCGCTTGATCCGGATGGCGACCACTTCGCCGGGCTTGTGGTGTCCCAGGACGTCCAAAAGCGTATCCGCATCCGGAATCATGCGCTCGGCGAACGTGAGGAAGAGATCGTCCACCTTCAGGCCTGCCTTGTCTGCCGGACTATTGGGCATCACGCGAGTAATCCGGGCGCCGGCCTCGGCAGGGTCGGCCAACTCTACGCCCAGGTAACCGGTTGCTGAGCGGTTGGACGGCGGCAGGTCACGGGCAGTGACCGTCCGCGCGGCAACGCTGACCACGCCCACGGCGATGGGGACATCCTCTGGTCCCGGCGCAGCGATCCAGGTGCCGACGGCCGCACTCTTGCTGTTGCGCCACTCGACTGCCGGGAGGCCCGCCGCGTCGATCTTCAACAGCGCCAAATCATAGGGCTCATGGATCCCGACCACGCGGGCTTCCCAGTGACGCCCGTCCCGGAGCCGGCACACCACCGGCTTGCTTTTCAACTCACTGGCCTTGGTGAGAATCCAGCCGTCGGGTCCGACGATCGTGCCCAAGGCCGCATCCTTGCCGGCGACTTGTACCCGCACGGTGCTTTCGCTGGGTTTGGCCACCGCGGCATGGAAGGCCTTCAAGACCGTGGCGCTGCTCTTCTGGAAAGTAGGGTCGCGGGTTAGCCGTTCCTGGGCCGGAGCAGGATGGCCGAGGGCCAACGTGAGATAAGCAACGAGGAACGGCAGGACTCCGTGTGTGAACCGAATGCTCATGAAACGTGCGACTCCTGGAAGAAATTCGGCGAAGGAGACGAAGGCCGCCGGGGAGCGGTTAGTTTGGTGGAGGCCCGAAAGGCCGGCCTTCCCGTCTGCCGACGACCAATTTCAGGGTAATCGTCTTCTCACCGCGTAAGACCTCAACGCTGACCTCGTTCCCCGGCCGCTTCCCGCGCGCCTCGGCAACAAAGTCTTCGGTGTTGGCAATCTTCTGACCGCCGAAGCGCGTAATTACATCATCCACCTTGAAGCCTGCCTTGTCCGCGGGACCGCCGGAAACGACCTCCGATATTCGACAATCCTTGCTCTCCGAATCTACTTGCAAGCCGAAATCTGCCCCGGAGCGCCCCCGGCTGTCCAGCCGGCTTCCCCAAATCTCGGCCTTGGCCAGGCGCTCCCAGGTGTTCCGGTACGTATCCACAGGAACATGAATATTCGCCGTCAGCGGTCCGCCAATGCGGCTATGGATGCCGATTACGCGGCCGTGCAAATCAAACAGCGGCCCCCCGGAGTCTCCGCCGACCAGTGTGCAATCGGTCTGGATGAGCTCGCTGGAGGAGTTCAAGACACGGCCGAGACGGACAACGGGAGTCCGGCCGGTCTTATAGCCACCGGGGTGTCCTGTAGCAATGCACCACTCTCCGGGTTTCAAGTCGGCCGAGTTGCCCATCGGCGCAAAGGGCCAGGTGCCGTCCTCGGTGATCTTGATCAGGCCGCTATCGATGCCACGATTGGCACCAAGCGTTTTGCCCTTGACGCGCCGGCCATCCATCAGGATGAGCAGCACTTCGCGGCCCGGCTCCGCAGAGACATGCCCAGCTGTCAGGACATAGCCGTCTTCCCGAATGAGGACGCCGCTCCCCCAGGCGCCACCGGCCCGGACCCCAACAGTACACGGCAGCACTTTTTGGAGCACGGCCTGGACTTGCGTTTCGATCGCTTTGAGGTCGTCGACATTCTCTGGGGCCGATTTTTCGAGTACCGCCAGCGTTGCAGCCTCTGAAACGGCCCCCTTGCTTTCGCCCAGTGCGGAACCGGACGCCAGCGGCAGCGCGCATGCCAAGATGAGCCCAGCCACCCAGGACACGTGTCGAGAAAAACCGAGCCGTTGTTGCGCTATCATCACAGGAGCTCTCGCGGAGAGGATTCCATCCGGCTCGACCGAGGTTTTCGGCGTCGCCCAGATCAATCTGCGGCAAGTACGACCATCTATGAATTATAAACCCGATTGGGCGCGAGGGGTATCGCGCGCACAAAGAGACACGAAGACAAGGAGAGGGGGAGACAAGGAGGCCTGCATCTACTCCCCCTGTTCTTGTCCCTTGTCTTCCCCGAGGCGTTAATCTTTGTCCGTGCGGAACGGGGATGCGGGTAGGCCGGCGCCGTTATAAAGGTTACCATCGGGATTGCTGGACCAATCATAACGGACGGCCACTGGTTCCTTCACTTCGGGGTTGCTGACGAGAACCTTGTTCCCCTCGATGCGGGCAGTCGCAGGTCGCCACTGCTTATCGGCACCGGCGATGGTGAAGCCCCGGAGTGCGCCATCCTTGGCCACCAGACCACCATCGGCATGCTTGAAATCCAGTTCCACGGCGCGTCCCACCGTGCGATGCCCGGATGGGAGCGGGCCCGACCAGGCAAGGTGCTGGCCGTAGACATTAGCCAAGGCCCAAAGCGCCAGCCGATGGCCGATGTCCTGCTTATTCTTGGGATGGATGTCCCGCGCCTCACCGATGTCGATGTTGACGGTCATGCCGGTGTGAGGCAGTGACATCGTCTCCAGCATCGCCTCACGGACATAGGACCAACCTTCGCCCGACGTCTGGAAGTTCGGCAACTGCACCCAGGCGAATGGGATCTGTCCCCTGCCCCAGCGGGTTCGCCAATCCTTGATGAGGAGCGGCAGCTGCACACCGTACAGCTTCCCGGAGCGCGGCGAGCCGGCATTGCTCTCCCCCTGATACCAGATCACGCCGCGGATCGCGTAGGGGATCAGCGGAGCGATCATACCGTTGAAGAGCACGGCTGGATGGTGCGGCTGTTCGCGCGGGTCACTGGGCCGCTGCGGTGCACGGGGCGCAGTCTTGCCTTCGGCCTTGGCCTTCTCAGCCCGATCCTTCCACTCGGCCAATTGCTTCTCATAGGCGGTCTTCGCCGTGGACGGATTGTACTCGGCAGCTCTCTTGTCCCAGGTTGCCAGAAGCGCGGCTAACTCCGGCTGATTCTTTTGCACGTCGATGCTTGTCCATGCTTCGATCGGCGTGCCGCCGAACGAAGAGTTGATCAGCCCGACCGGGGCGCCAAGTTTTTGGTGCAGATCCTTGCCGAAGAAATACGCCGTTGCCGAAAACGCGCCGACGGTCCCCGGCGAGCAAATGTGCCAGGAACCCGAACAATCCGCTTGCGGCTCGCGGGATGGATTATGCCGCACGGTGAACATGCGAATTTGTGGTAAATCGGCGGCAGCTTGCTCTTTCTCAAAGTCGCGGGCGCCCCGGACGGTCATCTCCATGTTGGACTGGCCAGACGCGAGCCAGACTTCGCCAACCAACACGTCTTCCACCGTGAGCGTATTCGTCCCCTTCACCGTTAGCGTGTGGGGCCCGGCGGCTTGAAGCGGCTCGAGCTGCACGCGCCATTTGCCGTCGGCGCCGGCTTTGGTAGTTTTCGTCTGGCCGGCCAAGGTCACGTTTACCTCTTCCCCTGGGCTGGACCAGCCCCAAATCGGGACCGCAGTGTCGCGCTGAAGGACCATGTGATCCGAGAGGATCTTCGGTAGGCGAACCTCGGCTCGTGCGGGGGTGCCCAGGGCATACAGTCCAAAAAGGACAACGCCCAGCCCGGACCACGGACCAGAACCTCTCACGTGCTTGCATAATCGGTTCATGCTGAGTACTCACAAAAGGCCAATCAGGATGCGTTAAGTTTTCCCGGCGCCCGGCGGGAGCCGGACATTGTCAATTCTTAAACTCGATCCACATCGGTGACGCCCAAGCGATCTCTCCATCCTTCTGCAAAACGCGGATGTAATAGTAATGCGTTCCCGACTCCGGGCGCGGATCAGTCCAGGTGCCCTCGTAGCGCGATCCCTGAGGCTGAAGCGTCGCCACGACCTGACTGTCCTTGAGGACGTCGATTTTGTCTAAATCCGCCGTCCCCCGGACGAGCATGGACAGCACGGGCGCGGAACGCGTTTGGAACTCATCGCCCTGGATGTGCGGCCCGGAGCGGAGATCGACGAGGATATTATCGGTCGCCCCATAGGTGTGCCGTCGCTTGATCGCGTCCAAAATACTGGCCCGGTCCGGACGCTCCGCCAGGACCATGAAAAAGGAAATGTGCGTCGACCAATGGTCGCTGGAGGACTGGAAGCCGAGGCGGTAGCCCTTGCCCAGCGCGAGGTTGATGTAGCCCTTGGGATACCAACCCGCGATGTTGGCCGGCTCCTTGCCCGACTTCGGGTCATAGCCGGCCCGGGGCGCGCCTTCCATTTCATACGACATCCGATCGCCCTGGTAGATCTCGACGACTGGTTCCACGGCTGGGTCGTTGTCGCGCCAGTCTGTGCCCATACCGGTGGCGCTGGTATGCGATGCGCATACGCCATCCAGCTCTTTCAAGTAGCGGTACAACATCTTGGTGTCGTCCGGATGGACGCCGCCCGGCGATTTTTCGCCTTCCGGCGGAGCAAGACGCGGCAGCGTGCGGATCCCGCGGCGGGCAAACATGCAGTTGCGGTGGCCGTGTGGATAGGATACGCTCCGTTCGTAGGAGAACATCGGCGTAAAGGCGCCCGGCACATGGAAGGCGTCGGTCAGCTTCTGCACCAGCCACCATGGATACTCGCGGCCTGCCCCATTATCGTGGTCGCCGTTGCCGATCCAATCTAGATTGGCGGCATCGATCCCGTAGCGAAACATATCCTCCAGCGAACCGTCCGCGCCACCGTCCCAGGAGATTTCCGTGTGCCGGTGAAACTCGCCGCGCAAGATGCGATAGGTCTTGCCGCCGTGGTCGATGCGGTAATCGCGGATTCGCCGTACAGCTTCTCGCTCGGCTGCAGCTTCCGTGCTGAAGGGCTTGGGCGTCACCGCGCTGGCCACTTGCTCGGGCGGGCCGTCCCCGCCGGGCAAATTGATCACGCCGGCGTAGACATGGTTGGCGATTTTCTCTGGGGTGGTGTATCGCCCGTCCGTATTGTGGATCACCAGCAACCCGCCGCTCTTGTGGGGCAGCAGGACCGGGCGGTGATCCAGCAGACCGTCGGAATGGTGCAGTTCGATCGCTTCGCTCCACTCTTTTTGATCAAGCCGCCGCGCCAGGGTCAACCAATAGGACCCCGGAATTGAGCTGTAGCGCGAGCTGAAACTCTGCCGATAGGTCACCCACAGCCTGCCTTTCAAGTCCACGCCCAATTTCGGATAGGCGTACCGAGTGGCCTTCTCGTATTGCTGGGTCCAATCGGGTCGGAACTGGGCACCGGGGTTCTTGACATGCGAGAGAGGTAGCTCCGCGGCCGGCCGATAGCATTTGCCATCGGAATCCAGACTGACCAGCCGAACGGAGCGATCACTGTACAGGGGGCTGCCCTTGCCCAAGGCGAGAGCGCCGGAATCCTTACCCCACTTTTCTGGGCCCTCCTCATAGGCAATCCACCACCGCTCGCCCTGATAGGCGATGCTGGGCCGCGTTTCCGATTTCCGGGTTGTTGCAACTGGAAAAACGCGATGATTCCCGCTCTTGCCTTCGAAGACAGCGACCTGGATATCGTAGTCGCCGTCGTGGTAGCAGTCATAAGCCACAGCCACGTTGCCTGTGTTGTCCGCAGCGATGGCGGGATTCCAGCAGTTCTCTCCTTTGCCGCCTTCGAGCAGCGCCCGTTGTTTCCACGAGCCGCGGTCGTCCATGCGGAACACGCTGATACGGCCTTGGCCATCGATCCAGGTTTGGCACGCCAGCCACGGAATCTTGTCCTGGTCCGTGCAGGCGACGGGATTGATGTCGGGACCCGGCTGCGTGGTGATGCGCTGCTCTGGTCCCCGTCGGAAGACAAAAGCCTTATCTTTTTCTGCGGTCTCGGCCACCACGCGGCAATAGAGATCGAAATTGCCACCACGCTGAGCGCTGTAAATTACCCACACTTTATCCTTGCCCGAAACGACTGCACAGCGAGCGACGTCCTGCCCCGGTCCCGTGACGGCCATCGGTGGGCCCCACTTCCCTGCATGATATCGTTTGACATACAACTGGTCGCCGAATCCCGGCGTATCATAGGCATGGAAGTCTTTTGGCTGCTCCTTGAGCGAAGGAGCTTCGGTGCGGCGCTGTTCATCTTTCACGAAGTAACTGACCCAAGCGACCCAGAGACTGCCATCCGGTGCATAGGCCGCGGCGGGGAAGTCATCCTCGGTTCGGCCTTCTGCAACCGCGGCCGCGGTGGAGATGAGCCGTATCACTACGTTGCCGCCCTTGAGCTTGTGAATCTGCCCGGCCAACACGTCCTTGAGCGGTACGTTTTCCTTACCCACCTCCTTGTCGGCGAAGTCTACCGTCAATTCGGCGTCCGGGCTGATGTCTTGAAGATGAAGCACGACGCCGACGGTGGCGACTGGCTCCATCTTGTTGACGGCGGGATTGCCTTGGGGTGCGCGAATGCCCCGGTGTGAGGCCGCCTTCCACCCATTGGGCTGGACGAATTCGTCACCGGTGCGGAAACGGTAGCCGTCCCGTGTGGTCACGGTAGCTCCGACGACGGTTGCTTGGCCGGACCAGTCGCGCGGCTTCGGGTCGTTGAGCCCCATCTCGATAAGGACCGCGGCCACCGGCATTTCGGGCGGCGCGTTGCTGGCCCAGGTGATCAAGAGTAAGGTTGGCGATTGTTGCAAAGCCAGGCCGGATACGGTGACCATGGCCGCCAGGACAGCAACGGAGAGCAGGCAGCGCTTCATGGTTCGCTCCTCGAGCGGAAGGGTACGTGCTGATATCGTAACCGGAAACGGGGCGACGGCAACCAAAAAACGGGGCAGCCTTGAATCCGGACAGGGCAGCGCGCCCTACACGAGTCTTTCTCTCGGCTCACGATTTTGCGCCAATCAGTCCTTTCATCGCCACAAGGATCGCGTTCACATCCTTCTCGGTCAGTTTGTCCTTGGCGAAGGCAAAGTTGGCCACCACCTTGTGCTCTTTGTACAGCAGGACCGTCACGTCCGCGTTCTTGTTGATGTTGTAATTCTCCGGGCCATCCGGACCGGCCACTGCGACGAGAACATGCTTGAGATCCTTTGCTGTCCCCTCCCATCTCCGCACTAGATCCTTGCGGGTCTCTTCCTTCGCGAAATCCTCGTTCAAGACAACCACGCCGGCCCGGAGTTCCGCATTCTTGTAACGATCCATGGCCTCATCGAGCTTTTGGAGGAGCACCGCCAGCGGGGCTTGGTCCGACGGGGCTTCCCGGGCAAAGATCAAAACCACTGGCCGAAGCCCGAACTCACAGACCAGGCAGTGCGGATTGCCAGCATGCGCCCCGTTGACATTCAGGTAATGAAACGGACCAGGAATTGTTTCGCCTGGCTGGGGGCCGGACTTCAACTCCTCGGCAGCCGAATACAGCCCGCACGAGGTGGACCAAAGAATCACAGCCAAAATGGTCGGTAGAACGGTGCGCATGGAATTCGTTACCTCGGGAAGAAGACTTGGGTGCCTTGGTTCAAGATGACGCGAATGCGGCCGGCCGTCAATGGGCGCTGGAGTCGGCCGCACACAAAGTTTCCGAACGAAATCGTCAGGAGCCGTTAATCTCGTCGGAGCCCGTTCGTCGAGCAGGTCCGACAGTCTTTGCCTCGGTTACTCAACTCTCGCCGCTTACGACTTCTCACCATCTCGTCTCGACCCCATGGCCACTCGCCCACTGCTCTTGCGATTTTTCCAGAGAATTGCCAGAATCCCGCCCTGCCCGCGGACCGATAGTGTCCGTGCGCGCCGCCAACAGGAAAAAAGAGGAAGGGCTATCCATGCCTACTGCTGTACGGTGGATCTTGGGATTGGTGGTGGCTGCATTAGTCGTGGCCGTTCCGATCGTCCACTTCCGCTGGATCTACACACACGGAAAACGACTGCGCGAGGTTACACCCGGCAAGTTCTACCGCAGTGGCGAAATGACGTTGGCTGGCTTCCGCGAGGCCCACGCTCGGTACCACTTTCGGACGATCGTGAATCTTCAGGATGAATACCCCGATCCCGATCTTTCCGTGTGCTACCTGGGCGGCGGCACCGTCAAAGAGAGTGAGCTGTGCCGTCAATTGGGCATCCGGTACGTCTATCTTCCACCCGATTTGATTCCCCGCCGCCAAGTGCCCGCCCACCGCCCCGAGGCGATCGACCGCTTCCTGGCTCTTTTGGACGACCCGGCGAGCTATCCCGTGCTGATTCACTGTCGAGCCGGGCTACACCGCACCGGCGTGATGACCGCCGTTTACCGCATGGAATACGGCGGCTGGACTCCCGGACAGGCGATCGTGGAGCTAAAGGCCAACGGCTTCGGCGAATGGCCTTGCACCGCCGCCAACGACTACATCACGCAATACATCCTGACCTATCAGCGTGGCCTGCGGCATTCGCACTCCGTCGTCCGCGCTCCGTAGTTATTGTTTTCTTGCTATGGGCTACGGACCACAGACTACGGACCAAACGTATGCACCTGCTGGATCGAATGTTGATACGCGGCTACCTCAAGGCATACGTGGTCTGCCTCGTTAGCTTGTTGAGTCTGTACGTGGTGATCGATCTGTTCACCAACGTGGACGATTTCGCCGAGCAACATCGTGGTTTGGCGCCCATCCTCAAGCACGTTGGTGTGTATTACGGGTACAAGGTGGCCCAGATTTTCGACCTCTTGTGCGAGGCGATCGTACTCCTGGCGGCCATGTTCACGGTCGCCTGGATGCAACGGAATAACGAGCTGTTGCCCTTGCTATCCGCGGGCATTCCCACCCAGCGCGTCGTCCGCCCCGTGCTCCTGAGCGCCACGGCCATGCTCGGTCTGACGGCGGCCAATCAGGAGCTGGTTTTGCCGCGGATCGCTACCTACTTGCTCTATCCGCGGGATGATCCGAACGGCGAAAAAGAGATCGAAGCTCACAATGCGTTCGAGCCCAATGGCATCCACATCACGGGAGAGCGAGCATCACGGCGGCAGCAGGTGGTCAAGAACTTTTCTTGCCTGATTCCGGAAAGCCTGGCCGGCAACATGATCCACCTGAACGCCAAGGAAGCCTATTATTTTCCGCCGAGGGAAGGACCATACGGAGGCGGTGGCTGGCTGTTGACCGGGACGCAGCCGGCAGAATTGGAAGGGTGGAACAACACGGCCGTGCTTAGGGTGCTCGATTCCGGAAAGTTTTTCTTGTACACCAAGGAGGCGGACTTTGAAGCGATCACCCGAAACCGAACCTGGTTTTCTTTCGCTGCCACGCACCGACTATTCTCGGAACTGAACAAGCCCGACTCGATGCGCCTGGCGTCCATGGCGGTGCGGTTCCATATGCGGCTCACGCGGCCAATTCTTGGTCTGCTCCTGGTTTTCATGGGCCTGTCGGTCATCCTTCGGGATCAGAACCGCAATGTGTATATCAGTACCGCGTTGTGCCTGGTGCTATGCGGGCTCTTTTTTGGTGCCTGCTTCGCCTGCCGACAGATGGGCGATAACGAATATCTTTCGCCCGCCTTGGCCGCTTGGCTTCCGGTGTTGGTGTTCGGCCCGCTGGCATTTGTCCTCTTCGATGCCATTCACACATAGAACCACGAGCCCAAGGGTTTCTGGAACTCTCCCAGCAAAGTGCCAGCCAGCGGTTGGTTCGTGGTTGCTAACGGGCGGGGATCCCCATCTCCTGGAGCAGGTGGATTGCGTGATCAACCTCGGCCATGACCCAGAGCATATTCCGCACATCAACGTGGATCGAGCGCGTCTTTTCCTTGTCGAACAGATAGTCGGCCGCCACGGTGTCGAACGTGCCATCGAAGAGAAGGCCGATGAGCTCGCCCCGGCTGTTGAGGGTTGCCGAGCCGGAATTGCCGCCGGTCGTATCCACCGTGGAGAGGAAATCGACCGGCACGTCGTTCAGCTTCGGATCAAGGTAGGGTGTTGGCTTGCCAGCGCGGAGGGCTTCAATCGCCTTGAGCTCCGACTGCGGAGCGTTGAATTCACCCTTGCCGGTCGCTTTCTCCACGATTCCTTGCAACGTCGTCTGGGGCAGGTAAAAAAGGCCGTCCCGGGGTTCAACACCCCTCACCGTGCCGTAGGTCACGCGGAGCGTCCCGTTGGCATCCGGGGCAACAAGGCCGCCGCTTTTGGCCAGAAGGGCCTCGGCGTAACGCGGACCAAGTCGGTAGTTGGCGCCAAGCCGCTCCTTTCCCTTTTCGCGGATGGCTTCCTGTAGCGGGTAGAGTGCAGCAGCAAGAGCGAGCATCGAATCCTTCGTTTCCACGAGCTCAGCGGTGGATTTGTTGAGCATCGCCAACCGAAAGTCCTTTTTGTATAGTTGGGTGCCGGCCAGGTGTCGGTCGAGGAAAGCATCGATCGCCCCAGCCGCGTCCGCTTCGCTCATTCCCGGCTTCAAGTCGGCCGCTTGATCGAGGACATCGATGCGCTGTCCTTTGGGAAGCTGCGCGATGTCGATAAGGGTGTACCGCATCAGGGCCCGGTCGGCCTTGGGGTCGAGGCTGCGCTGCATCCGGTCCAGCCCCTCACGGAGGCGCGTCCAGTTTCGCGCTTGAAATGCTGGGTCACGCTCGGCGTCGGGTTTCGATTTTTCAATGGAGAAGCGATAAAGCGTTTCTGCCGCACCCAGGGCTGAACGCATCGCACCGGAAAGCTCGGCGAGAAGGCTGTCGCGGAGACGCGTTTTCGCCCGCTCCGCCACAAGACGATGGAGGCCAGGAAGCACCTCGCCGTACTTTGCCCGGCGTTCGGGATCGGCGTTGACCCATGCGGCAAACTCCTTTTCGAGGGCTTCCTTCTGGCCTAGGATGCCTCCCCTGACCATTCCCTGCAGGACCCCCTTATCCTTGGTCAGACGGTTGTTCAGGCCTCGGATTGTCGTCGAGACCCGGATTGCGGTCTCCGTGTCGGCCTCGGCGAGCTTCTCGAGAATGGCGATGCGATCGGTGCCACGCTTGATGGCGCGCGGTAAGCTCCACGCAACGGTCTCCTTGACCTCGGCTACTGGATTCGACCGAAACGTGCGGCCAGGGTACCCCGCGACGAATACGAGCTCGCCGGGCGAAGCGCCCTTGGGGGAAACCTTGAGATAATGCTTGGGCTTGTACGGGACATTATCCTTCGAATAAGGCACCGCTTTGCCGTCCTTCGCGACATAGGCCCGGTAGAAGGAGAAGTCACCGGTGTGCCGAGGCCACTGCCAGTTGTCCGTCTCACCGCCAAAGTTACCGATGCCGGCCGCCGGCGCGTACACGAGGCGGACGTCCTGGATCTCCAGTTGCGAAATCTCGAACCATTTCAATCCGTGGAAGAACGCTGCCACCGTGCAGCGCAGGCCATCCTTCTCGCAAGCTGCCGTCTGCGCCTTCACACGCTGCTCGATGATGTCGTAGCGTTTCCGATCGGGAGTCGCGGGATCAATCTTGCCCATGATCTGGTCCGTGACGTCCCGGACCGCGACGGTCACATAAACGCGCGAGCCGGGTCCGCTCCAGAGTTCCTCGGCGCGCGTCTTGGCCAGGTAGCCATCGATCATAAGATTGACGTCCGGCCGAGAATTGAACTGAAGCGAACCCTGGACGCAGTGATTGTTCGTGACGATGAGGCCGTCGCGCGAGACAAAGGACGCGCTGCAGCCACCCAGCGACACGATCGCGCCCATCGGGAAGCCCGTGAGGTCCGCGAAGGTGTTGGCGTCCCCCTGGAAGCCGAGCGCCTTGAGGCGGTCGGCGAGGGCGGGGATCTGCTGGGGCATCCACATCCCTTCATCGGCTCGACTCAGATCGGTCAGAGCGACGGCCATGCACACCACGAACGCAAAGCGTTTCATGTGGGATTCCATCCTATGACAATGGGCACATGGAACCATTGTAGATTCGAACGCTGATGGTGTCCGTGATGTGAGACACCGCTAGGGAACTCGATCTCAGCGCAAATGGATTCCCTTGGTTCGTATTGCCGGCCGGGACTCCAGGCGATACAAGATGGGGCTGCATGAGGACGAGAGGAAGCCCGACTGCCAAGTCTGCCATATTCCCAAGGTTCTGTGGTCGCCCTTGCTTGCTGGGCTCTCCTCTTTCCCTGCTCCGATCATTCAGGCTGGACTCGTTAACTGCCTGCTTACCGTATTTCCCGGACCGAGTTGACCTTACGGTTCGCTTCAAGGAGGAAGTGGGATGCGTCTGTTTCGATTGCTTGCGCTGTCAGGATTGCTGCTGGGGCTGTCTACATCCGGACTTTTGGCTGATTCGTTTACATCGGTGGTGAGCTTTGGCGATAGTCTGTCGGACACGGGAAATGTATTCACGGCCACGCAGGGCCAAGTCCCACCGGCGCCGCCCTACGCTAATGGGGAATGGTCCAACGGTAGCATCTGGCTGGAGCGCCTGACCAGCCAGCTTGGTTTGCCGACGCCCGTGCCGGTCCTGGCCGGCGGGAGCAATTACGCCTTCGGCTATGCAGAGACAGGCTCCGGGCAAATCGACACGCCGGTTCCCGGTTTGAGCGTTCCCAACCTCGGCGCACAGATCGGCCTTTATTTCTCCTCCGGCTCCGTGATTGGTCCCGAGACGCTCTTCGTCCTGTGGTGTGGGGCCAACGATTTCTTTGACGGCCAAACGGATCCATCGGTCCCCGTCGCCAACGTGGCCGCTGGGATCACGCAACTGGCCCTAGCGGGTGGACAGAGCTTTCTCGTCGTGAACTTGCCGCTGATAGGCGAAACGCCGGCACTGAAAAACACGCCGTTTGAGGACGATTTCAACATCCTCTGCAGCGCGTATAACACTCTTTTGTCTGCCACGGAGGACGATCTGGAGGCCACGCTGGGTATCCAAATCCTTCGGCTGGATGTTGCAGCGCTCTTGCAACAGGTTGTCGACGATCCCGGTTCGTTCGGCCTATCCAATGTGACCGATCCTGCACTCGACCCGAACACCGGAGCCGTGGTAGCCAATCCAGACGAGTACCTGTTTTGGGACCCTGTTC
>DATGIQ010000388.1:0-14930 GCA_035295665.1 Gemmataceae bacterium | reverse complement strand
GTCGATGGAAACTTGTGCTTTTCCACGGATTATTCTGTTGCCTTCTGCTTGGGCAAGAGATACGATCAACAGTCAATCGACGAGGCTTCAGCGATACCCGGTTGCGCCCCGGAAGGTCGCTTCTATTTTTCCACGAAGGACCTCTCCAAGGAGATTCTGTTATGCAGCGGAAGGCGTTCACCTTGATCGAGCTGCTCGTTGTCATCGCGATCATCGCGGTGCTCATCGGCTTGCTCTTGCCGGCCGTGCAAAAAGTTCGCGAAGCAGCCTATCGCATGAGCTGCCAGAACAACCTCAAGCAGCTGGGTGTCGGGGCACATAACTACCACGATTCCTACAAGCGATTCCCCTCAGGGACGAACCTGCCGGCGGCGGTACTCCTGCCCAACGCTCCCAAGACGTATCCCACGCGGACGCCCAATCCGATCGTTCCCGGCCAATCGTTCTCCTTCTTCACGGCGCTTCTGCCGTTCATGGAGCAAGGAGCCATTGCCCAAGCGATGAACAATGTAGGGACAGGGACTTTGGCCGCCGGCATTACCGTGTCCGGGAAGGCGGAGCCCGGCAACGACAGCCAGTACAACAATAGCAACGGTCCCAACAGTCTCGGGGCCACGATCATCAAGACCTTCCTTTGCCCTTCGGACACCGGCATCAAGCAAACAACCTGGCAGAGCGGCCAGGTGGTCTACTATTTTGGCGCCAACAGCTATGGAGGCAACGCCGGCCAGGTCTCGTTCTATTTCGATGCGATGACCCAGGATGGCATTTTCTTCATCAACAGTTCCGTGCGCATCCAGGATATCTCGGACGGTACCAGCAATACGTTTCTCTTTGGCGAACGGAACCGCATCGATCCGACCTACCTTCCCTTGGCCCAAACTTCGAGCCTTGAAGGCCGCAGTGGCTGGGCATGGGCCAACCAGCTGGGTGGCTTTGACTATCTGTTCGGCTCCACGCTCACGGTGCCGTATCCGATCAACTGGATTATTCCCCCGAGCACGATGACGGATCCCGGTTTCGTGTTACAGGATAACCGCTGCATGGTGTATGGCAGCCAACACTCGGGCGGGGCAAACTTCTGCTTTGCCGATGGCTCCGTTCGCTTTGTCAGCGATCGCGCGCCGTTGCTGGTTGTGCAGGCCCTCTCGACCCGGGCCGGCGGCGAAGTCGTCGATCAAACCCAATATTAATCGCTTTCCCGTTTTTCACAGCCAGTACCCTCCCGTGTGAGGTTCACGCAATGATTCGGCAATGCAGCCGGTGGCCTTGCTGGTTTGCGCTGCTGCTCTTAACTGCGAGCGGTTGCGGCAAGGCGCTGGTTTTTAACGATTCGGTCGATGGAACGGTCAAGCTGGATGGGAAACCTCTAGGGAGTGCCTATATCCAATTTGTGCCCGATGAGCCCGGCATCAAAGCGCCCGGTTCCTCCGGTTTCACAGACGAGAACGGCCACTATCGGCTGACTCGAGAAGGTGGAGAATCCGGCGCGCTCGTGGGCCATCATCGAGTGGTTTTGGTGCGCGGCCGCGAAGCCAACCGTGCGCTCGGTGAGAAGCCGGACGCGACGGAAACCGCCAAAGCCAAGAAGGACCGGCGGCCGATTCCCACGGTTTACATGATGGCCAGCCAAACGCCGCTGAAAATCGAAGTGACGGCGGACAAACATACCTACGATCTGGACTTATCCTCCAGCGCGCGCTAAGCGATCCACAGGCTTGCCGGCCGCTTGGATCAACCTGGCGATCGTCCCCTGTGCGCGCTAGATCAACCGTTGCTCAACAAGCGGGCTTGACAGCTGTCGGGATCTACGTAATAATGCGTACGTCAAATGCGTAGTATGAGGAGGAACGTAGCGATGGCTGGACGCAAGACCCTTGCCCTCACGGACCGCCAATTTGAAGTGCTCGGGCTCCTCTGGGAACATGGTCCGCTCACGGTGCGTGAGCTGCTCCATCGCTTGCCGCGTGGGGATGTGCTGCCGTACACGACGGTACTGGGGCTCCTCCAGAATATGGAGAAAGCAGGGTTGGTTACCCATGTCCCCGAGAAGCAAACGCATCGGTACCGGCCGCTGGTCTCACGCGAAGAGGCGACCGGCAACCTGCTCGCGGACTTCTTGAAGCGCTTTTTCCGTGGCTCGGCGGAACGGCTCGTGCTCAGCCTTGTGGATGCCCGCCATTTGTCGCCGACGGACCTGCGCGAAATCGAAGCCAAACTGGCCCCGGCGGACTCGAAGGCAGGGGACCAATCGGCGAACCCTCGGCCTCCGCGGAGGAAATCATGAATGATCTGAGCGATATTCTCTTTCCACCGGCGCTGCACTTGGTCGATTGGTCGCTGCGCTGGGGGCTTATCATTGTCCTGTTGGGCCTCGGTTTGGCCATGTTTTCGCCGCGGCGCGTGGCCACACGACTCTTGCTCTGTCGCTTGGTGCTGGCCGGTGGACTGGTGCTGCCTTTGCTGCCACACTACTGGGGACCGATCGCTTGCTCGGTTCCGATCAGTTCATTGGCCGCCAGTTCTCCGCCGAGGTTCGCGGATCCAATGGTCGTGCACTCGGAAACACCGCTTGCCCCGACGCCGGCCCGCGTCTTGCCAGTCGCACAGGGACCTGTGATCTTCACCGTTGCGCCGGACAGGGAGCACAACACACCGACCTCGGAAACTACAGCGACTCCCATAGGCAGAGGGCGTGCATTGGGACTTGCCATGGAGTTGCTGTGGTTTGCCGGCGTCGTGCTTCTGACCGGACAGCTTGTCCTGGGCTGGATTCGGCTAAGCCGGCTCCGGCGATCCGCGTCTTCGGTGGGGCCGGCGGCGCTGGAAATGTTGGAACGCTGTCGGGAGGAACTCGTTCTTCATCGCCAGCTTGATCTCCGGACTCATCCGGCGGTGCATGCGCCGATTCTCGTCGGGGGTGTGCGCCCGGCCATCCTTGTGCCGCCGAACTGGGATGCATTGCCTGCCGAGCATCGCCGTGCCGCCCTGCTGCATGAGTTGACGCACCTGGCTCATTGGGACGATTGGGCCAGGGCAGGTGAGGAAATGGTACGGGCATTGTTCTTTTTCCACCCCCTGGTGCGCTGGCTTCTGAGCCGGCTGGACGGCGAGCGCGAACAGCTCTGCGATGCGGTCGTCGTTCAGCACGGAATGGCTCCGCGACAGTTGGCCCGCGTGCTCCTGGATTTCGCGAAACAACTGGGCGCCGGTCGATCGCCGGTCGCGGTCGGCGCGGCATTGCCGTTCTTGAGCCGAATCACGGTCAAGGACCGAATCGACCAATTGCTGGAGGATGATATGACGCGCTGGATCACGCCATTGTCGCGCGGCCAAAGGGCGGCACTCGCTGCCGCCGTCCTCGGATTCATGGTCGCTCTCGGAGGCTTTACCATTCAGGCACGCACACCCGAGGACAAGCCGACCCTCGCCGTAGAGGAATCGAAAGAGCAGACCAAGTCGGCCGAGGTGAACGGCACTGTCCAGGATGAAGCTGACCGGCCGGTGTCCGGGGCAACGGTGGTTCTCCATCGTATCATGGGGCATGCGAAGCCCGCGGTTACACAAACAGATGCAGATGGGAAGTTTCGCTTTGCATCTCTTCCCGGCGACCAACCCAACGGATTTGCCCTGATCGTTGCTGCCGGCAAGGAAGGGCTTGCTCCGGCGCGCGGGCATGCCGGGTGGGAGGGTCACAATACCCTGAGCCTGCATCTCACGAAGACGGCAACGGTCCACGGGAGGGTCCGCGACCAGGAAGGACGAGCCATCGTGGGGGCTCGGGTTCAATTCGGTACGGTCGAGCGACACGGCAACGGAGCTTCGTGGGGCTATGTGCGTGAAGAAACATTGCGCGGAACGCCTTTGGGGGCGTTCTTTTGCACACGCACAGATGCCGAGGGGAAGTTCCAGATCGCAACTGCTCCCGCCGGCCAAGAGCTGGTCTTCCGGGCCACGGCCGATGGTTTTGCTGATATGGACACCAGCGCAGGTGGGCCGAAGCAGCAGCATTTCGCCAAGCCGGATGCCCCGCCCGTGACATTGGTCCTTGCCCCTGAGGCTCGGGTCCGCGGCCAAATCGTCAACCAAGTGCCTGGAGTAATCGTTGAGGGTCTGTGGGTCCGCATCCACCGGTCGGACGGGAAAAACCCGAGCTTCGGCAAGCAAGTTTGTGCCGATGCGAGCGGCCGGTTCACATTTGCTGGCCTTCCCGACGGGAACTTTACCCTTCAGCTGGAACTTCCCGCGGACAATTCGCTGTATACGTTGCGATCTGCCCCCAGTGTTACGCTCCATTCCAGGACGACCGCCGCGGTGGAAATGGAATTGATCGAGGGGGTCGTGGTCGAGGGGAGGGTCGTGACTTCCGAATCAGGCAAACCGGTTGCGGGCGCTGAGGTCGGCGTCTATGGCCCGGCGCAGCCAAAGACCAGCCATTCCAGACTCCGCGTCGAGACCGACCGGAACGGGCGTTACCGCTTTCGTCTGCCGCCAGGACGGACGGAGTTCTTCCTGCTAGGACTGCCGAAGGGCTTCTCGGCCGGGCCGCGCGACGAGCAGCTCCGGTCCGTTGTGATCCCGGGAGGGGTGGGGGCATTTTCTGGGCCAACCCTAACCGTAGTGGCGACGACGCCGCTAGCGGGTCGGGTCGTGGACATGCGTGGCCGGCCGGTGCCGCAGGCTGAGATCATTGGACTATGCCGTGCCGGCACCTGTACGCGCCTTGGCGGTCCGAAGGTCACTACAGACGCAGATGGCCGTTTCCAGATCGACCACGGTCCCCAAGGAGCATTTATGCTGGGGGATGCTACGGCATTCCAGGTCAAGGTACCGGGCGGCAACGTGTTCGAGGTCAGCATCATCGCCGCCAAAGATCAGGTGGAACTCCGCCTGCCTACCATCTCGGGCACCGAAATCGAGGCACCACAGGACGTGCAGCCCAACGACCTGGCCGGCGTTGTCGTTGATGAAAAGGGGCAGCCGCTTGAAGGTGTCCACGTTCACGTCTGGGACTGGGTGGATCGTCCCGAGAATCAGGCGCACACCGGCAAGGATGGCATCTTCCGCATCCGGAACTGTGGCCGCAACCAGAAGGTGGAGGTTCGCTTCCGTAAGGCAGGCTACTCCCCAGTCCTGTTCGTGCAGCAGCCGACGGGCGTCAAGGATTTGGTGGTGGCGATGGACAGCAAGACGTACTTCGAGGGAGTCGTGCATGGCCCCGACGGCAAGCCGGCTGCAAATGCCTTGATCCGCGCCGATCAGGGTCCGAAGGGTGGTGATGGCGTCATCATCACGAGCATCTGGACCGACACGCGGACCGATGCCTCGGGCCATTACCGGTTGTATGTGGAACCCGATGCCTACACGTTCCTGGTCAAGGCACCGGGTGTCGGCGTTGCTCACTTGCCGAAAACGCCGATCGCCCACGGCCAAGTCCGGCCGTTCGACATCCAGCTCGAGCCCGGGATCACGTTTCGGGCCGTCACGGTCGACGCAACGACGGGCCAGCCGGTTGCAGGCGTCCGGCTCTGGCACTGGCAGCACAAGGACGTGGAGGGGCGTTCCGACTCCAAAGGGGAAGTGGCGATCCCGGAGATGCTGCCGGGACGATTCGAGTTCAGCGTGGAGGCGGCTGGCTACACCCGTTGGTGGTCGGAGGAGGCGCTCAGCGAGTGGAACCGCCGCCAGCTCAGTATGCGGCCAGGGTCGAAGTGGCAACGCAACTTCGATTATCTGGATTTCGATGTGAAACCGAACGGGACGCCGGTGAAGATCGTGCTCGAAAAGGGCGTCCACATTACCGGCCGGGTGTTGGACCCCGACGGTAAGCCGGTTGGCGGGGCTACTGTGGCGCCGGCCCTAACCGGCACAGGCAACTCGGTGACCGGCGACACACGCTTCAGCGTCCAAACGAAGCCCGACGGTACGTTCGAAATGTTGCTGCCGGCGAGCGGCAAGGCGGAATATAACCTGGTGGCGCACGACGGCAAATACCAGGAGTGGCGGGAGTGGGCCAACGGCGTGCTGCCGCCGATTCAGACCACACCGGGGATGGAGATCAAGGACGTGATCCTGACGCTTACCCGGCCGGCAACCGTCCGCGGCAAAGTTGTAGACGCTCGAGGTAAACCGGTGGCCGATCGTAAAGTCCGTGCCCACGCTGCCGATAAGCTAGAGAACCGCTATTACGACCCCACGACAACCACGCAGGGAGACGGCACCTTCGAGCTAAGGTTCATTCGGCCGGGGGAACACTTCATCCAGGCAGCCCCCTTTTGGCTAATCGCCGAAGAGGCACCCGGCAGTTCGACCCGGCGACTCCGATTGGCGGCAGGCGAAACGGTGGAGGCGGTTGAGCTCGTGGGAGCCGAGCCACGACCGTGAACCGTTGTTCGTCTGGTACGTCCCTCATTCCAACGGAGGGGCGTACCATCCTGCCGCCTCACATCCGCTCGACGGTTCGAATGCCGAGCAGCTGCAAGCCGAGCTGAATGACTCGTGCCGTCAAATCGCAAAGCAGCAGCCGACTTTGGCGGAGCATCGGCGTCTCGGCTTTCAAGACCGGACAGTTTTGGTAGAAGCCACTGTAGCTCTTGGCCAAATCCCAAAGGTAGGCAGTGATGACATTCGGTTTGTACTCCAATGCCGCCGATTCGAGGACTTCCTCCAGGCGGAGCAGCTGCAAGGCGAGTGCCCGTTCCTGCGGCTGTTCCAGATAGGGGAGGGGGGGATGGCGGCGGAACGATTCGACGTCTTCCTCGCCCTTGCGAAAAATGCTACGAATCCGGGCATAGGCGTACTGCATGTAGGTCGCCGTGTTCCCGTCCATCGCCAACATCTTGTCCCAATTGAAGACGTAATCGGTGGTGCGATTCTGGGAAAGGTCGGCATACTTGACCGCTCCCAGGCCGACCACCTCGGCAATCTGGTTCCGCTCACTGACACTTAACTCCGGGACTTCTTCTCCCCGTTCAATGGCGGCTTGGCGCGATTGCTCATAGACGGCTGAGGCCCGTTCGATGGCTTCATCGAGCAGGACACTCAGCTCGATGGCACCGCCTTCGCGCGTCTTGATGGGCTTCCGGTCGGGCCCCAGAACCGAACCGAAGGAGACGTGTTCCAGGATCACATCCGTGTAGCCCCAGCGCCGGGCCGCCTCGAACAGGTTCCGGAAATGCAGACCCTGGCGGAAGTCGACGATATAGAGCATCGCGTGGGGATGCCAGCGTTCGATCCGGTACCGGATCGTGGCCAGGTCCGTGGTGGTGTACGTGAATGCCCCGTCCTTCTTGCGGATCAGGGCCGGCGGCTCGTCGGCACCGAAGAAAATCACGATCGCGCCGTCGCTCTCCTGCGCAATCCCTTTGTGGAGCAGGTCGTTGACCACCTCCGGCAGCATGGCGTTGTAGAAGCTTTCGCCATAGGTGTAATCGAAATGGACATCCAGGCGGCGGTAAACGCGGTCGATTTCTTCCCGACACCAGGGCATGAATTTCTGCCACAATTCCAGGTTTTCGGCGTCACCCGCATGCAGCTTGGCCGTCTCTTGCCGCGCCGCTTCGGCGAACGCGGGATTCGTGAGGTCCTCGGCCAGCCGATCGGTCACGGGATCGCCGGTTTTGAAGGTAAACGTGAGGTGCACGTCTGACCGGATCCACTCGGAAAAATTCGGCATGGCACCCGGCCAGGCGGAGCCTTCGGCGGAAGCAAACGGTACCGGTTCCAGATCCGGATGATCCCCCGCCCGGCTGATGATGTCTTCTTCGGGAGGAGGAGTCTCCGAGACCGAAATCGTGTAGGCGAAAGCTCCTTCCTGGAGCCGAATCGACCCGGCCGGCTGCTGCGAAGCGGCAAACGTAACCACCGTGCCGTCGGGGTGCTGCGTGCCGGGATCCTGGGGAGGCTGCACGCCGGCCGGGAGGATCAATTCGTAAAAATGCTTCCCCGGTTCATAGCTGACCGACGACTGGCGGGGAATTCCGTGGGTTGCTTTGCCAGGCTTGGCCTTGTCCGGCGGAGCCGCGGCCGCGGCGGGGGGCGTGATCTCTTCCTCCTCCTCGGAAGCTTTCATCAGGTTGCGCAGGAGCACGTACAGACGGGCCATTTCCCGCACGGGATCGCTGCGGATCGCTTCTTCGTTCCGGTAGTGTTTGTAGCCGTAGAGCAAGATGCCGAACTGGGTCCCCCAATCGCCCAGGTGGTTGTCGGTGATGACTGCGTGTCCCAAAAAGCGGAAGAGCCGGGCCAGTGCGTCGCCGATGATCGTGCTGCGCAGGTGGCCCACGTGCATCGGCTTGGCCACGTTCGGCGAGCTGTAATCAATCACGTACGTCCTGGGTGGATTGGCATGCTCCACGCCCAGGCGCTCCTCACGAGCCATTTTTTGAACCTGTGCGGCCAACCAGGTCGTACGGAAGCGCAGGTTGAGGAAGCCGGGTCCAGCGACCGCCGGCTCCTCCAGAATTTCGTTGGCGTTCAGACGGTGCTTGATTTCCTGGGCGATGTCGTGTGGCTTGCGGCCGAGGACCTTGGCTAGCGGCATGGCACAGTTGGCCTGGTAATCGCCATGGCGCGGATCCTGCACCAGCTTGATGAGTGCTAGATACGGTGTGGGATCGGGTACCAGCCCTGCGAGAGCCGGCTGAAAGATCTGCTGTAACAGGCGGAGAAGATTCATCGATCAACGATCATTCCGGGCGTCCGGGTCCCGACACCGAGACAGGAAAGAGAACCCGCAGCGCTCTCCTGTCCTTCACGAAAGGGTATCCTAGGGAATGCGGGACGCTCAGAAAGGGAAAAAGAATTTCGGCCGCGAAGCAGGGCTTCCTGGAAAGGAAGATTGCCTGCGGTGAAGGAGTCGGTCATCCGCACCCGGACTGCTGCGGATGCGAACCTTGGGCAGCAAATCGTGCCTTGCCCGTGGGCGCGGTTTGTTACAGCCGCTCCCAATCGAGCGGGGTCGCATCGGCCCAAAGATCATCGAGCCCGTAGTAGCTGCGCGCTTCGGGATCGAAAACATGAACGATGACGTCGCCGTAATCCTGGACGACCCATTTGGCCGATGCGTAGCCTTCGATGCCTAAGCGGGTTTCTCCCTGGCTCGCCATGGCGGCATCGATTTCTTCAGCCAAGGTGTGGATTTGCCGCCGGCTGCTGCCGGTAGCTAAAACCAGGAAGTCGTAAAGAGGAGTGATGCCACGCATGTCCAGGACTACGATATCTTGCGCTTTGTAGTCCGAAGCGACACGGGCACAGAGAGAAGCACGCTGGACCGCGACCTCCGCGCTGGGGGTCGGCACACTGGCTACCGTTGCGATCTTCAAAGGACCTCCTTCGACGGATGCGATCCCCGCCCGGAGGCCCGGCTTGGCGTGTGCTCAACCGCACACACACAGACGATCAATGTCGTCGGTCACCTCCCGGCTGGATCAATACCAGCCCACAACAAGATTGCCTATTGGTCGGGTTCCCACGGCTCAGCCCTGTCGTGGGCGTCAGGGCTGTCCAGGGCTCATTGACCCGGAGGAAGCGTTGGTCCCGTTCCCTCGCTTCGCCATCCGGTATGATCCCCCAAGGGTAAGCCGCCGTCAAGCATGGAATGGATTTTTTCCCTAATTTTCCAAAATCCCCACCCCAACGGTACAGCCCGCAAACTCGTCATCCTCTGCACCACCTCGCAGGACCCCGGCCGTGCATTCAATTAGAGGGCAGGTCTCTTCTCCAGGTTCAGAAATTCTTCCTCTGGATCTCCCTCTTTCCCTACTCCATTGTAACGGGATTCCAACTGTCCGGCATAAGGAAACTTGGAAGAAACGAAGAAATTGGGCTCCGGTTTGGCCAAATCGTCTGGCACCCAAGAGCAGCTTTGGCTATATCTCCGCTCCTGCTGGATTTCCACGGAACAGGGCAAAACCATGCGGCAGATGATTTGGTGCGGATTGCTGGGAGCGATGCTCTACGCAGGCATCTCCTATTGGGTAGCCGGCTATCGGAGCGGCCAACCAAAACCGACCGCGCGCGAGACTGCGGTCGCAAAGGAAGACATCGCCTTTTCATCGGATGAGCCGAATCCTCTGGCGGCGCTTCTCCCCGATCCGGCGAAGCTGATGGCTGACTGGCCCGCGTTCGAAATACCTGATCCCTTGAGTCCCCACCAGAATTCGGATTCCGCCAAACAGGAAGTTGGCGAAAAGCAGCTTCCTCTTGGCCTGGTGTCGGCGGACATGATTCGCTCCGCGGATGAGGCCGAATGTTTTCCGCGGATGCCACACAGTGAGCGGCATGCACCCCAGGTGTCCCTGCTCGGGTCGGAGCGTGCCGCCGAGTTGGATGCGGATGATGAGGAACAAGAAGCGGAGGCAACCGATCCGTTCGCTGATCCCAAAATGGTTGAAGAACGGCTAAAGCAGATTCTTCCGTCCTACCTCCGCAACGGAAAGCTCAACGGGAGAGGAATCGACACCCTGGAATTTCGGCCCAGTGATGCCAAGCCAGGGGAGTTCAATCGGAATCCTTTTTGATCCTCCAGCCGCGGCTTCGGTTTAGCTGCGGCCTCAAAATCCCGCCCAGTCAAGCCAGTTAACGACCCGGTCGGTCCACTCGAATTTTTTTCCGGTAACGTGCGCGGTCCAGTCGCGCAGGCGGCCATCCGAGTCGAACAGGATCCGGATTTCGTTGATCTTGCCCTTCCACTCTTCGGCGGACCAGGCCGGGTCTACGTGGCTCCAACGTGGTTCCTCGGTGCACAGAATCGGTGTCGCTTCCTCTCCGAGAATTTGCCGCACCTGGGACTTCTCCATGCCGAGCTTCAGCTTTCCGAGATGACCCATTGTCACGCGGTCTCGGTGCGAAAGACCAAACGAAATGTAGAGCACCGCTGCAGTCAGCAGGCTGACCAAGATCAAGAGCACGGCCGACCAGAGGCGCCAACGACGAATGGAGAGACGCATGGGGGTAGTATACCGGGGGGAAGGCATCCGAGCGAGGATTCCGCCTTCCCGGCCTTTGGCGCGGGTCTTCGGCAGGTATCGAAAGCTCAGCAATCGCGATGCACGGTCTCCGGCGAAAATGCGGGGATGCAGACGGCGATGTATTCCGCTCCCGGCGGCTCCGGCGTGCTGTACCGCACCCACTCTCCGGCACTGACCGCAATTGCCTGTCCCGCGGTTACCTCATAAACGGTGTCCCGGGTCTCCACTCGTAAGGTTCCGCGCAGGACGATCGAGTACTCGTCAAATTCCGGTGTTTGGCCTGGTTCGCGCCAACCCGCCGGGCTCACCATACGGGCGATGCTCACTCCGGACGTGCTCGTGTTGACTCGTCCAATAAATTCTTCGATCGCCTTGGGTGGGTTACCTTGGGCTTGGATGGATTTCGGATTACGGATGACTTTCGCCATGGGATTCTCGCATACAAGATCTCATCCGAACCACGCCGGCATCGCGCCGGCCGGTGGTAGCTTGACCACGCTCAGGCTGCTGATCTGCGGATGCGCACGCACTTCGCGGAGTGCCTCTTCAGGAGGCTGGGTGTCCAGGTTCAATACTGCGATCGCTTCGCCGCCCGGCAGCTGCCGGCCCACCGTCATCTGGGCAATGTTCACCTGGTGTTTGCCGAAAATAGTACCGATGAAACCAATCAACCCCGGCACATCGCGGTGCGTGAAAATCAGCATAACGCCGTCGAAAAAGGAGTCGAGGTGGTATGGACCCAGCTGCACGAGGCGCAGGAACTGATTGCCAAAAAGGGTACCGGCCGCCGTGTACGTCTTTTTGTCGGTGAACACGTCGGCCTGGATGAGCGTGCTGAAGTCGCCTTTCCTGGGATTGGTCTGCTCGACGATTTCGATGCCCCGCTCGCGGGCCAACAGCTCGGCATTGACGATGTTGACGTTCTCGGCCAGGCGGTGCTCCAACAGCCCCGCGGCAAAAGCGGCCGTCACCAGGCGTGTGCTCCGGCGGGCAACCTCCCCACGATAGCTCAACTCGGCACGGTAGATCGCGCCCTGGTGCATCTGCGCGTGCAGCAGACCCAGGCGGCGGGCCAGGTCGACATAGAGCCGAAGTTCATCCAGCTCGGTCCGGTCCACGGCGGCCATGTTGACCGCAAACTGCACGATGCCCCGCGTCAGAAAATCGACCAGCAGTTGGGCTGCTTCCAGGGCTACCGAGGTCTGCGCTTCCACCGTGGACGCACCCAGATGCGGTGTCACGACCAGGTTGGCCAACTTGAGGAATGGATGGTCCGGCGGCGGCGGTTCCTTCACAAACACGTCCAGGGCGGCCCCGGCCAGATGGCCGGAGCGCAAGGCTTCGGCGAGAGCTTCCTCGTTGATGATGCCACCGCGGGCGCAGTTGATGATCCGGCTCCCGGGTTTCAGGAGTGCCAGGGCGCGGGCCCCGATCAGGTCCCGAGTCTCGTCGGTCAAGGGCGTGTGCACTGTGATAAAATCACAGCGCGGCAGGAGTGCTTCGAGACCCGCAACACTCTCGATGCCGAGCTGGGCACACTTATCGGGTGCCATGAACGGATCAAACCCGAGCACCTTCATGTCCAGGCCCGTCGCACGCCGGGCTACTTCACGGCCGATTCGCCCCAGACCGATCACGCCCAGCGTCTTGCCGGCAAGCTGCGTCCCGACAAATCGGTTGCGTTCCCACTTTCCCTGCCGGACGCTGGCATCGGCCGCGGGAATATGCCGGGCCATCGCCATGAGCAGGGTGATCGTATGCTCGGCCGCACTCACGGTATTGCCACCCGGGGTGTTCATGACGATGATCCCGCGGCGGGTGGCCGCGGCAACGTCGATGTTATCGACGCCCACACCGGCCCGGACCACGGCGCGGAGCCGGCCCGGGTTTTCCAGGAGATCGGCAGTGATCTGCGTGCCGCTCCGAACGATGACGCCGTCCGCCGCCTGAACCGCCTCCTGCAGCGCGGCACCGGTCAGACCGTGCCGCTCGTCCAGCTCAATGCCCGCCTGCCGGAGCAGATCGAGACCAGGAGACTCCAGTTTGTCGCTGATTAGAACTCGAGGCATGGTGGCGAGTCCCCAAAAGAAAGGATGAGGGATGACGGATGAAAGGGCAAAGCCCGATCTTCTTTCATCCCTCACCCCTTAGTGTGTTGGGATCGCCTGGGCCAGGACTTTCTGGGCCGCGGCCACACCGCAGCCAGGCTCCACGCGAACCCCCATCTCCAGCAGCACCAGCTCCACACCGGACAAGGCGGCCAGGATATCAAACTGATCGATATATCCCATGTGGGCCAGGCGGAGGATCTTCCCTTTGAGGTTGTCCTGACCGCCCGCTAGTTTGAGGCCATATTGCTTTTCCAGCTTGCCCAGGAGAGCCACCCCATCGATCCCCGGAGGCACTTTGACCACGGTCAGCCCGTCCGCCGGCCGGCTGGCGAACAGTTCCAATCCCAGCGCCTGAAAACCGGCGCGGGCCGCTGCTGCAAGCCGTGCTTGCCGGGCCCAGACGTTCTCAATCCCTTCCGCTCGAATCCGCTTCAAGCTTACCCGCAAGGCGCGGACCAGCGTATGGGCCGGTGTGAATGGCGTGTCGGAGGTTTGCAGCGCGGCTCGCGCTTTGCGCAGATCAAAATAAAAGGTGCGCGGTGCCGGGTTCTTGTCAATTTGCTTCCATGCCTTGTCACTGACCGAAACGAAGGCCAGGCCGGGCGGCAGCATGAGAGCCTTTTGCGACCCGGTGGCACAGATGTCGATTTGCCATTCGTCGGTCCGGCATTCCATCGCTCCCAGGCCGCTGATCGCATCGACCAGAAGAAGAGCCGGCGTGGCTCCGACCAGGCGGCCGAAGGCTGCGATATCATGGCCCACGCCGGTCGATGTTTCGCTCAGCGTGGCACAGACAGCCAAGGCATCGGGGTGTGCCGCCAACGCTTGCGCGAGCTGCTCCGGCGGCACCGCTTGGCCATAAGGAACCGTCACCGCGACCGGTTCGACACCGAATGCCTTGCACAGACTCCGCCAGCGTTCCCCGAACCGGCCGGCGATGAGACAGATCGCCTTGCTCCCCGGCGGCAGGCAGTTGACGATGGCTGCCTCCAGCGCTCCGGTGCCGGAGCTCGTCAACGGCAGGATTGGGTGGCGTGTACGGAAGACGTATTGCAGGTCTTCCAGCACCTCGGCCAGGAGCGCACGGAATTCGGGAGTGCGGTGGAAAACGACCGGCTTGGCCAGTTCGAGCAAGGTTTCCTCGGGCACCGGTGTCGGACCAGGAGTTAGCAAACGTGCTTTCATGAAGTGCATCCCTCATCCCTCTTATTTTACGCCCTCATTCCAGTAGATGCGGAGATTGTGCGTTTGCCGGCCGACCGCAATGATGTCGATCCGGCCATCGCCGTTGAGATCGGCTGCGGCCAGGTCTTCGACGGCCACACCGCCATCTTCGAGGATGTGCCGGGCCCACGTTCCTGCGGTGCCGTCGACCGCCTTGTAGATACGGACACCGCGCCGCTCCTGGGGTTGTTTGCTGAAATCGTCGCGGACCCCGATAATCAATTCATCGTCGCCGTCGCCATCCAGATCGGCACACCACACCGCATGGCCCCATTTCAAGTGTTCATCCACTACATGCCGTTGCCACAGCCCCTTCTCTCCATCGATCGGAGGCGTGTAGACGACCACCTGGTTGCCATGCCACGGTTCGATCGTGGCGATAAAGCGCTGGCCGTTCTTCAATTTTCCCTGCTTGACCTCGCTGGAGCCGCGGTTGCTCTTCGGGTTGGTCTGGTTGCCCTCGCCGACATGCCGGCGGTTCCAGTTACCCGACACATCATGGGCCAACAGGTTCACGCCCTCATAGCTGGCCGTCAGGAGGTCCATCCCCTTTCCGCTGGCCGATGGGATGGGGAAGAAATTGTGCACCACATGCAGGCTTTCATTGAGCACTTCCGGCACCCAG
>DATGIQ010000387.1:0-14438 GCA_035295665.1 Gemmataceae bacterium | reverse complement strand
TCCCGATTTCGTGCAAGCGATCGGGGATGATCCCTTCTTTGGCACGGATGACTGGGGTAATTACGTCGTGTTCGAGGGTTTATCCGGCACCAGCGTCACCATCACTGCGGTCAACCTGTTTGGCAGTGTACCCCGGGCCCCGATTAACGGCTTCCAGATTGTGCATCGACAACCGTGAATGGCTGGCTCCTCACGGGAGCGTCCTGGCCAGACGGAAGCCGACATTGTTCGTGCGGTTTGTCGGGACATAATTGAATCGGGTGGCGGACCGCACGAGCCACGGCACGTTGTTAAACGCCCCACCGCGCAGAATCCGCGGGAAGCTGTCGGTAATCGTCCTTTGCTGATCTGCTGTCGGCTTGCCCCAAGCATCGAGGTATTCGCCCTCAGGATCTTGCGTCCATTCCGCCGCATTGCCCAGCATGTCGAACAAGCCCCAGTCATTGGGCATGAGGCTCCCCACCGGCAGCGTCCGCCGGGCGAGCGAGTTTTTGGAGTACCAGGCATATTTTTCCAGCAGCTCCTCTGTCTCGCCATAGTGCCGGCTCGTGAGCGATCCGGCACGGCAGGCATACTCCCATTCGGCCTCGGTCGGCAATCGATAGCCGGTCCGCTTCCAATAGTCAGGAGCCAACCGCATGCCGGCGGCAAAGTGCTTCTCTGGGTTCGACTCGTAGCACCACTCCGTTGTTGGCAATTTCTCCTTGGCGCTCAACCAATTGCAGTATTCGGCGGCGTCGTACCAATTCACACCAATCACCGGGCAATCCGACGTGGGCGCCTGCTCCTTGCCGTAACGGTGGTTCTTGCGGAATCGCAAGAACTGCTCCACGGTGACTTCGTGGGTGGCGATGGCAAAGGATTGGCCAATACGCCGCTTGTGCAGCAGCTCCAGCTTTCCTTCCACCCCACCCGTGCGTTCTTCTTCCCTGCGCGGGGAGCCCATCAGAAAGACCACGGGCCCCGCAAAGACCGCCATCGTTTGGCCCTGCCCATTGACATACCACCTCGACTGCACGACACCCTGCGCGTTGGCCAATCCCTGGCGGATGCGTTGCAGTCGTGGCTCCTTCGATTCGTCTTTTGCCGACGCTTCGTCCATTTGCTTGAGCCAAGAGTCTTGCTTCCATTGCCGCAAGATCCAGCGTGCGGCTCCATGCAGACCGGCATCCGGATCCGTACGGTAGATGTCGCGCAATTTCTCGATTGCCGAGGCGCGCTCCTCCGGGGAAAAGTCGGTTTCACCAAATCCACCCAAGCTCAACACCAATGCCCGTCGTGCAGTGACCTCCGGCTCGGCCCCCAGCCGTTGGAGAACCGCCAAGGCCTTGGCTCCGGATGCGCCGAGGCGGTGGATGAGATAATTCCGCATCCTGGGGTCGGGCTGGTGGTGCAGCAGCGCCCAGACCTTCTCGGGCCATCCCAGCTTGAGCAGGGCCACCGCCGCATTCACTTGCCGCTTGGCTAACTGCTCTTTCTCTGCCTCCGGCACGACCGGCCGATGCCAGACCGAGGCTGTCACCAGGGGTTGGCTTGCTCGAATCTGTGTCACCGACACCGCCGCCGGACGGTAGCCCTGGGCGGCCAGGTCCTTGCACCGGGCCAGATGCTCCTTCGGATCTTGCCCGTGAAGCTCGGTCGATTCCAGGCGCGCAAGCGGATGCCAAATGGCTGCATAATTTCGCTCGGCGTTTCCTGCCTGCAAGAGTGCTAAGAATTCGGGATGATTTCGAATCGGTTCGAAATCCGCCTCCGTCGGCAGAAGCGCGTAGTTCGAGGGATCGCCGGCAAGCGATTCCTTCAGTAAAGCCACGGCCTGATTCGCGTAGCGTTGGGCTCGAGCAACGTCCTTGGCCGCCGAGATCCCGGCAGCCACGGCGTAGACACGGGCAGCGTCATAAAGGAACACAGCTGGCCGGCCAGCCGTGCGGATGGCCGTTTGTAAGCGTTCCGTGCCTTCGACTCCTTCATCCCGATAAACTGCCAGGATGGCATCGACATATGCCTGCCGGCTCCCATCGGTGCCGAGCTCCTGTAGCTTGGCAAGATCGGCTTTCGCCTCGTTGGCCTTGCCCTGCCGGGCATAGACAATGGCTCGATGCTCATAGACGGAGGCTTCCTGAGGCCACTTTCGGAAGAGCCAGGCGAGGTCTTCGAGGGTTTGTTCATTTTCACCCAGCTGGAAGCGCACTTTCATCCGTTGGTACCGGGCGTAGGGATCGTTCGGTTTGGCTTGCAGCTTTTTCTCGGCTTCGACCAATTGCTCGGTGAGCGGTGCCTTTGCGCTGCGGGACCGCGCTGCCGGGCCGACGTGTACATCTAGTTGCACGTCCGCAAGGTATTTTTCACCCGAATAATCCGGTTCCGGTCCCAGGAACACCCGGTCCATGGATTCGTAGGGAGGTTCCCGGCCAACAGGCCTGCTCCAGATTGCCGCATACCGCAGTTGACCGTCGGTTCCGGGAAACCAGGTCGTCGTGGTTCGCCAATAGCCTTGCGTGCGAAGGGCGATGCTTTTGGTTTGAAGGTTTTTTTCGTCAAGGCCAACGGCCCATTCGGTCCAAAGTGTGCCGGCCGGAGCCTTGACCCACAGCGCAGCGTAACGCTCCGTGCCGTTTTCGACGTAGCCCGTCACATCTAGGGGATGAAACGATTGGGTGCGGTAGTCTTCATTCCGTTTCTGGAGCTCGTGGGCGGGCATTCCTTGGGCCATCTCCCATTCCTGGCGGTCTCGTGTCCAGATGGCCGCGACCCGCACCTGCTTCTCCGTTGCATAAGGCCGAAACCGGATCGGTCGATAACCCGCTTTGCGCAGTCCTTTCGCCACGATCACGAATTCATCGAGCGGCAACGTCTGGCAGAAAGCGAAATGGTCGTCCCATAAGCCATCGGCCGCCACGATTCTTCGCAACCACTCCGGATCGGGCGTGCTCCACGTCGGGTCGAGGCTGGGGTCGTTCCAGTTCGGCCGAAGCTGCCGGTCCAGTTCGGACAGCAGAAGATTCTTTCCCTGGCCCGCATGTTTTTCGAGCTTGGGAAACAACGTGGCAAACTGCGTGGCATCAGCGTCCAGAAGCAGCTCGGCCAATGCGTTTGCCTGGCCGGCGGCAACGTCGGCGAGGATTTCGGTCGCCGAAGATCGCTCCGTTTCGCGCCGCTGCCGATCGCGAAAAATGCTCTCCAGCGGCGGCCGAAGCTTGTCGAGCACGGAACGCAGCGCTTCCGTCCAGGTTGCGAGATGGAGTGCCGGCACCTCGACCAGATCCTCGGCAACCGGCTGGCGAACGGAGACCCAGCGCGGGTTCTGGGGATCATACGCCGCCAGGGCCGCGGCGGCCCGCAGCCGTTGGCTCTTTTTGCCCGCCTCCGGACGCTCCACCACCGCCCAGAGTTTGCCCACGAGTTGTTGGCGGTAGGGAAACAGAGCCTGCCGGATCACGGGGATTTCGTGCGGTTGGCTGCCGAGCAGTCGGCCATACAGATAATCAACTTGGCCGGGATCCGCTGGTAACAGGGCCATGCTGGTATGGAGTTCTTGTCGGGAATCGGCGCCGGCCTGGGCATTTTCCTGCCGCAGCCGAGGATCGATCCAGCTGCGATAGTCCGCCATTTCCGCGACGATGGCCGGTACTTGAGCCGTCTCGGCATCCAGCAGCCGCTCGACCAGACTCGCAGCATAGGTGGCCTTCTTCTCCCGAACGTACTGATCGCGGACTGCGAATGCCGTGAGGACGGCCACGGCCAGTAGCCCGGCAAGGGCTACGCCGCGTAGCCCATGGTACCGGCTCGCCGTGCGCATCAACTTCCCTTGTGCATCGTTCCAGCTCCTTTGCGGAACCAGCACACCAATCGCGAGCCACTCCCACCAGGCGGGTAGGTTCCTCGGTTCCGGCTTGGCATTCCAGGAGGCCGCCCGTTCCTCCAGCCGCAGCTCGGCCCGGCCGCGCCGCGTTTCCTTCTGTTTGCGGCTGAGCCAAGCCCGCAAGGACGGCACCAAGTAATCGTGGGTGAGCTGGTAGTAGAGCGTGGCGGGTGGCGGGTGGAGGGTGGCGGGAACAGAAAGCCGAGCCATCGCTTGCGCATCCCTGTCTTCTTCTCCCGCCATCCGCCACCCGCCACCCGCCACCCATTCCGGGTCGGTGGGAGTGATGAGGCGCAGCTCGTCATCCAAGATGCGCAACAAGGCACCGAAATCTTTCGGCCGGGTTGCGTAGCCGGATGCGGCCAGTAAATCCTGGCGTGCGCGCATGTTGCCACGGATATCAGTGCCGATTTCGGGGAGCAACGCCTTCAAGACGGCCTGGGCAGCGTGTCGATGCAAGCGGTGTTGCGGCGGGGCCGTCGCCGCGGCGAAGGTCTCTTCGAGGAAGCGCACACCTATGCCTTCCATGCCGCCGACGGCTTTCAGCGTGGCCGGAGTCCACGGCTTGCCTTTGACCATTTCCGCAAAGAGGGCTAGCCGTACGGGAATGATCTTCCCATCCTGCGCGAGTCCCTGGGTCACTTGGTCGAGGAAGGCGCGCTGTTCTTTGTTCGGGGCCTCGCTGTGCTCCGGCAAGGCGGCAAACGCCTGGCCAAAGGCCGCCAGCACTTTCCGGGCATGACGGAGATCGAAGAGATCGACCAGGGCCATGTTCTGGCCCTGGACGAGCTCGATCTCCAGCTCCCCCATGAAGCGACTTGTGATCAGCCAAAAATCATCGCGCACCAGGATCAGGCACTGAACCCGCTCGCCATCACACTGTCGAAGCGCCGGCACAAGGGCGCTGTTCGCCTGGCCGCGGTGGGCGTGGAGCCACTGTTCGAATTGGTCCAGGACCAGCAGTACCTTCCGGCCGGCAAGCAGGTCCCGCCGCCGGCGAAGGGCGCCCAGAGTTTCCATCAAGTCTCGGTTTCCTGGCACCCCGGCGACCTGGTTGCGCAGCCCAGTCAAGAGACATGTTTCCGTGTCCTGGGCCGTCGCCTCGGTGTAAACGACGATCACGTTTGACGCCAACCGGGGAAGTAGGCCGGCTTTGATCAGCGAGCTTTTGCCGCAGCCGGAAGGCCCGTACACGAGGCCGACTGGAAATGTCTTCGCGGGATCGGATTCCTCGATGCGCGCCTTCCAAAAGCGAATGCTCTCCGGCAAGCCGTTACGGTCTCGTGGGCCCGGAAGCAGCTCCAAAAAGAAGTCCGCATCGTTGGCATCGAACGACCGCAAGCCCTTCGGGACGATGGTCACGCGAACGGGAGGGGTCAACCCGGCAGATGGAGGGGGCGTAGTCGACGAAGCAGGAACCGTTACCTGGACATGGACCGAAGGCGGGCTCACGACCGGAACGGGCATCGCTGCTCGGCTGAGGCTCCCCATTTGCCAATGCCGCAGATCGTCCGCCAGATCCATAGCCGTGGGATAGCGTTCCGACACTCTTTTCGCCAACGATTTGAGGCAAATCCGTTCCAGCTCCCGGGGAATGGTATCATCCATTTGCCGGGGCGGGCGCGGCTCGATGCGGGCAATCTGCTCAAACAGATCCTCCCGCGTCCTGCCGCGAAACGGCCGCTGTCCCGTTAGCAGTTCATAGAACACGACGCCCAAGCTGAAAATGTCCGATCGGCCATCGACGCGATGGCCTTCGCCTTGGGCCTGTTCAGGTGACATGTAGGCAGGAGTTCCGGCAACCATCGATTCTTTGCCGAAATCCTCCTCTTTGAGCGCCAAGCCAAAATCGGCCACAAACGCCTTGCCGTGGTTGTCCATGAGGATGTTCCCCGACTTGATGTCGCGATGGACAAGCCCCCGGCGATGAGCATGGTGCAGAGCCTCGGCGACCGTTGCGATTAGCTCAGCGGCCTGGGGAAAAGCAGGTCGGCCTTCCTGGAGCTTCCGCGCCAGGTCGCTGCCTTCGATGAATTTGGAAACGACGAAGCAGCAACCATCGTCAGTCCGGCCAACATCATGGACAGGAACAATGTGCGGGTGGTCCAGGCTCGCCACGATACGGGCCTCGGCCAAATACGCTTCCACGTCCCCCGGCTGTGCCACGCGTTGGCGGTGCGGCACCTTAATGGCGACATCCCGCCGCAGATCGTCGTCGTGACCTCTGTAGACTACGCCGAACGCACCCTTGCCGAGCACCCCGGTGATGCGGTAACGGCCCAGACGAACCGGGACCGCGGTGGTTTCGGCAGAAGCCGAATCGGGACCCGAACCGGCGGAGGCCGGTGTTGCCGCGGCTCGGTCCGATTCACCACTCTCCACGGCACCGAAAACCGCTCGGATGAGATGGGCATACTGCGGAAAGCGTTCGTAATACTCTTCTGGGGAGTGCGTCTCATGCTGTTGGCGGCGGTAGGCCAGTTCCAGCCGTAGGAGCTCTTGGAGCAGCACATCACGTTCGGGGGGAGCGGCATCGCCCAGATAGTCCTCGATCCGCGGCCGCGGCCCCGTCTTGCAAGCGTCCTCGAAGCGCGTACACAGTTGCTCCACTCGCAGCGCCTGGTCGGGGGCCAGGGCGCTGAGATGAGGAACAGAGGGTTCGTTCATGACCAGCTACCGGACCCTTTCGTTCAAGAGGCTGCGAATGACGCCCAGCCGGCGTTCGACGGTCCGCCGCGTGCATCCCAGCTCGGCAGCAACCTCGGCGTTGGTATAGCCCTGTGTCCTGCGTGCCGCCACCACGGCCAGCTGCTCCGGCAAGCGTTGCAGCAGCGCCGCGTATTCCTCCGCTACCTGGACGGCAAACTCCGGAGTCGGTTCGCGGCCAATAATCTGTTCGAGTTCGGCGGTTGTCGCCTGCGTCCGGGGCCGCTTCTGCGCCCGCTCCCGGTCCTGCATATCCCACACCTTCTGACCGGTGATGAGAACGAGGAGCCGCCAAAGATCATCCCGGTCTTCGAGCTTGGGGAAACGGCCTTGTTGGACGGCGAACCAGAACTTGTTGAACGCGCTCAGGGCAATGTCTTCCTCGTCGGCCGCTCGCCGCGGCCCGCTGCCCAGCTTGCGCCGAGCCAAAGCCACCAATTTTTCGAAATAGCGTTCCCAGAGTTTCTGGGCGGCTTGCGGATTGCCGGCCTTGAATTGCCCGAGCCACGTGGTGACCGATGCGGCGGAGGACATCGAAAGGACACCTCGCCAGAGGATGTGTCGGGGATTGATCTTGAGTCTATGCCAGCCGTTGCCCAATTGCAATTGATTTCGCGACTGCCCAGTCCCGCCGTGACGGCCCGCTGATGATTTTTCCAAAGTCGGCCACATTCGTGTCGGACCGTGCGGCCCGTTTCCGTTTAGTCCCATAGAGGTCTGGTAACGGTTCGCTCAACCGCGTCAAGGAGAAACCTCGTGACCTTTGTCTTCGACTTTCTCGTCTTGGCTGTCCTGTTCACCGTGGCCTGGCACATTGCCGCGGAGCAGTTCGAACGCCGGCAGCGCGCGCCTGTGGGCCTGTATGTACACGACCTTCCTTGCCGATGCGTGCCGCCTCGTTGCATGGTCGATTCCGACCACCGCATTCTCAAAGTTCCGGCGGAGGTCGTGGCGTGTTTCGATGATGGCTTCCTGCACGACGGCAGGACCAACTTCCCTTACCAAAAGGAGAACGCATGAGTATGTCCGGGTGCAAGTTATGGGTAGAATATCTGGAGGATCGTATGTTGCTCTCGATTCCTGATGGAACAATCCTTGTCGCCAATGCAGGGAAGTCCTCCTGGGGAGCCATGCCGATTGCCAATGACATCGTGGCGGTGGATCCCCATACAGGGGCGCAAACTCCAGTGTCGCTCGGAACGCTGCTGGCTCAGCCAGCGGTGATTTGTGAAGGACCGGCGCCTCAGGATTTTCTCTATGTTGCCGATCTCACCGCCGGCACGGCGGGTGCCGTCCTCCGGATTGACCCAAGCGATGGGAGCCAAACCCTGCTGGCGACGGGCCAGTATATCGATCACCCCAACGCGCTCACGTTCCTGAACGGTTATCTTTACGTCGCTGACCGGGGAGACGATTCCGGCACGGTCCACAATCTCGTCCGGATCGACCCCGCCACCGGTGCCCAGAAACTCCTGACCGATGGCAGCGACGGAGGCTTCAGCGTTCCGGTCGGCATGGTAAGAGCCTCTCCGCTGGGCAACTCTCTTTACGTGGCCGATGAACCGGGGAATGTCCAGGGTCCAGATCCAGGGAACCTCTGGGCGATTGACGTGGGAACCGGTCAGCAGAGGCTCCTCGTCCATGGTGGGCTGCTCGACCATCCCACGGATGTGGCACGAGATTCTGCTGGCAATCTTCTGGTGGCCAATACGGGTGGCGCTGCCGATGGCTACGCAGGAAGCGTGGTGCGGGTGAATCCTCAGACGGGCGTGCAAACCCTGGTGACCACCTTCGGCCCCGACAGCGGCATCGATAGCCTGACCGTAGGTCGGGACGGCACGATCTTGGTGGGCGCGATTGCCGTCGGGTCGAATCCCGCCCTCGTCATTGCCGTCAACCCACTCACCGGAGCGCAACGCCTTGTGGCCTCAGGCGGGTTCTTGAGCCTGGTGGAAGGGATCACCATCTTCAAAGCCGACGGCGGCGACTCAGTGCTGCACTGGATTTATCCTTCGCCTGGTCCGGACCCGGTGGAACCTGCCGACCCAGAAAGTGGGCCGCGGGGCACACCCCAGGGCGCCACGCCGCCGGAGTCGACGCGGGAAGTGCGGCTCTCCTCGCCGCCGTCAGTCTGTCGAGCCGCGGACCGGCTGGAGGCAAAGATGGCGATCGAGTCCTTCTTTGCCGAGTGGGCCCAAGGGTTCGCGAGCGATCTTCGCCGGATCGAAGGCACAAACGGCTGCGCCCAGACGGCGTCGCTGGGCGAGAGCGGCGGCTGCGACACTTCGCCGTAGATGTACTTACCGTAATGGGCAGCCTCGCAGATGCGGTGCAGCAAGGTCTGGAGATCAAGAAGGACATCCGGATCCGGCGCCGATAACGGAATCGGCACAGCCGGCAAGGGGCTGCGCAAGCTGATCGGCCACGGGTCCAGCCCGGGCCGATCTTCGGCGCGGCTTACCAGCATGTAACAGGCGCAGGCCGGGAGACAATTTGTGCTTACGCCTCTGCCTGCGCCGGAAGGAGGATGGCATCGGCCGCCGCGGTCGTTGCGACGCCACCCTGTTGGACAAACACCCCTTCCCACGCACGGCTGGCATACAGCAGCGCCACCGCACAACCGAAGCCAATCAGAGCAAAAACCACGAACCCACTGGCAAAGCTGCCGGTGAACTGCCGGAAGAGGCCGAGGAGGTTGGGAAGGAAGAAGCCGCCGATTCCGCCGGCAGCCCCGACAATGCCCGTGATAACGCCGATCTCCTTCGGAAAGCGCTGCGGCACGAGCTGAAAGACAGCACCATTTCCCATCCCCAACATTCCCATGCCCAGGAACAACAAGAGGGTACCCCAGCGGAGAGGCGGCAGCGTCGCCAATCCCAGCATGGCCAAACCGACTCCGACATACAGAGCCGTCAACATGCGGATGCCGCCGAACCGGTCCGATAAATAGCCGCCCAGTGGCCGGAGGAACGAACCGGCGATGACGCACAAGGTCGCAAAACTGCCGGCCTCCACCCGGCTCAGCTCGTATTGGTCGTGGAAGAAGATATTGAGGAAGCTGGCCAAGCCCACAAAACCGCCGAAGGTCACGGAATAGAACAGACAAAACCACCACGTATCCCGCAGGCCCAACACGGCCGCATAGTCCATCAGCGCTTTCGGTGCCGGCTGACTGGGGCTGTCCTTGGCAAACAGGAAAAAGACGACCAGGGTGAGAAGGAGCGGAATGAGCGCCAGGCCGAATACCGTATGCCAGCCCCACCACTCGGCCAGGCGCGGTCCAAAGAAGGTAGCCAGGGCTGTGCCGCTGTTGCCCGCGCCGGCAATCCCCATGGCCACGCCTTGCAGATGCGGCGGATACCACCGGCTGGCCAAGGGGAGGGCCACCGCGAAGCTCGCCCCGGCCACGCCCAAGAGCAGCCCCACGAGCAAGACTTTGCTGAAACTGTCCGCCCACAACCACCCCAACAGGAGGGGAACGAGCGTCAGCACCAGACCCAGCAAACCCGTCCGCCGGGCACCCCAATGATCTGTCAACACGCCCAGCACCAGCCGGAGCAACGCCCCACCCAGAATCGGCACTGCGACCATGAAGCCCCGCTGCGCCGCATCCAGGCCAAAGTCAGGAATGATGGAGTTGGCCAGCGCACCTAGCAGCACCCACACCATGAAACTAATATCGAAATACAGAAAAGCACAGGTGAGCGTCGGCCAATGGCCGGAGCGCATGAACCTACGAAGTTGCATCGAGTACTCCTTGCAAGAACGTGGCGGCTGGCGGCTGGTGCGTGGCGAGAGAAGAAGCTTGCCCCCTCTCGAGCTGGCTTCTGTCTTCCTGCCCCGCCACCCGGCGTGCCCCACTTGCCACCTTCTCCAGGTTGATCGCACAGAATTTCAGCTCCGGCTGCTTGGCCACACGGCCAATGGCGCTGATCGTCAAATAATTGGCGGCGTTCCCTTCGCCATACAGGTCGCCCCAATGAAAAGGCACAAACACCATTCCCTCGGCCACACCGCTCCGCAGCCGGGCAGGGAGCTGCACCGTCCCACGGCGGCTGGAAATTTGCACGAAATCGCCTTCTTCCAACCCCAGGCGTAGGGCATCGGCGGGGTTGATCTCGACAAACGGCGCCGGCTCGCGGCGAAGCAATTTTTCTGCCTTGGCCGTGCGGGTCAAGGTGTGCCAGTGCGTGTAGAGCCGGCCGGTGGTAAGCACAAACGGAAACTCATGATCCGGCATTTCCCGCGGCTCGCGGTGATCGCGGGGGAGAAACAGGGCCCGGCCGCTGGGCGTGGCAAAGCGGCGATCCAGATAACGACGTTTGCTACCCGGGTGATCCGGCGTCGGACAGGGCCACTGCAAGCTGACTGCCGTGCGGAGGCGGGCGCTGGTGGCACCCGCCATATCGCACGGCCGTCCGGAGGTGAGAGGAATGAACTCATCCCAGACTTCCGCTGCGGAGGAGTAGCGGAATCCCTGGAACCCCAGCCGCTCGGCGAAGCGCGCGATAATCTGCCAATCGGGCAGAGCCACTCCGGGTGGCTCCCACAGCTTGGGACTGTAGCTGATCGTCCGTTCGCTGTTGGTGCTCGTCCACTCCTTTTCTCCCCACTGGGCGGCCGGCAACAGCACATCGGCGAGGCGCGTCGTTTCGGTGGGATGATACGCATCTTGGACCACGACGAGCTGGGCGCGTTGCAAGCCGCGCCGCACCTGATGGAGGTCGGGCAGGCTAACCGCCGGATTGGTGCCGGCGATCCAGATGGCTTTCAGTTGACCCTTTTCCAGGGCTCGGAACATCTCCACGGCGGTCAGACCGACCTTGGGACTGATGCTCCTCGGTCGGCGGCCCCAGAACTCTTCCACTTGCCGGCGGTGTTCAGCGTCTTCGACCGTGCGGTAACCGGGGAGTTGGTGGGACAACAGGCCGGCTTCTCGGCCGCCCATCGCGTTGGGTTGTCCCGTGAGGGAGAAGGGCCCCGCGCCAGGTTTGCCGATTTGGCCGGTGAGCAGATGGAGATTGATCAGGCTGTTGTTCTTCCACATCCCCACGGTGCTCTGGTTCAGCCCCATGCAGTAGAAGCTCAACAGGTTGCCGGCACTGGCCAGGAAGTTGGCCAGGCGGTACAAGCTCCGTTCTTCGAGCCCCGCGGTGGCGCACAGCTCGGCCAGGTCTTGCTCCAACAGGAAGCGGCGATATTCCTCGAATCCTTCGGTGTGTTGGTCCACGAAGCGCTGGTTCGTCGCTCCCATGAGGAGCAGCATCCTGCCCACGGCGTTGAGCAGGGCAATGTCGCCGCCGGGAGCGACCGGCAAATGAAGATCGGCGATGTCCGCAGTGGCCGTCCGCCGCGGATCGATGACGATGACGCGCTGATCTGGCCGCGCTTTTTTGTTGTCGCGGATCCGGTCGAAGAGGACGGGATGCGCCTCGGCCATGTTGCTGCCGAGAATAAGGATGACATCGGCCAGCTCGATATCGTCGTAGCAGCAAGGGGGACCGTCGCTGCCCAGGCTGGTGCGATAACCCGCCACCGCCGCCGCCATGCAGAGCCGGCTGTTCGAATCGGTATTATTGCAGCCAAAACAGCCCTTGAAGAGTTTGTTGATTACATAAACGGTCTCGGTGTCGAGCTGGCCACTGCCATAGAAGGCAACGGCCTCCGGGCCGTGGGTGTTCAGGATATTGGTGAAGATCTCGGCCAGGTACGTGAGGGCGGTGTCCCAATCGGTAGTGCGGAACGGGTCATGACGGCTGAGTCGAAACTGGGGCTGAGCGAGGCGGTCCGCAGTATGAATGGTTGGTCCCAGCTGAGCGCCTTTGGCGCAAATGCGGCCCAGGTTCGCGGCCGCGGTTTCCACACCGCGGATGCGCGTCACATGGCTGGCTGTCCCTTCCAACGTCAACCGGCAACCGACGCCGCAATAAGGACAGATACTTTCACCGAGGGTCCCCACGAGTCCATCGTCTCCCGGAAGATAGGCGCGCACCCCGGACGCTTGTCGCTACCGGAATGTGCGACCGCAGACCTTGCATCCTCCATCGCGGGAGAGGCGATTGGGGAATTGCGTTCCCCTTCAATCGGGGCCAGGGGAGAGGTGACGGACCCGAGGAAGAGCCAATTCCCGAGTCCGCAACTTATATGCCATCCCCACCAGTCAGTGCAGGTTTCGCCTAAGTCGTTTCCAAGTGAATGGTTCAGAGGGAAAGCCGGCGGAATGAGCGGAGGCCTACACAATCCTGCTGCCCAGTTCGTGCGCAGTGGTTGCTGCGATGTCGGCATGCTACAATGGTGGCCACATTTGCAAGAGCCGTCTCCACGGCATGGGGTATCCTGATCCATTTTTCGCGGAGGTCGGTATGTTCCGAAATCGCAACCGAAGGTGGCGTGGCTTCACACTCATTGAGCTATTGGTCGTCATCGCAATCATCGCGGTGCTGATTGGTCTGCTGTTGCCTGCGGTCCAAAAGGTCCGCGAGGCGGCCATGCGGACCCAGAGCCAGAACAATCTCAAACAGATCGGACTCGCCCTTCACAATGCCCTCGACACGCGCGGGGCCTTCCCACCTGTCTCGGTCAATCAGTGGGTCTCGTTCGATGCACCGACCTTGGCCGACGGCGGCGTAATCTACCGTGGGCCCTACCTGCCGCTCAACCAGGCAACCTCCGGCGGCGATAAAACGACGTTTTTCTTTTGTCTGCTCCCGTTCATCGAGCAGGACACGTTGAAGAATCAGATGAATGGCTGGACGCCGGATTACCTCATGGCCCAGCGCAAGGACGATCCCAACCAGATGGTCGGATCCGCGACCATCAAAGTGTTCCAGGCTCCGGGCGACACCAGCCCGTACCATGAGATCACTTGGTCATGGCCCTACACCGGCACCGGCGACAATCAGATTTTCAAGCAGACCCTGGTCAGCTATGCGGCCAACGTCCGGGTGTTCGGGCAGCCGAGCCGCACCTATCAGTGGGCGGATTGGTGCGTGGCATGGCGAAACACCGGTGGCGGGATCGCCAAGGTGAGCACCATTCCGGACGGGTTGTCCAACACGCTGTTTGTGGTCGAGAAACCGATGGTCACCGGCGCCGCCACGCTGCACTACAAGGACTGGGCCATTTATGACCAGAATAACCAGAGCGATTCGACCGATGGAATGAACACGTGGGGAACGACCGACATTCCGCAAAACGGGATTGCCTTCTTCGGTACAACCTGCAACGATCCGCGGACGACGGCCGACGACGTCTACGGCCAGTCGGGACGGCCAAACTGCCGGTTCGGCACCGATCCGCTGGAATACTTCCAGCCGCCCGCGCGGCTCTTGGTGCGCGATCAGCAGCACTGGGACAACATCTATCCGTACAGCTCTGGCGGCACGCAATCGTTGATGGGAGACGGCAGCGTACGGACCATCACGTCGGCCATCTCGGTACCCGCCTGGAGTGCAATGGTGACCCCCAACGGTGCGGAAGCTATCTCCCAGGATCAATAGTGGGGGAGGAGTCGCTATGCGGCGGGTGTGGATGCGACGTGCGCTCCTCGGAATGTTTTTCGCCTTCGCTGCGCTGACCGTCTCATGTGGCGAGCGCGGCGAACGGCTGCCGGAAACGGGCGCCAGCCTCGAAGGAACCATCACCTACGGCGGCGTCAGGGTGCCGTTTGCGACCGTGACCGTCATGGGAACAAACTGGATGGCCACCGGCAAGGTCCAAGGAGATGGACGGTACCGGGTCGCCAACGCGCCGCTGGGGGAAGTTACTGTAGGCGTCAACACCACGGCAGCCAAAGGGGACTTTGTCAGCAAGGTGATGGCCGAGTCCAAGGGCAAGGGGAGATCGCCGGCCAAGTTTGTCGACGTGCCGG
>DATGIQ010000386.1:0-3803 GCA_035295665.1 Gemmataceae bacterium | reverse complement strand
TGACAGAGAAAGTGATATAATCTGTATACATTTATCCGTACCGCAATTACCAAACAGCTAAAACGGCAAATGCCCAGGATTCCTGCCCTCGAACACGCGGGAATGTTAGGTCAACTCGGTAGCGTGGAAATCGAGGCTAGGGTTTGCCAGATGGCATGACAGAGACGTTGGAAGTTGCGTGCAGAAACGCAGAGAACTGGGAGAAAAAAGCGAAGCAGCAACGACGTCAAAGCAGCGTGCCGTCCAGTTTTCGTTCTCATCTGCGGCCCACCGCGTAGGATTCTTGCGGGACAAGAAATCGGGTGGCTCTCACTGCCCAAAGGGTTTCGTCAATTCTCCATCTTCGCTATCTTTGCTCTTGACTCGTTGATATAATAAAAAATCTCCGCCGGAGCCTCTTGTCTGCCGACGATGTCTCACATGAGGCCCCATCTTTCGGCATGCAGGGAGTATCCGACTTCACCGATGGCTCCAAGCGAGTTCTCCCCACGCCTGGCCTGGCTTGAGACACAACGATGAGCCTGAGGACGCACCCATGAGAGCACTCATCGCGGAAGACAACTCCACCACCCGCTTGCTGCTTGAATCGACCTTGGCTGAATGGGGCTATGATGTCGTCGCCACCAGCGACGGGACCGAGGCCTGGCAGGAATTGCAGTGCGCGCAAGCACCGGAACTCGTCCTGCTGGATTGGAAGATGCCGGGGATGGACGGGATCGAGGTTTGTCGGAAATTTCGGCAGATGCCCGATGCCCAGGCAGCACACGTCATTCTCGTGACCGCCCGGCGCGGCAAGGAGGACATCGTTGCCGGCCTGGAAGCGGGTGCCAATGATTATATCATCAAGCCATTTGAGCCCTCCGAACTGCGGGCTCGCCTCCAGGCCGGCGCCCGCATCGTGGAATTGCAGAAAAACCTCGCCGAACGAGTGCGCGAACTGGAAAACGCGCTTGCCAGGGTGAAGCAATTACAGGGTCTACTGCCGATTTGCGCCTACTGCAAAAAAATTCGCGATGACCACAATTACTGGCAGCAAGTGGAATCCTATATCAGCTCCCATTCCGAAGCTCAGTTCAGCCATGGCATCTGCCCCGATTGCCACGAGCGCGTCGTCAAGCCGGAGTTGGAAGCCATCTGCGGCAAACGATTGCCCGACCTGGACTGAACGCTGGCCGTTCGCTGCGCCAAAACATCGATACGGGTGTTGACGCAAGTTTGTTTCCCTACCACAATGGACCCGTGGTCCTTCTCCGCATCCGTCCTACCGAGCGAAAGGGGATTCCTTCATGCGTTCCATCAGTCGGCGCGACTTTCTTCACGACTCCGCGGCCCTGGCCGCGCTTTTGGCCGAAGCAGCCGTCCTCGCCGGTCCACTGTCGGCGGCCGAAAAAGCCGAGACCAAAACAACCAAAAAAGGCGATGCCAACGATACCCTTCACGTGGCCATGATTGGCGTCAACGGCCAAGGCAGCAACGATGTCCGGGGCTATGCCGGCAAGCATAACTGCATCGTCACGACCATCTGCGACTGCGATCAGGCCGTGGTCGGCCGGGCCATGGCCGCCGCCGAAAAGGCCCAGGGCAAAGCGCCCAAGTATGAACAAGACATTCGCCGGGTCCTCGACGACAAATCGATCGATATCATCAGCATCGCCACCCCCAACCATTGGCACGCCCTGGCGGCCATCTGGGGCCTACAAGCCGGCAAACATGTGTATGTCCAGAAGCCCGTCAGCCACAACGTCAGCGAAGGCCGTCGGATCGTTGAAGCCGCTCGCCGTTACAACCGTATTTGCCAGACCGGAACGCAAAGCCGGAGCAATCCCGGCATGCGCGATGCCATCGCTTACCTGCATTCGGGGGAACTGGGGAAAGTCACCCTGGCGCGGGGCCTCTGCTACAAACGGCGGCCGAGCATTGGCAAGGTATCCGGACCGCAGCCAATCCCCAGCTCAATCAATTACGACCTATGGTGTGGCCCGGCACCGAATACGCCGCCCATGCGGAAGCGGCTCCACTACGATTGGCACTGGTTCTGGGACTACGGCAACGGCGACCTGGGCAACCAGGGCATCCATGAGATGGACAAGGCACGCTGGGGCCTGGCCAAGAACGAGCTACCCAAGTCGGTGCTCAGTCTCGGCGGGCGGTTCGGCTACGTGGATGACGGACAGACGGCCAATACGCAAATCTGCGTCTTTGACTATGGCGATAAGGAACTGATCTTTGAGGTCCGGGGCCTGCCGACGTCCAGTCCGTACCCCAACAAGGTGATGGTCGGCAACGTTTTCTATGGGACCAACGGCGTCCTTGCTTGTCCCAACTACTTCAGCGGTGTCGCCTTGACCCGCGATGGCGAAGTCATCAAGAAATTCACCGGCAACGGCGACCATTATGGCAATTTCATCGAGGCGGTGCGTCGCGGCCGGCATGAGGACCTGAATGCCGACATCCTTGAAGGCCATCTTTCCAGCGCCCTGTGCCACCTCGGGAACATCAGCTATCGGCTCAGCACCGAGCAGCCCTTTAGCAAGCAAACGAAGGCGTTCGGAGACGATAAGGAAGCGTACGAAACCCTGGCCCGGATGGAAGATCACCTGAAAGAAAACAAGCTGCCGCTGGACTCCTTGTCCTACCGCCTGGGCCGAAAATTGACCATTGATGCCAAAAACGAATGCTTTGTCAACGATTCCGAAGCGGATAGACTGCTAACCCGCGAATACCGTGAGGGCTTTGTCGTACCCAAGAAGATTTGACGCAAAAGCGTGTTGTTGGGAAGCGGAGATTCGGCAGCCTGCAAGCCTGAAGCGTGAGCGAAGGGTGCTTCGGCCCTTCGCTCACGCTTCAGGCTGGTAGGGTCATTCAGACGAGATCGAGCCGCCGCTTGGTCACGCGGGCTCGGTTGCACTCGCTACAGACGCCACGAATGATGAACGTGTGATCGCCAATCTGGAACGTGTTCCGTTGGCAGACATCGCGGATGATCATCTCGATCGCCGAGTTCTGAAACTCAATCACTTTCCCACACTGTTGGCAGTACATATGCTCGTGCTGCGGATAGCCGTAGTCATGTTCGTAAAACATGCGCGGCCCCAGCTCCAATTTGCGTAGCAGCCCGGCATCGACCAGTTTGGCAAGGGTGCGGTAGACCGTGGCCCGGCTAACCTGGAGACCGGCCCGCTTCATATCGTCAATTAACTGTTCTGCGTCGAAATGGTTGTGCTGAGCAAAGATGTGGCGGACCATGTCGCGTTGCTGGTCGGTATAGCGCTGTGGCCGCGGACGGCTGGCCAGGTATTCGCGGAACTTGCTTTCCGGGCTCTGCGATACTTCCACCGCTGGCAGTTGCACCACAACGTCTCCTCTCCGCAAAAACACAGGGACTCCAAGTGCGAACCCCAGCCCTCATGGTGGCACCATTTTTAAGAATGATTCTTGATTATTATACCAGCGCGGAGAGGCTTGCCAATCGAGAAGACGGAATTCGTGGGACGGGGAGACGCTCTACGCCTGGAAGTCGGCATCGTGCAAGCGCTGGAAAAGTGCATCCAGAGCAGCTTCCCATTTGTCGGTCGTTTCGTAATGGCCTGCTGCGATTTCACGTCGAATCCGTTCCACGAGCTCCGTCCGGATCTCGGACGGCGCGGAAGAGGATTCGGCGGGAATTTCCTTCCCCGACCATCGATACCCGGTCCGGGAAACAGGGCCTTCCAAACAACTCGGTCCGTGCCTGAACATGGCGTTTGTTCCTTTCGTCCGAGCGAACCGCGCACGGAATCGGAGCATTCTCGGCGACTGGTCCA
>DATGIQ010000385.1:0-31566 GCA_035295665.1 Gemmataceae bacterium | reverse complement strand
GAACCTGGCCGCGGTGCTCAAGCTGCGTGCCCAGGAGCTGCCGCCGCCGATCCAGATGTGCGATGCCCTGTCGCGCAACTTGCCGGGCGAACTGCAGACGATCCTGGCGCATTGCCTGGCGCACGCCCGCCGGCAATTCGTAGACGTGTACGATCGCTTCCCTGAGCAGTGCCGCCATCTTCTCGAGACGCTCGCTGTCATCTACCACAACGATGCGGTTGCTCGCGAGCGCGACCTGTCGCCCGAGGCGCGTCTGCAGTTTCATCAGCAAGAAAGCCAGGCCGCGATGCAGGAGCTGCACGCTTGGCTGACGCGACAACTGGAGGAGAAGTTGGCCGAGCCCAATTCAGCCCTGGGTGGCGCCATCCGCTACATGCTTCGGCACTGGGACCCGCTCACCTTGTTCTTGCGTCAGGCAGGCGCCCCGCTGGACAATAACGTCGCCGAACGCGCCCTGAAGAAAGCCATCCTGCATCGCAAGAACGCGCTGTTCTACAAGACGCAGAACGGCGCCCGCGTCGGCGACCTGTTCATGAGCTTGATCTACACCAGCCAGTTGAACGACGCCAACCCGTTCGACTACTTGACCCAGTTGCAGCGGCACGTCGAGCAAGTTGCGGTCAGACCGGAGCTGTGGATGCCCTGGAATTACTGGGCAGTCTTGAGCGAGTCGCAGGACAGAGCTGAAGCACCAAGGGAGTCGAAGCCATGCCCCGACGCCAGCGCAAGAAAGCAGTCCCAGTCGGAAAGCGACCAGCGCCCACCGCCGAATTGCGGCGCGCACTTATGAAACGCAGCAAAGCAGAACTGGTCGATGTACTGCTCGAGCTGTCTCAAGCGGATCGTGCCGTCCTCCGACAACTCACGGCTCGTTTTGAGGTGGCCGCCACAGCAGACGAACTGGTGACTGCCACGCGTCAGGCCATCGCCGACGCCACGGACTTCGGCGAGCGCGACATCAACCTCAACTTCGACTATGACTACGAAGCGTACCACGAAGTGAAACGAAACCTGAGCCGCCTGATCGATTCAGGGCAGTTGCATCTGGCAAGGCAGCTCGCGCTGGAACTGATGAAGCAAGGAAGCTATCAGGTCGAGATGAGCGACGAAGGCCTGATGACTGAGGACATCGAGGAGTGCCTGAGCGTGGTCATCACGGCACTCAAGAAGTGCGACCTGCCTGCGGACGAGGTCCTTACCTGGTGCTCGGCGATGCTGGATAACGACCGCGTCGGCTTCATCGCCCGCGAGCCACTGCAGTCGTTGCGAAAGCACTTTCAGGCGGCCGCGGCACGATAACCCGCTGCCCAAGCCACCAAACCCCGACGGAAACCACCTCGCCCTGCCAGCCCTCACGATCCACTCGCGACGCCACCGAGTGCTCTCTTAACGCCCATTCGCCTAACGCCCAGCCCGGCATGGAAGGGATCAGTTTTTGCACGCCTGCTGGAAGGACACTGTTATTCAATGCAGGGCTTGGGGTTCAGACGGGCCAGCTGAAAAACCTGGGACGCTATCCTCTGATCGTGGCTGCGGGATTGACCGGAAACGTGTTCGTCCCCATCGCTTTCATCGGGGTCGTGAGCCAGACGCTGCGGCTGTGGCATAACCCCGACGAAGTTCAGAATACCCTGGTTGGCCTAGCCCTTGTCGCCTCGATGCCCATTGCCGGCTCCTCGACCGCTTGGTCGCAAAACGCCAATGGCAACTTGGCCCTTAGCCTGGGCCTGGTTGTGCTCTCGACTCTTCTCAGCCCCCTCACGACACCTGTGCTGCTCCACGCGGCCGGCTTTTTGACGACCGGGGATTACTCGGAAGACCTGCACGCATTGGCATCGTCGGGCACGGGAGGCTTCTTGGCAATCGGCGTAATCTTGCCCGCGCTACTCGGCATGGCCGGGCATGTCGCTGTCGGGGAGGCCCGCATCGCCTCGTCCAAGCCGGTACTGAAGCTGTTCAATTCGATCAATCTGCTGCTCCTCAACTACTCGAATGCGTCCCTGTCCCTGCCCGAGACCATAGCCGACCCGGACTGGGACTTCCTGGCAGTGGTCCTGGCTACTGTCATTTGTCTGTGCGTACTGGCCTTTGCGTCGGGGTGGCTGATCGCCCGGCTGGTTGGGGCGGACGGCAACGTACGGATCTCGCTCATGTTCGGCCTGGGGATGAACAACAATGGTACAGGCCTGGTGCTCGCGTCGATGGCCCTGGCCGACCACCCACGGGTCCTCCTGCCCATCCTCTTTTACAACCTGGTGCAGCACGTGGTCGCCGGTGGGCTAGACTTCGCTCTCGCGCGATTCTCTGGCCGCCTCGGTCACTCTGGAGCGCGGGGGTCAGCTACTGCCGGACCTGCGTCGCAGTCCGTTCCGGCAAAAGATTCGGCCCTGCTGCCCTCTGAGAAAACCGCGCCCTAAGCTTAGATACGACGGAAGCTGTCCGCAGCCGACTCGAGAATCGTTACTATGTGGGGCCGCGTCTTTTTGAACCGATATCGTGCGATCCGTCTCCTGGGCGAGGGCGGCATGGGTCGCGCCTACCTCGCGCGCCCGCTGGACGGTGACCGCTTGGTCGTCGTCAAAGTTCTACAGCAAAAATATGCTACGGCCTCACACTACCGCGAAGCGATTCGACGGGAGATCGACCTGTTGTCCCAGTTTCGCCACCCCGGTGTGGTGGAACTCTACGAGGCATCAATGGACGATCCCCAGGGGCCCTGTCTTGTCATGGAGTACGTACAGGGGGAGCCCCCGGACGCGCTCTTGGAGCGTCACGGCAGGCTGGAGCCCAAACGCGTCGGCCGGCTGCTTGGCCACCTCTGCGGCGTGCTCCAGGCTGCTCACGACCGGGGGATCATTCATCGCGATCTCAAGCCTGCCAATATCCTGGTGGTCGAGGCAGACACACCGTCCGAGCGCGTGAAGGTCCTGGACTTCGGCCTGGCGCGGTTGACCGTCGCTTCCCCGGAAGGACTGTATATTCCGTTGGATCAGTTCACGGGCGTCCGCGCCAACGCTGTGGTTGGCACCCCGGAATATACGTGCCCCGAAGTACTCCGCGGGGATCCGGTGGACCACCGCGGCGACCTGTACAGCATCGGCGTCCTTCTCTATGAGCTGCTGACCGGCCATCGGCCTTTTGATGGAGCGACGATCCGCGACATCCTGTCGGCCCACGCCGTGCAGCCGCCCCCGCCGTTCGGCCAATGGGGGACTGCCAGCGACATCCCGCCGGCTGTGGAAACCGTGGTGCAGGCATGCCTGGCGAAAGATCCGGTCGATCGCCCGCAGAGCGCCCGAGACCTGGCGTGCCGTTATGGAGAAGCATGTGGACAACCGATCTGGCACGAGCAGGAACGAGCCGAGTCCGCGGCCCCGATCTCGGTCCCATGCTCGGCCGTTGGGGAGGAGTCGGATGATCCAGACACGGTCACCTATCACCTCGAGGCCTGGATGCCGGAGAGTGTGGCGGCTGTGAAGTTGCGAGGTTTTCTGGATGCAGCGGGCGGCGAAGCCGTCGAAAGCGTTCCTGGTCGCGTCCGAGTGTGCCTGAGGTGGCGTAGCATCGTCAGGCCCGTAGCGCCGGCCCGAGGGCTTTGGCCACTCCTGGGCTTTGGGAAGCCGGCCGCGGTATTGGCATTTGACCGGGCCCAAATGGACGTTCATTTCCAGAAAGCCGCTGCTGCCTCCGGCCGGCTGAACTTGACGGTTCAGTTACGCGGCGTAGAAGGCATTCCTCCGGAAGCGGCAGCGGAGTGGCGTGACTGGTGTGATCGTCTCCATCGCGAGTTGAAGGCTTACCTGATGGCCCAAACGTGAAGGGAAGCGCGCGACAAAAGCAAGCATATTATCCTCTCCACATACACGCTGCAGCACACTGACCTGCGCAAGGTCACCCGGTTGTTGTGGTTCGAACTGTCCTCATCCTTCCTGATCCCTGGAGCCGCCCCGGCGCAGTTTTGCCAATTATCTTGACACCCCACACCGAGGGACTTAATCTGGCGGTGTGCGGACTTATCCATTCTTCGCTCACCAAACGAGGACTTTTCTATGGTATGCTCGCTTGTTCGGAGGGCTGGCCAGCGTGCAGCGTTCACCTTGATCGAGCTGCTGGTGGTCATCGCCATCATCGCGGTCTTGATCGGATTGCTGCTGCCGGCCGTGCAAAAGGTTCGCGAGGCCGCCAACCGCATCCGCTGCGCCAATAACCTCAAGCAGATCGGCTTGGCCATTCACAACTACCACGACACCAATGCACTCTTCCCCTCCGGCCATATTGAATTGAAAGATGCCTCCGGCAAATACCAGTATTACTCCGGCTGGACCCTGGCTCTTCTCCCCTACCTCGAACAGGGCAATCTTTTCCAAGGCTACCTCGACAATCCTACTGCCAATCAGGATCCGAAGAACCAGAACTTCTGCAAGACGTACCTCCCCGTTTTCACCTGCCCTACGGACATCCGCGCCAACCAGATCTATGCTCCGGAGACGATTGCTCCCGATGGAAGCTCGCAACCGACTCCTCCCATTCTGTACATGGCCGGGTCTTACAAGGCCATGTCCGGAATCGGCGTCGGCCCGGGGAGCAGTACCAGCACGGAGTGCTACGCGGGGTTTTATAACGAGGTACAAGACGCCAAAGCGGCCCATCCGGGGGGCAGGGGAGCCTTCCACGGCGACGGCTCGTCCGGATTGAAACCGGATAAGATTGCCAGCGTCACGGACGGCCTATCCAACACGATCTTCGTGGGCGAGCGGCACACCAAAACGCATTTCACGCGCGGCCCCTTCTGGGCGGATACCTTTAATCTCTATTCCATGGGGGCATCCTATCCGGGAATCACCAATGCGTATTTGCAGCCCGATTATGATCTCTGCGCCAGCCAAATCGATGCCAACTATTGCAAGTACGGTTGGGGCAGCTTGCACGCCGGGGGGATCAATTGGCTCTTTGGCGACGGCTCCGTCCGCAATCTCACCACCGATATCAATTTGACCGTCTTCATGGATCTATCCACCATTGCCGGTGGTGAAGCTGTTCCCGACTTTTGAACGAGCGACAGAAATCGGCGACCTGCAATGGTTAGGAGACTTCCTCATGCGGTTCCGTGTCGTGCTTGGCTTTGCTGCCGTGTTGATCATCGGCTGTGCGTCGAACAAGCTTGCCCCTGTGTCGGGCAAAGTGATGTTGAATGGCAAGCCATTGGCTCAGGCTACCGTCATGTTCTCACCTATCGGGAAGCCGGGTTCCATCGAGGCAGGGGAAGGCTCGGCCGGCAAGACCAATGAGAACGGCGAGTACTCGCTAAAAACCAGTTCCGGAAAAAATGGAGCCTTGGTTGGCACTCACCAAGTGATGATCACCGCCCTGGAAGCACAAGTGGGTGACCGGGACACGCGCCCTAGGCGTGGCGGCCCGCCCTTGGCGGATAAAGTCCCCAGCCGGTACAACTCGAAAACGGAGTTGACCTTTGACGTCCCCTCGGGCGGCTCGGACAAAGCGGACTTCGAATTGGCGTCTCCCTGAACGGGATGCCCATTCGTTTAGCGGCGGTTCGCAGAACCGCGTGTAACCCGTGGGTTCTGCGAACCGCCGCTAAATCAAGGCTGTACCTGCTATCTGTTCGATCACAGCATCGACGACCCGGTGGATAACCCCATCCCAATCCTCTCGCTCTGCCTGGCGAAATAGCCGCATGGTAGGATACCAGGGGCTGTCCTCGCGCTCCAGCAGCCAACGCCAATCCGGCACATAGGGCAGGAGCACCCATACCGGAATGCCCATGCCCCCCGCCAGATGAGCGATGGCACTATCCACCGTGATGACCAAGTCGAGGGCCAGGATTGCCGCGGCGGCATCCTGGAAGCATGCGGGATTGAATCGGCTCCCCAGGTCGATCACGGGGAAGCCAACGTGTGCAAGCTGATCGACACCCGGCCCGACCTGAAGACTGTAGAGCTCACCCCTCTCCAACCGGGTGAGCGGTTCAAAGCCGGCCAGCGGCAGGGACCGTCGCCGATCCTGCACGTGAGCAGGGTTGCCCTGCCAGGCAATCCCGATCTTGAAACCCGGCCGTCGATTCATTTCCATCTGCCATTGGTCGCGCAATTGCGGGTCGGCAAAGAGATAGGGAACCTGTGCGGGAATCGTCGCCAAGGTGGTCCGGAAGATTCCGGGCAAGCTCAAGAGCGGGGCCTGGACATCAAAATCCGGCAACCGCGATCCCGTCGTTAGCAGATCGTCAATCCCGGGAGAACGGCTCAGGAGATGAAACAGCGACGGCTGGCATATCGCCAGCACCTTGCCGCCGGTCTGCTGCACCAGCGGGGCGTAGCGGATGAACTGGAGCGTATCCCCCAGGCCCTGTTCGGCGTGCAGCAAGATCGTGCGGCCGGCCAGGGGTGTGCCGTCCCAGCGCGGGTGGGCGAAAGTGGGGTTCGGAACATCCGGGCACTGCCACCGCCATTCATATTCCGGCCAGCCCTGCTCAAAATCGCCGAGCCGAAGCCAGGCCATTGCCAGATCCTTGTGCGCCAAGGCGTAGTCAGGCTTAATCCGCAGGGCTTGCTGATAACAGGCGATGGCCTCCTTCAGCTTTTGCTCCTGGACCCGCAAAGATCCCGAGCTAACCAGCACCAGTCCGGCGTTGTAGCAAGCTTCGGCATAATCGGGTTTGAGCCGTAGGGCCTCTCGCAGGCATGCCACCGACTCTTCGAGCTGCCCCTTGTTCCCCAGTGCCACGCCGAGATTGTTGTACGCTTCGGCATAATCGGGCCGAAGACGCAGCGCCTCATGGTAGGAGGCGATGGCCTCGTCCAGCTTCTCCATCTTGGCCAGGACCAAGCCACGATTGTAATGGGCCTCGGCATAGTTTGGCTGGAGTCGCAGAGCCTGCTCATAACTGGCTAGCGCAGCGTCCCCGTTACCCTGTTCGACGAGCGCAAGTCCAAGGTTGTTGTGCGCTTCCGCATATTCAGGCCGCAATCGGAGGGCCTCGCCGTAATGGGTGATTGCCTCATCCAGTTGACCCTGCCGGGCGCGTGCAATTCCCAGGTTGTTGTGCGCTTCCGCATAATCCGGCCGAAGTCGCAGCGCTTCCGAGTAATGGATGATTGCCTGATCCCATTGCCCTTGCTGAGCCAGCACAATCCCGAGGTTGTTATGCGCTTCGGGATAATCCGATTTGAGCGCCAGCGCTCGCTGAAAAGATGCGGCGGCTTCTTCTCTTTTCCCCTGCTGAGCGAACGCCACACCGAGGTCGTTGTAGAGTTCGACAAAAGCCGGTCGGAGCTGCAACAGTTGTTGGAAGGTGGCGGCGGCCTCCGCAAAATGTCCCTGAGACATCTGAAGCCCGCCGAGGTACAGCAACGCATCCGGGTTGGTCAAATCCACGTGCAGGACCTGTGCTGATCGAGCTGTTCCGCTTGGACCAGCTCACCTTTGTGGTGGCGCTGCATGCCCAGGATGAGCCAGCGAAGCATCTTCGCGGACGCGTCAGGCTTGTGCAGCTCTTTTCTCGGGCAAGCTGACCGCCACGCTCCCTGTGCTTTCCCGGAGGCGTCCATCCACACGCTGGGCCTTGGCGAGATCAATCCCCTGGTCTGCCAGATCAAATTCTAAACGCGGTTCCTGGCTCAGTTGCAACGGCAACCGTATCGTGAAAGTGCTGCCCCGGCCGAGCTCGCTTTGCAAGAGGACTTCGCCGTTGAGCAGTTTCGACAGCTCCCGAACAATCGAGAGGCCAAGGCCAGTGCCAGCATGCTCACGGGTCAGCGGGTTGCCCGATTGTCGGAATTTTTCGAACACCAGTTCTTGCTCTTCCGGAGCAATTCCGACACCCGTATCGCTAACCGTGAGGACGATGTGCGCTCCATCGGCCTCCGCCTTGAGAAGGACCCTGCCTCCTTCCGGCGTGAATTTGCTGGCGTTGGAGAGAAGATTGGACAGGATCTGCTGCAACTTGCCTGGGTCTTGCCGCAGCAAGCGAATGTCCGGATCGACCTGGCCTCGCAGGTCGATGTTCTTGCGCTCGGCCAAGGGGCGAAACATATTCAGCAACCCTTCAAAGATATCGTGGATACTGAATTCCTCCACGCGCACTTGCATCTTGCCGGCCTCGATCTTGGCCAAATCGAGGATATCGTTGATCAGGTTCAGTAATTGGTCGCCGCTCTTTTGAATATTGCTCACCCACCGCTGCTGCTTCTCGTTAAGCTGATTGCTGGAGAGAAGGACCTCGCTAAAACCGAGAATGCTATTGAGAGGCGTGCGCAGCTCATGGCTCATGGTTGCCAGGAAGTCACTCTTCAGCCGATTCGATTCATACAGGGCCATGTTGGCCTGGGCCAGCTCATCGACCTTGAGATCGAGATCGACGTTCAGTTTGCGCAACCGGTCCTGCATGCTGACCAGGTTGCGAAGCATGCGGTTGAAGGCGTAACTGAGGTCCTCGAATTCGTCCCCCGTTTGAATTTCGCTGCGCACATTGAGTTCCCCAGCGGCGATGGCGTCGCTGACCTCCTTGAGGTGCTTGACCGGTTTGACGATGATGTAGCGGACAATCAGGTAGCTGCCGCTCATGATCAGGATGGCCGCAATGATGGCCATCGACAGCAGCCAAGCCCAAATATGGTGAACCCCGTTCTCGATGGCCATCGTGGGGATTTGGATTTTGACGATGGCCATTAGGTCTTGCGCCGCCAGGCTGGGATAGAGATCCTTTTCTTCGGCCCGGGGATGGCAGCTCGCATTCAGACAGAACGAATTGGCTCGGACGGCCCCGTAGTAAAACGGCTTGGCGGGGAGCGGGTTTTCGTATTTCTTCTGCTTGTCGCTCAGAAAGTCGGCGAGCAGACGGTGCTCGTAGCTGTCCTCGGGTTGGTTCTCGCGATTGACCGCATTCGGCTTGATGAGCCGGTAATGGTATTTCGGCTCTTCCCCCGAAAGATTTTGATCGGCAAACTCGTCGAGCGCTTTCCGCATGAGTTCCCGTTCTTTGCCATCGAGTGCGTCCTTGTGATGGGCTTCCTCCAAGATGTGGTGGGTCAACAATCTGCCGGTTGTGGTGGTCTGCTCGTAGGCCAACACTTCGGTCCGTTTCGCGTACCACCAGAAGATCGTCGTGATCAAGAGCAGGGTGCCGGCACCAAAGAGAAAACGGCACTTCCGCTCCAGGCTGGTTTCGCCCAACAGACGCTTAAATGCACGGTACGACATTCTTGGAATCACTCAAGGGCTGACAGCGGGCACAAAAATGTGTGGCCCGTCCCGCCAGGCGGATGCACGCAATGGGCTTCCGGCAGCGCGGACAAGGCTGTCCGGCACGCTGATAAACCCGAAATTCTTCTTGATACTGCCCCCGCTGTCCGGAACCGCCCACATAATCGCGGATACTGGAGCCGCGCTGGAGGATGGCGCGGTTCAGTACTCGAATCAGCGCGCGCCGCAACCGCATGGCCTCCGTGGCGCTGACTTCGTTGCCGAGCCGGGCCGGGTGCAGGCGGGCTTGAAAGAGCGATTCGTCCGCATAGATGTTGCCCACGCCTGCAACCACGCGCTGGTCCAGAAGAACGGCCTTCAGGCAACGCCGGGTGGCGGCCAAGCGTTGCTGCCAATATTTTGCGTTCAGGTGAAACGGCTCCGGTCCCAGCTCGACCTCCTCGAAAAATCGCTCCAACTCCGCGCCGGAAGCAAACAGCGTCGCGCTGCCGAAACGGCGGGTGTCCCGAAAACGCAATTCGCTGTGGCCTCCATCCAGGCTGAAGACCAGGTGCGTGTGTGTACGAAGCAGTTCCTGTGCCGGCCGGATGGTCAATTGTCCGGTCATGCCCAAGTGGATCACCAGGTGCAGATCTGGATCCAGATCGAGAAGGATCCATTTTCCTCGGCGGCGGATTGCGGCCACGCGGTGATGGATCAACTGCCGCTCCCAGCTTTTTTGCCATTGTTTCCGCAGACGCTGCCGGCTCATCCGAACGGCGGAGATGCGCCGGTCCACCAGCTGGGGTCTCAACTCGCGAACAATCGTTTCAACTTCGGGCAACTCAGGCACGGAACACTCGGCGACGAATCTTGGCGAAGCGATTCCTCTCAACCTAGCATGCCCGATTATAATCGAGAGGAGGTTGCCACACCACGCCGGTTGCTTTGCGCTTGACCCGTTCGCCGAGCGCCTCTAGGTTGAACATGGCGTTTCGTGGCCATTGCGTGAATCGCTGCGAATCGTCAAGTTCAACCATGAGATGATCATGCCGGAAGCGATTTCTTCCGTTCCCGACCAGCACGGCCGATTTGGTCCCTACGGCGGCCGTTACGTGCCGGAAACGCTCATGTTCGCGCTCCGCCAGTTGACGGAGCAATATGACCATGCCCACGACGATCCCGAATTCCAACGCCAGTTCAGCTATTACCTGCACCACTATGTCGGCAGGCCGTCCCCATTGTACTTTGCCGAACGGCTGACCCAGGAAGCGGGAGGGGCCCGCATCTACCTCAAGCGGGAAGACCTCAACCATACCGGGGCGCACAAAATCAATAACTGCATCGGCCAGGCCCTGCTCGCACGGCGGATGGCCAAGCCGCGGGTCATTGCCGAAACCGGAGCGGGCCAACATGGGGTCGCCACGGCGACGGCGGCCGCTCTCTTCGGCTTGAAATGCCAGGTCTACATGGGCGAAGAAGACGTGCGGCGGCAGCGGCTCAACGTCTTCAAGATGAAGGCCCTGGGCAGCGAGGTCATCCCCGTGCGCAGCGGCAGCCGTACGCTCCGGGACGCCATCAACGAAGCCTTGCGCGATTGGATGGCGACCGTGGAGCACACGCACTACATCATCGGCAGCGTCGTCGGTCCGCACCCGTTCCCGGTCATGGTCCGCGACTTCCAATCCGTGATCGGCCGGGAGACTCGCCAGCAATGTCTGGACCAGATCGGCCGTCTTCCCGACGTGGTCATTGCCTGCGTGGGCGGCGGCAGCAATTCCGCGGGCATCTTCTATCCGTTCGTGGCCGACAGCGCGGTCGAGCTGATCGGCGTGGAGGCCGGTGGTCGGGGATCGGTTCCCGGTGATCACGCCGCCACGCTGGGCCACGGTCAACCGGGCGTCCTGCATGGCAGCTACAGTTATGTCTTGCAGGACGCGGACGGCCAGACCGCGGACGTGCATTCGGTTTCCGCCGGCCTGGATTATCCGGGTGTAGGGCCCGAACATAGTTACTGGAAAGACGCCGGCCGGGTCCGCTACACCAGCGTCGCGGATCTGGATGCCCTGGAAGGATTCCAGCTCTGTTCTCGGCTCGAAGGGATCCTGCCCGCGCTGGAAACGGCCCACGCCATCGTCGAAGCCATGCGCGTGGCGGCCCGGCGAGCCAAGGAAGACGTTGTGGTCATCTGTTTCTCCGGCCGCGGGGACAAGGATTGCTTCGAAGTGGCCCGGCTCCGGGGCGAAGAAATCTGAAGGGGGGAGCCCGACGGTGACGGCCGTGGAGTGCGCGATCGTGGTCGAACGCTTGGGCGACAACCACTATCGTGCCCATTGTCCGCTCTTCCCCGATTGTGAGGCGGTTGCCACCACGGAAGCGGCCGCCCGGCAAGCCGTCGCGGAATCCATCGAGCGGATCCTCCGTGATCGGCAAAAGAAAACGTTCATGAATCCGATTGATCTTCTCTTCCAACGGCTGCGTTCCCAAGGCCGCAAGGCCTTCATCCCGTTTGTGACCGCCGGAGATCCGTCGCTCAGCGCGACTTCGCGGCTGGTTGAGGAGCTGGCCCATCGGGGCGCTAGCCTGATCGAAATCGGTTTCCCGTACAGCGACCCCATCGCCGACGGGCCGGTCGTCCAGGCTTCTTACACCCGCGCCCTGGCGCAAGGCATCCGCCTGGACAATATCTTTGCCTGTCTGCGGGAGCTGGCTCATTCGTCCCCAATCAAGGAGCAAAAGCTTCCGCTGGTGGCAATGATTTCCTACACGTTGGTCCATCGGCGTGGCCCCGAAGGGTTCGTTTCGCAAGCCCGAGCAGCCGGGTTGAGCGGGATCATCGTGCCGGACCTTCCCATTGAGGAAGCCGATCAACTGACACAGCTGGCTACCGCGCAGGAACTCAAACTCATCCAGATGGTGACGCCGACGACCCCACCCGAGCGGGCCAAGTGGATTGCCCGCAGCGCCACCGGATTCCTGTACTACGTCAGCGTGGCCGGAATCACCGGCGAGCGTGATCAACTGCCGCAGCAACTGCTCAGCCAGCTTGGTTGGCTGCGCGGCCAGACCGAGTTGCCGATCTGTGTCGGCTTTGGGATCAGCAAGCCGGCTCATGTCGAGATGCTGCGCGACGTGGTAGATGGCGTGATCGTCGGCAGCGCTCTGGTGCGTCGCCTGGAGCAAGCAGGCACCCGACCGCTTGCAGACCTCATTCACGAGATCGGTGACCTGGCTCAGTCCCTCGCCGATGCGCTCAATCCCGGCGGAATCTCCGTGCCCACCGTGTGAGCGCGGGACGGGACGAACCGGATTCTCATGCCAATGTCCCAGCACCTGGCTACTGGATGCTTCACCGTCGCATGGTTCCTCTCGGTCATCGCTGTCCATGCCGATGAGGCGGTCTTGCCGCAAGGTCAACGCATCGAAGGGGAACTGGGCAGCGATCGAGACGGCCAACTAGTCTTCCGCGCCCGCGGACAAGAGCAGCCCGTGTCGCTCGGTCAGCTCGACCATGTCCGCTTCTCGCCAACTCCATTGCCTCCCTTTCGCGCGGCGGCACCATTTCGTGTCTTGCTCCACGGCGGGGAGCATCTGACAGGGGAGCTCCTTGGCTTCAGCTCGGACAAGGTCCAGCTCCGTACCGCATGGCGGGATATCCTGTCTATTCCGCGCGCTGCCGTGGCCGCGGTACGGCACGCACCGGGTTTTGTTACCGTCTTTGTAGACGATTTCGAAAAGGATTTGAAAGCGTGGCGATTGTCCGGTGCGCCTGTCCGCACGACCACGCAACACGATTCGGGCCGGCATAGCCTCTGCTTCCCGGGTCCTGGACAGGCGGAGTATATCGTGCCGGGGATTCTGAATGCGGGTCGCGCCGGCATCAATTTCCGTGATCTCCCACCAACAACCGGTCTCACCTGGCAACTCGCCGCAGAATTCGAGAACTGCACGGGATGGCCATCGGTGCGGGTGCAGCTTGATCCGCGGTCGGGCAATTATGTCGCGGAAGTATCGGGCACGGCCCGAGGAAAGAGCAGCCTCCCACGCAAGGAGGGCTGGCACCGCCTTCAGATGGAATTTAATCTCGACACGCTGGTGATCTCAATCGACGACGAGGTCCTTTGGTTTTGCCGGCAACCGCAAGGCGGCGGATCCCTCCGCACGGTGCGCCTGAGCCGCACGGCTTCGGCCGCGGGCAGGGAGGGGGAGATCTGCTTTGATGATTTCAGCCTGGCACAGGCCGTGTCGGAGCGGCCCCATCCAAAGAGCCATTCCGACCAGGATGAGCTTTGGCTACTGAGTGGCGATCAGATGTTTGGCGACGTGGTCGAGGAGCCCGATCACCGAATCCGACTGCGTACGCACTACGGCCCGCAGGCCTACCGCTGGGGCGAGGTGCGGGAGATTTGCTTTCGGCAATTCGGCGCGGCCGCCCAGAAGCCCGACGGCAAATCGGTCCGCGTTTGGCTGCGTTCCGGAATTAGCTACGAGCCGGACGCACTGGATGGGACCATCCAACGGCTCGATCCGCACCGCCTGGTGCTGCGGCATGCGGTATTGGGCGAAGTGGAATTCGAGCGGACACGATTGCACCGCCTCCGCTTGCTCCGACCTGAACCGTAGAAGACGCTCAGCGGAGCCCCGCCAATTCTTGCAGCAGGTGCCAATTCTCGAGCCGTTCTTGCTTGGCCCACACAAGCGTTTCCGACGGATTGCCATCTCGATCGAAATGCTTGGCGAAGCGGCCTTCGCTGCGGGCAAAGTCGATGAACGTAACCTGCTCCTTGGTCTTGGGATTGACGAACCAATCCTCCTTGACGGCCGGGTTACCCTGCAAGGAAAGGCGTTCCTTGATGGTGTTCCCTTTGCGCGGATCGAAAATCAGCAACGGAAACGCTCGGGTGTCGACGGCCAAGCGGGCCTGCTCGCCGGCCATGTTGTCCGCGACGCCGTGCTCCGGTTGGCAGGTTGTGTAGCAGGTAATAATGGCCGGCCCGTCGAACTCCAGGGCCCCCAGGACCGCCTTGTAGAAATGGTTCACGTGGGCGCAGGTCGTCTGGGCCACGTAGCTGCGCGGATGCATCATGGCAATCTGAGCGATTTCCTTGCGCCGTTCTTGCTTACCGGCAACCGTCTTGCCATGCACGCTCATCTTGGTGTTTTGGCCGGTGTAACTGCTGGTCGACGCCTGGCCGCCCGTGTTGGAATAGACCTGCGTGTCCAGCACAAAGACCTTTACATTCATGCCGCTGGCCAACAGGCGCGACAAGGATTGGAAGCCGATATCGAACATGGCCCCATCACCGCCGATGCACCAGATTGGCTTATCTTGCCAGCCTTTCTGGTCCCAGCGCATGCGGACGCCCATGGCGTCAGCCGGGGCGTTTTCGAAGAGGGAGTTAGTCCACGGGATGAGATACGGGTTGTATGGGTAGGTCGAGGTGTAAACTGTGTTGCAGCCGGTGGCCGCGACAATGCCCCACTGATCGCCGTACTTTGAGCCGGTGGCTGCGCACATCATACGCAGGGCCGTCCCTTCGCCGCAGCCGGCACAGGAACCCGCTCCACCTACATAGATATGGGTCTGCTCCTTGAGCATCATATCGATAAGCAGGCTCTCGTTGATGTAGGCCGGATTGCTCGGTCCAAAATTCTTGAAGAAGCGATGGCTTTTCCGGGTTTCCACCATCACCTCATCGGTTTTGGTGATCATTTTGAGGGCGTCGTCGTCGCAGACGGTCACACACTCGGCGCACCCCTTGCATTTGCTCGGATCGATCATGATGTTGAACATGCCGCCCGGCAGGTTCTTCTTCTTGGGGCCTTCGTAATACTTCTTGGTCCGAGACCATTGCTTGCGGTACATCTCCCGGTCGGCTTCATCAACAATCGTCTTCAGCTTCTCTTCGAACTCGACCTCGGAGAGGACCTTCCCCAGAATGGCCGTGTCCGGACATTCGGTGACACAGTCCATGCAGCCGGTGCAGTTTTCGGGAATGTAAAGCGGAATTTCCGGAGCGATATTGCTGAAGTCGCGCAAGGTCGCGGTGCCGGCAGGGATGAGCGAGCGTGCGACGGACAGATCCGCTGGCAAATCCTTTTCGCCATACCCCTCTTCGTAGCCGCGGATGATGCGCTCGTTGAAATCGACCACATCCAGGACCGGTAGGCTGACCAGCTTGTAGCCGCTGTCCACCAGCGTGCCGTAGGAATTATTGTTGAACGGGTCCTTCTCATTTGCCTCATTCATGGATGGCTTGGTGGCCCCGTTGGTCGTCGCAATCATTCTTTACTCCTCGCCCGTTGGGATCGGTGTGCCCGCAGCATCTCAGGACCGTGGTTCCTCAGAATGAGGGAAGCCGCTGGCGCCACTTCTCGGGCTCCCGAGAAGTGGGGAACACGCAGTACACAGTGATCGTTTTGTTCGCATATTCATCGAAAACGGCATAAAGAAAGCGGCGTACAAGCCCACGGCAAGAGTTCTCATGAACGAACCCATACATTTAGGGCGTTCGGCAGATGCCCGGGATGCAGGCATCCCCATGAGTCAGGAACTCTTCTCCTAAGCCCGCCGGCTGTTTCTCATACCAGGCGTAAGCTTCCGCAATGTTCTGTGCGGCCTCCGGCGCGAGAATCAGCTCAGCAGCCATATTGGCTGCGAATCCTCCGCTTCAGCTCTTCCCAGGAAAGTCCGGAACCCGGATTCTTCATGAGGTTGGCCTTCCGCCGCGCTCGTTCTTCTGTCTGCCAGTCGTGAATGGGAATTTCTTCGGGCACACTCGCCAAATCATCCCAAAGGTCTTCCGCCAGCTGCAACTTTTCCGGAGGACTTAAATCGAAAACCGATACGGGACTAGGATGCATCGGTATTCTTCTCTCAATCGTGCGATCCTTTGGTGGCAGCCCCTTCGATCCATTTCACGATCACGCATAAATAATCGCCGGCGGAATTTCCCGCATCTCGCTGTAGCCACGCTTGACGCAGGTCAGGTTGTCCTGCACGACCCGGTCGCCGCGCTTGCCAAAATACTTCCGCAGCGCCTTTTCGACACCCTCATAAACCTGCTCGTCAGACATCTCGCTGTCCTTGGCGTACGGCGTCAGCTTGAGGAACGCGCCCAGCAGAACAATCCCCTGCATGCGCATCTGGAGATCGGCTTCCGAGGCCACCTCGCGGGCAATCTTCACCATGTCACAGTAGTAGATGCGGATTTTCTTTTCGCGAATCGTCTGCTTGTTGTGCTGCGGAATGCGCTTCCAGACTTCGGCCGGATCGGTATGAGGCGACTGCACAAAGATGGCTCCCTCCAGCAGTAACCCCTTCATCGTCTCCGGGCTGAGCAGGGCCGTCGGGTCATTGATGCACAACAGATCCACATGCTCCAGCTCACTGTGCATCATGATGTGCGAATCGGCAATCGTCAGGTAGTACGTGGTCGGCAAGCCCTTCTTTTCGGAACCGTATTTGGGATAGGCCTGCACGTCTTTGCCGAACACATTGCCGGCGATGGTCGCAATGACTTTGTTGGTGGTCACCGAGCCGAAGCCGCCGACCGAGTGTCCGCGCATCGAGAAGCCACCCGGCGGCCGGAGGTCCGGGTCCTCGGTCATCTTCAGTGCCAGCGGATGATGAATGCCAACACAGAAGAAGTCCGGGCCGTCGTTGATCATGTTGTGGAACGCGGCAATGATATCGCCAGGCCGTACGTCCCGGCTGCCCAGCCCAGCCGCGGCACTGTAGATGTGCGGGATCCCGTTGATCCGGTCCTGTCCGTTCTGCCCGGTCATGGCATCGCAAAAGGCGGCCTTGAGCTCGCGGGTCAAGTGGTTGCCCGTGGTGGACAGCGGATCGTCCATCCGCTCGAACACGGTAAATGCCTTGCAATTCTTCAGTGCCTGAACGACCTGGCGGGCTGGGAAAGGACGGAACACGAACTGCGTCACGCAACCCGCCTTGATACCCTTCTCACGGAGGTAATCGACGGTGGCCTTGGCCGTCTCCATGTAACAGCCCATGCCAATCAGAATGTACTCCGCGTCTTTACACCGATAGGGCTCCAGGAAATCGTAGCGACGGCCAGTCTTGCGGTAAAACTCGGCAAAGCAATCCTCCAGGATCGGCTCAATGCGGTCATAGAACCACCGCTGCGCGATCTTGCCTTTCATGTACGAGTCTTGGTTTTGCACCACGCCCGACATCATCGGATTGGCCGGGTCCATCAGGTTGATGAGCTTCTCGGCCGGGCTGCCGATGTACTCCTTCATGAACGCCGATTCCGGCAGCCTTACCGTTTCCACCGTGTGCGTGGTGAGGAAGCCGTCTTGCACGTTGAAAAATGGCGTCTGCGATGCCTCGGCGGCTCGGCGCGAGATCAGGCAAAAGTCGCCGGCTTCTTGCGCATTGCGGCCAAAGATCATGCCCCAGCCGCAGTCGGCAACCGCCATCAGGTCATCGTGTCCGGCATGGACGTTGAGCCCCTGGCTGGTCAATGCCCGGGCCCCGATATTCATGACGACCGGGAGTCGCTTGCCGGAAATGGTGAAGAGCACTTCCTTCATCAACACCAATCCCTGGCCCGACGTGAAATTGGTCACCCGGCCACCGGCCACGGCAAAGCCTTCGCAGACAGTCGCGGCGGAATGCTCGCTTTCCGGCTCGAAGAACATGAGCGGGTCGCCCCACAAGTTCTTTTGGCCGTTCATGACGGCAGCGTTGTAGCCCCCGCCCATCGTCGTGGAGCTTGTGATCGGATAGGCGCCGGCTGCCTGGCTGACCTGAGTCTCGACATGGACGACGGCTTCGGCACCGTCGCAGGTGGTTGGAATCCCCGGATACTCGAACTTGGCATCGATGCCCTTGTCCAGTGCCTGCGGAAGACCAGGAGACTTTCTAGCGGTAAGCGTGCTCATTCCAGTTCTCGTGAGTCCATCGTTTCAACTTCCTCCCGGCTGCGGAACCGGGAGTAAATGCCGAGCGTCGGTACCCGTTGGGTGGCTCCATCGCCGCGTCCAGGGACTCGGACACGAGTCCCGACCCATTGACGACGCTGATTCCAGGGTTCTCTTGCGGGCTGCCACTCCCACGTGTTGCAAGCCGCAACGACGCCCCCACTGTTCCTTGGGCGCCTCCGCTTGGAGAGTTCACGTAGAAGGAGCGCCGCCCAATCGGAGTGCAAGCTTATCAGATGCTGATTATACGACAAAGCCCACTTAAAGCAAATAAGTTTGCCAGCTTCTCCGCGGTTCTGGCGAGCCGCTGCGCAGGGCCGCGCCTCGGCTAACTCTGTCTATTCACGGCGCAGGTTTTTCAGCAGCGCGGTGAATGCCTGAAGTGCCTGTTCGAGGACCTCCGGCTTGGGAATTGGCAGCTTCAAATACGTCTCCCCGGTTCGCTCATCGCGGGCCACCAGCGATAACCCCGGCGCGGCCGCAGTGTTGCCGGACGGTGCCGGGGCTCGTGCCGCTGCGCTCAGCTGCTGGAGGAGAGCCATGCCGCTTTGCACCAAGCCGCTCCACGGATCGGCCGGAGCCGTCGTGGCCGCAGCACCAACCGGCTGCGCGGCGGCTTCGGGGGCAGCCGGTTCGCTGTCCACCGGTTCGGCTGCGGGCGATGCTTCGCTGCGCTCTTCGGGCACGGCTGCGGGAATGGCCTTGGTCGCCTTTTCCACGGTTTCCATGAAGCGGCTGAGCCGGCTGCCGCCCAGGAAGACTTCCTTTTCGCCGCCGTCCAGCACGCCGGCGAAGAGCGACTTCTTAAACTTCAGCAGCGACAGCATTCCCTCCTCGATCGTGCCCTGGGCGACGAAGTTGACGACACGGACCGGCAAGCGTTGGCCAAGCCGGTGCACGCGGCCGATCCGCTGTTCCAGCACGGCCGGGTTCCACGGGAGGTCCATATTGACGACCACTGAGGCGTGCTGCAAGTTCAGACCGACGCCACCCGCATCGGTGGCCAGAAATGCACGGCAGCGCGGGTCTTCGCGGAAGCGATCCACCAACCCGCGCCGCTGCGGCCCGGGCACACCGCCGTGAAACAAAACATAATCCCAGCCGCGCTCCTTGAAACGCCGCACCAGCAGCTCGTGCATGCGCAGCCATTGACTGAAGATAACCACCTTCGCATCCGGCTGCTCGAAGACTTCCTCCAACAGCGTCGCCAGCTCATCGGCCTTGACCCCGCTGTCGGTCTGGCGATCGAGCAGATAGGTCGAGTCGCAGGCCATGCGCATATTTTGCAGACCGATCATTAGCCGGCGCTGATCCGCCTCGGAGAGGAAGCGATAGCGGCGCCACTTGGCGACGATGCGGGCCACCATCTCGCGGTTTTCCTCATGGTGTTGGCGTTGCAACGGCGTCATCGACACGAAGAAATTCTTATCCAGGCGCGCGGGGAGCTGGTCCAGCACCTGGTCTTTCTGGCGGCGGAGGAGGACCGGTTCCAGTGATTTGCCGATCCTGTCCAGATTGCGGTACCCGACCACGCGTCCCACCTCATCGCGGATCTGGTGGTCATGCAACAGTCGATAGGTTGGCCCGAGCCGGTGGCGGTCCACGAACTGGACGATCGACACCAGCTCTTCCAGGCGATTCTCCAACGGCGTGCCGGTGAGGACCACGGCATAGGGCGAGAGGATCTTCTTCACGCTTTGGGCCGCCCGCGTCTGCCAGTTCTTGATCCGCTGGGCTTCATCCAGGATCACCAGATCGGGAGACCACGAGGCGATGAGGGCGAGATCACGGTGAATCGTGTCGTAATTGGTGATCTTGTAAAAGCTCTCGGCAGCGAAGAGCTGTTCCCGCCGCGCGCGCATCCCGCCGATAACGCGGACGGTACGCTCTGCAAAGCGGCTGATTTCACGCTCCCACTGGTGCTTGAGCGAGGTCGGACAAACGACCAGGACACGCTCGACGCCGAACCATTTGGCCATGATCTCGGCGGCGGCAATGGCCTGGATGGTCTTGCCCAGGCCCATTTCGTCGCCGATCAGGCAACGGCCGGCGCGGGCGGCAAAGAGCGCTCCCTGGCGCTGGTATTCGTAAAGGGGGATGCGCAGGAGCTTGTTGAAAGCGGCACTATTGCTGCCGCGGGGAAAGGCTTCGTGAAGGCGTTCACGCCGGCGCTCGGCATCGCGGACCTCGGCCACGAAAGCCAGCACATCTTCAAAACAGCGCAGGTCATGCTCGAACCGGGCCGCCTCGGCGAGGAACGTCTCAAATTTGGCAAACGCCTCCGTCTGGAGCCGCCCATCGGAGCCGAAGTAGTCGGTAGCAAGACGCGCCAACCCGACCGGGCACTCACTGCCGGGCCGGAATCGAACCTCTCGGCGCGCGCCATACTGCAAATACACCTCGCTGTAAGCCGGCTGAAAGCCATCGCGCAGAGCCGTCCTGCCGCCGCGTTTGCGTTCGAGATAGCCCAGCGTGAATTCGACGTGTTTGCATGTACCCAGCGCGTTCGTCGCAAAATCGGGGCAGGAGCAAAAGTTGTCGCCCGGTTGCCGGCCACGGATGGCCACACGGTAACTGTTGTTGTTTTGCGGGTTGGTAACTTCGAATTCCGAAAAGTAGGGGTGATCGCCGACGTTGACGATGTCGAAGTGCTGATCGCGGCCGAACTGCCGCCGCAGCTCGATCTGCCAGTCTTCTAGCGACATCCCTTCCGGCTTGTGCAAGCGCGACAGCTTGGCGGCCTTGCGCCGCTCTGGGCGTTCGGTTTTCCTGGTGCGTTCCGCACGTTTGCGCATCCCGAGTCCGGCCGGCAACGTCGCCATGGAACATGATCTCCTTTCGTTCGCTTTGCCTGCATACGGTTGGTTTACTTCGGGCATTCTATGAGCCGCGAACGAAAGTTTCCGCTGCGGTTGCCAAGAGGGCTGTTTCAAAAATGGTGGTGACGCCGGCGTTTCGCGCTCACAAGGGACTCCCGAACGCGAAACGCCAGCCGGCGAACGAGTTCTTGAAAGAGCTTTTAAGGCCTGAACTTGGACAGCGAACCGCAAGGGGGCGGGTTTTTGTGTGCGGCCCGCACGCCCATCTGGCGGAGGTGCCTGCTGATGGCTACGAGCGAACCGGCCCACAGAGCGCCGAACGCTAACGGTCCCACGGCGAGCCTCCAGGACATCAGCACGGCCACGGCGAAGAACGCAACGCCGAAGGCATAGCAGCGCCCCCAGTAATTGCTGCCCATGATAAAAAAGATGAGCCCGGTCACCGCGGCCAACGATGGATAAAGACTTAATTCCCACTCGATCGCCAGGCCGTTGATGATCCGGCCCGTCAAGCCGAGGAGCGTGCACGTGGCCACGTAGCCAATCCAGATCGACCACATCTGCTGCTCGCTGGCGCTAGTCGGTGTGGCGCGGGCAGAACGATGCCGCCAGAACACCAAGCCCATCAGGCTGAGCTGGCAGACCCGGGTCAAGGGAAGCAGGAACACCCATTGCTTGGTGTACACGAGCAGATGAACGACCATCTCGACCAGAAGCACGATGGCCGCGAAAAAGTGCAGCAGGTTGGCATAGTTGTAAAACTCGACGGCGTGCCGGCTACGCTCCAGCGTTCGGCCGAGCCGATCGAAGACGTTGAAGCTGCGTGCCGTGATGGGCTCGCCGTGGAGGTAACAGCGTAGGTCCTCTGCCAGCGCCAGGCCAGTCGGATAGCGGGAGTCAGGATCTTTTTCCAAACACTTCAAACAGATCGTCTCGACATCGCGGTCGACCTTGGTGTTGAGCAAGCGCGGCGGAGCTGGTTCCTGGTCCATGACTTCCATGAGCGTATCCAGCGGGGTCTCGGCCAAGAAGGGCGGCCGGCCCGTCAACAGCTCATAGAGGATTGCACCCAGGGCATAAATATCGGTGGCGGGTCCGATTCGGCTTTTCTTGCTGGCGGCCTGCTCAGGGGACATGTATTCGGGTGTGCCGATGATGGCGCCGCTTTGCGTTTGCCCGCGAACCTCGTCCAGCTTTTTGGCAAGGCCGAAATCGCTGATCTTGGGCTCGAAGTATCCGTTCTCCTCGGGGCCGTACTCCAACTTCACCCCGTGTAGAGGATCGCTCGGAGCCAACAGCACATTGGACGGTTTCAAGTCGCGGTGCACAATTCCTTGCTGGTGAGCGGTGTGCATGGCGCGGGCCAACATCTCCACGAGCTGAGCGGCACGCCGGGAGGGTAAGGGGGTACCATTGAGCTTGTGGTCGAGGCTGCCCCCCGCGACGAATTCGAGACAAAAGTAAGGCAAGCCTTCGTGTTCGCCGACATCGTAGATCTGGACGATGTGGGGATGCTGCAAACGTGCGACGGCCTCGGCTTCGTTGCGAAAGCGGGCCAGGTGTTCGGGGTCCGCATGTTTGCCGGCCAGGACCATCTTTAAGGCAACGAGGCGACGGAGCTTGGTTTGGCGGGCACGGTAGACCACGCCCATGCCGCCGCGGCCAAGGACGCCCAGAATCTCGTATCCGCCAATCGCCGGTATGGGTTGGGTCCCGCGTTGCGTCGGCCGAGCGGAGCCTGGCGTACGGGTGGGCGCATTCCCATCGAAGCTTTCCGCCATCTGGTCAGGCGGGAGAGTTTCGGTGTCCGCTTCTCCGTTCCGGTCCATCACCGGCTCGTCGGCAAAGGCGAGTCCCCGGCGTAGCTTGATCGTATCCGGCGTGAGTCTCCTCACGTCATGTTTCCTTTCACGCCATAATGTCTGTCTGATAGAATGGGCTGTCTTTCGAGAGTCTACTTCGTGATCCTGGTGCTGGCAAAAGCGGAGGCACAGATGGAGGACGGCGAGCGCATTTATCTGACGGGCCAAATCTGGAAGCTGGAACAGAGCAATCGACGCTGGAAACGTGCCACGTTCGTCCTGGCCGTGCCGCTGGCACTCCTGCTGATTGTGGCCCCGGCTACGTCCTTCTTGTTGGGGATGCTGCACATCCGGCAAACGAGCAAGGCCGCGCAAATGGAGATGGAAGCTCGGGCCGCGGCCGAAGCGGCTCGGCAGCGGGCCAATGGGCAGCAAGCCAAGCAAGCGGCCGAAATGCCGCATGGCGCCGCAGACAAGAACAGGGAGGCAGATCCACAAAATTGAGATGGCCCCTGAATGGGGAGCGGCGGAGCAGGGGCTGGGCCGATTTCAGGGCGGGGCGGATTCCGACTTGATATCCCACAACATTACTCCGCCGGCCGATGTCACCACCAGCAGCGTGTCCCCCGCTGGCCCAAACCGCACACTCCGCGGCTTATCCCTTGAATAGCCGTAGAGGGTCCCTTGCCGGCTGGCGGTGAACAACTCCCAGAGCTGCACGGTTGCTTGCCAGTGGCCAACGGCCAGCGTGCGGCCGTCCGGAGCGATGGCGAGACAGGCTTGCCATTCGCTCGCTGCCAGGCGGCGTCGCTCTTCCCAGGTAATTGTGTCCCAAAGGACAACATCCGAAGTACCGGCGCTACAAAGCGTACGGCTGTCAGGCGTGAATTCCAAACCCACCAGGCTGGTCCAATGCTTCGCGGCGAGCGGAAAATCCCGGCCGGAGACCCTGTCCCAAACATGTAACTTCCCGGTGATTGTGCCGGCAGCCAGTAATCTACCGTCCGGCGAGATCGCGCCTATCTGAAAACGTTCCTGATCCGCGCCGTTCTCCTGGGTGCGGCGCAGCTGGGCGCGCACCGCGCCGCTCCGCTCGTCCCAAATGATGAAGCCTTGGGCGTCGACGGCAGCGAGGCCCTGTCCGTCCGGCAAAAACGCGATCACTGAGCCGCCCGGCGCATCGATGCTCATGCGCACACGCTCCTGGCCCGCGGCCACGTCCCAGAGCTTCACTTCGCTCGCTTGATTCGCCTCTCCGGCCGCCGCTGCTAGCATTCGGCCGTCCGAAGAAATGACCACGCTTTGGATAGGGTTGTTTTGTCCCGGCAACAAGCGCTTCTCCAGGCCGGCATGGGGGTCCCAAAGCTGAATGCGTCCATCCTTCCGCCCCAGAGCGAGCGTTTGCCCATCCGCCGAGAATGCAGCGCTGGTGACCTCGGAGGTCCCTGAATCGAGCAACCAAGGATCGGATGGGAATGCCCGCAGCGGCGTCGCGTCCCAAAGGCGGATGGTTTTGTCCTCGCCACAGGTGGCCAGCTGCGTCCCATCGGAGCGAAAGGTCACACCGTAAACCCATTCGTGATGTCCTGCGAGAGTAAGCGTCTCCTGGCCGGAGGCCAGGTCCCAGAGTTTGGTAGTATGATCGTTACTGGACGTGGCCAGGCGACTACCATCCGGGCTGAAGGCAACATCGGAGACCCAATCGGCATGCCCCGTCAAAGTCAGCAGTGCTCGACCGGTCGCAACATCCCAGACCCGCGCGGTCTTATCGTACGAGGCGGAAGCGAGCAGCCGGCCGTCCGGACTGAATGCAACACGCCGCACTCGGGTAATGTGGCCGCTGAGCGTGCGCAGCTCTTTGCCCGTGTCCGCATCCAGAATGAGGATCTCTCCGGGTTGCCCCTCCCCACCACCGCCGAGAGCAAGTTGGCGGCCGTCCGGGCTGTACGCCACCGCATCTAAACCGTGAGGATGACGGTGGACAAAACGAACAGCATTGTCGGTTGCCCGCCAAACCTGCACGCCGTGCTGGTCCGAGGAGGCCACGTCATCACTATGAGGGCGGAAAGCTACTCCAACTACGCTGCTCTCATGCCCCGTGAACCGGCAGAGTTTGTGGCCGGTGGCCACGTCCCAGATGTTCACAATCCGATCACTACCTGCCGAGGCCAGCCGCAGGCCGTCTATGCTGGTTGCCAGGCCCCAAACCGGGTCGCTATGCCCCTGCAACGTCATCCGGCAGGTTCCGGTAGCGATGTCCCAAAGGCGCACCGTCCCATCTTCACTTGCACTCGCAAGGTGCTGACCGTCAGGGCTGTAACGAACGACAGTTACGCCACTGGTATGTCCATGAAGGGACTGGCACTCTTGGCTTTGTCCGAGAGACCAGATTTTCACGGTCTTATCTTGACTCCCCGATACCAGGCTGTGCCCGTCCGGTCGAAAGGCTACGCCGTACACGGCATCCGTGTGGCCGCGGAACGTCTGCAGCAAGCCCTCGGCGGCAGTCGGATCCCAGACGTTTACCGTGTGGTCCCAACTAGCCGTGGCGAGGAGCCGGCCATCCTTGCTATAGGCGATGCTGTAAATCCCATTCCGGTGGCCCGTGTAGCGGTGCGTTTGCTTGCCGCTGGCCACGTCCCACAAACAGACAAATCCATCGTAGCTGGCCGTGGCCAGTTGCTTGCCTTGCGGATGAAAGGCGACGCTCGTCACGGACCCATCAGCTCCTGGCAGCGTGAACCGCTTGGTGCGCATGGCGAGGTCCCAGAGAATTGCTACGCGGTCATCGTGTCCGGAGGCGAGTTGCCGCCCATCGGGGCTGAAAGCCACGCTCAATACTTTACCTGCTTGTCCATCGAGGACATACTGAAGGCTGCCGTTGTCAGCGTCCCAGAGGCGAACGATTCCATCGTCGCCTGCGGACGCCAGAGACCGTCCATCGGGACTGTAGGCCACGCTGTGAAGCTCGCCGGTGTGGCTTTTCCACGTGCGGCAGGAGCGGCCCGATTCAGGCTCCCAGACAATGACGACCCCATCGGCTCCCACAGATGCCAGGCGCTGGCCGTCGGGTCGATAGACCAAGCCCTGCACTTCCCGGGTATGGCCGACTAGCGTCCACAGCTCACGCCCGCTGTTCGCGTCCCAGATCTTGACCATATTCATCCAGCCGGCCGCCGCGATGCACTGGCCGTTGGGGGAACAGGCCACGCACAGTAGCCCGGAGGGATCACGGAGGGTGCGTTGGCCGGCGTGACAAAGGCGCTTGAGATAAAACCATTCCCAACCGCGCAGGGTCGGCCGGCAGCGATCCAGAAGTTGCTCGGCCATGCCGACGTTGTTCGCCGCCCACATTTGCGCGGCCAGGGCCGTGCGATTGAAATACAGCGTCGTTTCCGCCCGCGCCAGCGCCGCGCGGGCCTGGCCGCGCTGCTCGTCGGCGATCTGACGCATCTGCTTTTCTGCGGCGGCATTGTTGATGGCGTCCCTTCGGGCCGCTTCGGTTTGCCGCCATTGCGAAAGCACGCCGCTGAAACCTGCCACGGCGACAACCAACACCAAGAGCAGCAAGCCGGCGACCGCAGGCCGCCGCCGCGCCCACTTGAGGACCCGTTCCCCGGCGCCGCTGGGTCGGGCGTGAATGGGTCGGCCGGCCAACCAGCGGTGCAGATCTTCGGCCAGCGCCGCCGCGGAAACATAGCGCCGGCGCGGCAGCTTGTTCAAGCACTTGAGACAAATCGTCTCCAGATCGCGGGGCAAGCGGGGCTGTAATCGACCGGGGGGCACGGGCTCTTCGTCGATGACCTGCCGCACCGTGTCCGAGGGGGTCGCTGCCCGGAACGGAGGGCGTCCGGTGAGCAGTTCGTAGAACACCGCTCCCAGCGAATAGATGTCGCTGGCCGGCCCAACTTCCTCATGTTTTCCCTCGGCTTGCTCGGGAGGCATGTAACTGGGCGTTCCCAAGAAGAACCCGCTGGCTGTCAGCGCAGGACCACCGCCGACCATGATTTTGGCCAGGCCGAAATCGGTGATTTTGGGGGTCATCGAATCGAACGTGGGAGAACGCGGATCCGGAGGATGTTCACGGATTAGATCTGCGCCGCTCCGCTCGATCCGCGTTCCTCCGCGCTCTATGGGGGCGGTGGCCAGCAGAATATTCGCCGGCTTGAGATCCCGGTGGACGATGCCGCACTGGTGGGCGTAATGCACGGCTTGAGCCAAGGTTGCGACCCATTGTGCCGTCTGGCGGACCGGCAACGGCGTGCCGTCGAGCCGCTGCGCCAGGCTGCCGCTATCGACATACTCCAAGACCATGTAGGGATGAAGCCCATGCTGGCCGACCTCATAGATCTGCACGATGTTGGGATGTCGCAAGCGGGCCACGGCCTCCGCCTCGGTACGGAAGCGGGCCAATTCCTGAGGACTGGCGTGTGCCCCGGCCAACACCATCTTGAGGGCTACCAAGCGGTGCAGGCTGGACTGCCAGGCCTGATAGACCACTCCCATGCCGCCGCGGCCCAACTCGCTCACGATCTCGAAACCGAAGATCGTGGGCGGTTGTGCACGAGGCAGCGACCTCTCGTGAGCAAGCTGTTGCGGCTGGGTCTCGGGTAGCCCGTCGCCTTGAGCCATGTCCCCAGACATGAGCCCCGTGCGGTCACCCTTTGGCGGTTGCATGGTGCGCAGGCTCGCCAATAGAGATGCGTCCAAGAATGGGAAACGGGCGCAATACTCCGCTACCTGAGGCGTTTCGCCTGTCTGCCGGCGATAGTCGATGTCCAGGCCAATCAGCTCCTGCAACGCGAAGATGCGCTCCGGCTCGGGCATATCGCCCAGAAAATCCTCGATGTGGGGCCGTTGTCCCGTAGACCCTGCGCTCTTCCAGGCCGCCTCGAACTCGTCACAGACCCTTTCCAGACGATGCACCCGGGACGGTGTCAAGGCGTCCGTGCGGGCACATGGTCTGTCGGTCATGGAATGCTCTCCTGCTCCCAAAGAGAGCGAATGGACCTCAGTTTCCGATCCACGGTGCGCGGGACACAACCGAGCTTGGCGGCGATCTCCTCGTTGGTGTAGCCTTCCATTTTCCAGACGGCTACCGCACGCAGTTCCGCATCATTCAAGCGATCCAGCAACCGCTGACATTCCTCGGCCACCTGTACGGAGAACTCAGGGGTCGGTTCGCGACTGAGGATTTGTTCGAGCTCGGTCTCCGTTTCGAGTACCTCCCCGCCACCCCGTTTCTGGCGGCATTGATCCCGGAGCAGATGGGCTGCCTTTCGCGCAGTAAGGACGACCAAGAGCCGCCATAGATTCTCACGGTCGCTCAAGAGTGGAAAACGGCCGGCTTCGAGCCCGCGGCAAAAGCTGTCAAAGGCACTCAGTGCGACATCCTCTTCGTCCGCGGTGGCTAGCCGGGTGCCTTGCAATTTCTTGTGCGCCAGGCCAACAAGACGAGGAAAGTAGCGTTTCCACAGTCGCTCGGCCGCAACTTCCTCGCCAGCCTGGAGCGGACCGATCCAGCGCGAAACAGAGCCTTGGGGCGCCATGGGCACCACCCTTCCGGAGTAACCGCTTGGGATTTCGCAGGGCGTCTGATTATAGAGGAGCCAGCTACGGCGTGTAAAGTGCTTCCCCGCACCGATGCCAAGGCCAGCGCGCCCGATCGACACGAGCTGCGTGGGTGAACGCATTGGCAAATAATCGTTCACTTTTTCGCAAGCGGCGTGTCGTGGTCGGCGACGAAATGGGCATTTCCTTCTCGGAGACGATGAACCATCGCACTCCCAACGTTTTGTCCTGGCAAGTTTCCACAACTGCTAACCAAGGAGAATCCCATGTCTACGATCACCAAAATGGTGCGTGCGTGCTTTACCCGTACCGAGCGCAATCGCCAACCGGCGCGCCAATCGTTCCGCAGCCAGTTGCTTCTGGAGGAACTCGAAGTTCGAGCCGTCCCAACGGTCCTGTTCCAGCCCGTTCTTCGTGGCGCGGAAGCGTTTGACTTCAACGGCACCACCATGGCCCGGAGTGTGAACAACCCCTACGCCCTGAATAGCCCCAAGGTGTACTTCATCTTCGTGGGAGCCAACTGGCAGCAGAAGAATGGCCAGCCCACGGCCGCCGTCAACAGCATGGTCGCCGATGTCAAGGCAATCTTCAGTTCCCCGTATTTGGGCGGGTTGAAACAATACGGCAGCAACGGCCAAGCTACTTACGGCGGCATGACCATCGATACCAGTTTGAATCCCTTGACCTGGTCGAAGGTCTATACCCTTTCCGACGGCACGACAACCACGACCAATAATCCGATGTGGTACGAAACCGGCCAGATCCTTTCCAATCCCAAGTTTGCCTCGTGGAATCCGCCGGGCAAAGACGCGCGTCAATCGCCGATCTACGTTGTCGCCAGATACTCCCATGACGGCACCGGTGTCGGGGGTGGCTACGGCGGTAGTAACAACTTCGGACCCAATGATTACACCTCCAGTGCAAATGGCTATACCGCCAATCCCAATGTCAATGTCATCGATATTGCGATCACCTCAGCTGATCAAGTTGACGAGTTTTCCTGGACATTTAGCCATGAGATCGCGGAGCGGATGTCCAATGGGACGGGGAATCAATCGTCCACGGGAGTCTATGAAGTGTCTCCCGATCAGGGGGCGCAAATCTGCGACGGTGAGCCGGAAGGCAACGACTTCTATGCCGTCCGGCTGAACGGTCCCAGTGGTCCTGTGGTGACGTCCTATTGGTCGGTTGTGGATCAGGCTTTCATTGTGCCCGACGGCCACCAACAGAATATCCTTCTTTACCCGGCCTTCGATAACTCCAACTTCACCGGGCAGTTCGTCTCCTTACAGGGGGGCAACCTGTATGGATTCACCGGTTCTTTGCTTGACAGCAGCTTGTATCAAATCACCAATCCCGGCAAAAACTCGTTGATCGATACCAACGTACAGTCCTTTACAACCGATATTTTCGGCAACGTCTATTACCTGAACAACAATGGGCAGGTCCGGCTTTTCGACTGGGTAAGCAGCGGCACCCAAGCGTTTACGGACTCCCACACCTACGCAACCGCCCTGGTGGAGGCTCACGGCGGTATCGGCATTCTGGCCAGCAAGAATGGCGGGCCCAGCCAGGTGTGGTTCTACCAGCCGTATAGCCTCACGACCCCGTCGTTGGTAGCCGTGACGGGCACGAACACGAACATTACTCAGATCGCCGCAGCCGGCGATGGGCCGTCCCTGGATAACTCGATGTTCATTTTGGCCAATAACGGCGGGCCCAACCAGGTTTGGGAATACAGTGGCTTCGGCACGGACTGGACCCCCGTGACGACCACCAACATGGACGTTCAAGAAATGTATACGCCCGGCAACCTGCTTTATCTGTTTGCCAGCAATAACGGCCTGCCCAGTCAGGTTTGGGAATACAGCGGCACCGGCACCAGTTGGACGGCCGTGACCAGCACGAATATGTCCGTGGATCAGGTGGCCGCGTCCCCCACGATCTTGTACCTCCTGGCCGCCAACAACGGCGGACCCGAGCAAGTCTGGCAGTATGCTCTTGCACCCAAGGAATGGAACACGTTGACCACCCCGAACACGAAGGTGGATGAGATCGTAACGGCTGGCATCGATCTGTATATGCTGGCTTCCAACTCCGGCGGACCCAACCAGGTCTGGCAGTATAGCGGTACCCCTCATTCCTGGACCGCGTTGACCAGTACAAACTCGAACGCGGCATGGATCGGCACGGTTGGCGACGTGCTGTACATGATGGGCACCGACAATCAAGGGTCCTTCCATGAATGGATGTACGACGGCGCGCCGGCGCAGTGGACCCAGGTTTGGTAACGGCCGCGACCACAAAAGAAACAACAAACTGTTGCAGGGCATCCAGCTCGATCCGGCTTTGCCGAATCGAGCTGCGCCCATTGTAGAACGCTAACGGACCGCTTTCGCGGTCACGCAGATTCGCTCTTGGGTCCGGCGTCGGCAAACGGAGCAACCAAATTCAGGATGGTGGCCAGCTGCGTCAAGCGCATGCCGTAGCGGTCGAGGAATTCCTGAAGCGCGAAGTCGTTATCCAGGGCGTCCGAACCGTTCTGGCAAAGCTGATCGGTCAGTTCGGCGATCATTTTCCCGTACGACTGCTCCAGGATCGGCAACGCTTGCCGGCAAGCTTCAGGTAGGTCGGCAAACTGTTGCCGCCAGCGTTCCATGAAGGCCCGCCAACGCATTCCGCCATCCTGGGCGCCCAGAAATGCCCGTAGCTGGGCGAGCTGTTCGCGCTCGACTTCCAGAATCTGACGAAGCAGATCATGGACATCGGGAGCAGGGGACGGCTCCAAAGTCGGGAATCGGTTGGCGGAAACATCGAACTGAAATTGCATGGAGGCCTCATCTCAGCGTGGGCGGCAACCGCGGCAAGGCGATGGCAATCACTCCTGTTTTATACCAGGCTCGGCAGGAGGGCGAAAGTACCCCGCGCCAATAATTTCCTGTTGCCAACTCAACCGGGAACACGCCGTACCACCGATGCCCTGTCGGGGCTGATGGTCCAACAGACGAGATTAAGATGGAGATCAGGAAGATGGCGAGGCGCTCGGCGGCATAGCGCAGAGGATCCCGCTTTTCCTCCTATCTTAATCTTTTCATTCCAAGCTCACCTGGCCATTCCGGTGACCGAAGGCATTTCTAACTGGTTCCGAATTGACGATCCCCCGCATCCCCCAACCCCGGCACGATGTAGCTCTGCTCATTCAGGTGGCTATCCAGCGCGGCCAAGTA
>DATGIQ010000384.1:0-5662 GCA_035295665.1 Gemmataceae bacterium | reverse complement strand
GCCGGGCCCGTAGCGGGGGTCAGCCAGCGCGAACTCGCAGAAGGCCTGGAAATAACTCTCGAAATTGCCGATGTCGAAACGCCGTTCTTCGGGCGGTAGCTGCATGCCGAGGACGCGGCCTCCTCTCTTGATCAGCGTGCGGATGGCATCGGTGAGCTGAATTTCGCCGCCTTTTCCGGGAGGCGTCTCGGCGAGCAGGGCGAAGATCCCCGGTCCGAAGACATATCGCGCGGCCACGGCCAAATTACTGGGCGCTTCGGCCATGCTCGGCTTTTCGACCACGTCGGCCAACTCGAACAGGGGCCGGGCATCCGTGCGCGGCTTCGCGATGCCGTACTGTACGACCTCTTCCCGCGGCACCTCTTCGAAGGCAATGACCCCATCGGCTCGGGATCGTTCGAACTCCACGATCATCCGCCGAACGATGGAAGACTGCGCATTCACACCGATGATCGAATCTCCCAGTGCCACAACGAACGGCTGTTCGCCAATCAGTGGCCGGGCACAGAGGACGGCATGTCCCAAACCGAGCTGCTTTCGTTGCCGGGTGTAAAAATATTCCAGCCCTTGCCGTTCGAAGTCCAGCTCCTCCAGAAGTTCCTCCTTGCCGGTTTCGCGCAGGTAGGCAATCAGCTCCGCGTTCAAATCGAAATGGTTCTCGATCGATGTCTTGCCCGGCCCCGTCACGAACAACAGCCGCCGGATGCCGGACAAGGCCAGCTCCTCCACGACATACTGAACGACCGGCTTGCGGCCAACCGGGAGCATTTCCTTTGGCTGACTCTTGGTCGAGGGCAAGAGTCGCGTCCCTTGGCCGGCCACTGGAACAACTGCAAGGTCGATTGGCATAATGGTTCTGGGGTTCCGCTGTCCGAGGAGAAGACAGTCAGGAGGATCCCCCTTTCGGTCAACAGGGCGAAACCAAATGGGCAAGACGCGGAGCCGCTTTCGCGGTTAGGATAGAGAGACCCAGAAGGTTTGTGAAGGTGGGAGGAGAAGACGTCGGCGAAATATGGATACCACTCGGATCGAAAAGTATCGGCGCCATTTGCGGAACCGGCCACTCATGTTCGGGGGTTGGCTTCAGAATCACGCCCTCAAGACCCTCGCGGAAGACGGTTCGGCGGAAGCAATGCGGGCGCTGGCAGACGCCGTGGCGAATGCGGAAGACGCGTTCTTGGCTGATGCCGCCTTGGAGATTTTGCGGCAACTGGCGGCCCATGACAACGTGGCTGCTCGGGAAGCTCTGTGTCGCCTCGTGATTCATCACGATGAGCCGGCCGCCCGTCAAATCGTTTCCGCGGCCGGTTACGTCCCTCACGAAGAGTCGAACCGGGCCCTGTTTTATTTCTTGACCGAGCGCTGGGATGCCTACGAGAGCCTGGATTTTGATCACCGCTTGTTGCGGCAAGCGTACGATGCCGGGGATGCACGGCTGCGAAGCCGGGTGGCCGCCAAGGCGCGGCAAGCTGGCCGCGTGGAATGGGTTGAGGTCGTTTCGGGGGGAAAGCTAGGGAAACGGCTAGGTGCCATGACCGATGCGGAATGGCAGACCGCCTTGTCCGTCTTGCAAGCGCGAAAACGTTGGCCGGATCTCTGGCACCTCGCCCAGGGAGCCCCGCCCATCTGGAGTGCCAAGATTCTGCAACGGCTCAAGAAAGCACGCTGGCCCGTCCCGCAGGCGGATCGGGAGACATTTGCCCAACTCGCACGGCTGGCGGCCAAGTGGCCGCAGATCGATTTCCACCGCCTCTTCCATCACCGGGCGACGCTGGAAGGACACCAACATGAGATCCGCTGCCTCGTCATCTCCCCCACGGGACAGCTTCTGGTTAGCGGCAGCGCCGACCATACCGTGCGGCTCTGGAGCCTACCCGACGGGCAGCTGCTGAAGTCGTTAGAAGCACACGCCGGGTGGGTGCATTGCCTGGCAATCAGCCCCAGTGGCGCCCTGTTGGCAAGTGCGGGAAGGGATGACAAGATTTGCCTCTGGCGTCTCCCGAGCGGACAAACCATCAAGAAGCTCAAAGGACATTCCCAAACCGTCTTCTGCCTGGCCATGCGTCCTGATGGTTCGCTCCTGGCCAGCGGCAGTGCCGATCGGACTGTGCGGCTCTGGAGTCTCCCCGACGGAAAGGCGCTGGCCACGCTGCAAGGGCATGAGGCGCCTGTCTCCTGCCTCGCCATGTGTCCAGATGGGGAGTTGTTGGTCAGTGGTAGCGCCGACGGTACGCTGAAGTTGTGGAGCCTTCCCGGCGGCCGTTTGTTGAAGACGTTAGACGGACACCGCGGCGATGAGTTGGACGGAGTGTTGTGCTTGACCATTAGCCGTGATGGCCATCTGCTGGCCAGCGGCGGCGTGGATAATATGGTGCGGCTCTGGAGACTGCCGGACGGACGGCAACTCAACGCCCTGAAAGGGCATACCGACCATATCTATGCTCTGGCCATCCGTCCCGATGACAAGCTGCTTGTAAGCGGGGGCGGCGATAACGCGGTCCGGCTTTGGTCGTTGCCGAATGGAACGCCAGCAGGGACGCTGGATGGCCAAATCAGCGCGTGCAGCTCTCTGGTAATCAGTCCGGATGGAGAGCTGTTGGCCAGTGCCAGCGGCGGCGGGTTGGGCCTCGATCATACCGTCCAGTTCTGGAATTTGGAACAGCAGCGACGGTTTCGCACTCTCACGGGGCACGCACGGTATGTCAGCTGTCTGGCCGCTAGCCCCGACGGTCTGACCTTGGCGAGCGGAGGCGGAGACAGCACCATTCGGCTCTGGAGCCCCGAGCTGAGCCGGCTGAGTCGGTTGCCGATTAGCCGGGCAGACCTGAAGGACCTCGAGTGGCTCCAGAAGGCTCTCGACGCGCCCGAGAGTACGCCGCCGGAGAAGGATGCACTGGCATTCATGGCGGCCTTGCTCCGTTGGCGTCGGCGCTCGGATATCCTGGTGGGCGAGGCGGCGCCACGGGTCATCGAGCTGGGTGAATTTGACATCGAGATCGAGGGCTAAGGGGCTATGGGTTTCGAACAGCAATTGGATGTCTATTTGCGGGCGCGCTTCACGTTGATCGTGCTCATTACCCCCGAGGAGGAACGCGCGCTCCAGAGCGTCAAAGCCGTCTGCGAACGAACGAAGCGTCCGTGCCTGATGTGGGATATCGCCGACAATTTTCAGTGGCTGGGCCCTCCTGCCGGTTCACCGCCAGCCGCAAAGGATCCGATGGCAGCCCTGGAACATATTGATAAATCCGAGGACGAGGCGTTGTTCGTGCTCAAGGACTTTCATGAGTGCTGGGTCACGCCTCAAACCAAACGAAAGCTCCGCAGCCTCGCCCAGCGGCTCAAATTCACCAAGAAGTCGATCCTAGTCACCTGTCCGGTGCAGAAGATTCCTGAAGAATTCCGGGACGAAGCGGTGATCGTGGATTTTCCGCACCCTTCTGTCGCCGAGCTGGAGGCCGTGTTCAGCCGCATTGCCCGGGCGCCCGGGGTGAAGTTGAATCTGACCAAGCTGGGGCGGGACAAGCTGGTGCAAGCGGCCCTGGGACTGACCGCGGCTCAAGCCTATCGGGTCTTCGCCCGGGCCATCGTCGCCGACGGCACGCTGGATGATCGGGATATCCGACTCGTGACCGAGGAGAAGAAGCAAATCATCCGCGAGAGCCAGGCGCTGGAATTCTACGAAGTGACCCAAACGCCTGATGACGTGGGGGGCTTGGGCGTATTGAAGGAATGGCTGCGGCTGCGCGAACGGGCCTTCACGCAGGAGGCACGCGACTATGGCCTTCCTTCGCCCAAGGGGATTGCCTTGCTCGGTATCCCGGGCACGGGAAAGAGCCTGACGGCGAAGATGATCGGCGGCCTGTGGCGATTGCCGCTCTTGCGGCTCGACGTTGGCTCGTTGTTTGGCAGCTTGGTCGGTGAATCCGAGGAGCGCGCCCGCCGGGCTTTGCATGTAGCCGGCATGATGGCCCCTTGCGTTCTTTGGATCGATGAGATGGAAAAAGCCCTGGCCCATGGCGGCCAAGATGCCGGCACGAGCACGCGCGTTTTTGGTTCGATCCTGACGTGGATGCAGGAGAAGAAGTCGCCGGTATTCGTCGTCGCCACCGCGAATGATTTCGCCTCCTTGCCCCCGGAGCTGCTGCGCAAAGGACGATTTGACGAAATCTTCTTCCTCGACCTGCCCACGAAGGAAGAGCGCCGCGAGATCTTCGCCGTGCATCTGCGCAAGCGGAACCGCCTGCCGCAGGATTTCGATGTTGCTCGGTTGGCCGAGGAATCGGATGGTTACGTCGGTGCCGAGATCGAGCAAGCCATCATCGACGCGATGTATGTCGGTTTCAACTCCGGACGTGAGTTCACGACCGCGGACATTTCCGCCGCACTGAAACGGCAGGTTCCGCTGTCCGTGTCCCAGCGCGAGACAATCGATGGGCTGCGCGACTGGCTGGAAGCCGGGAGGGCCCAATCCGCATCGTTCCCTGAGGGCCAGGCAGGCCCCGCACAGTCCGGAGGGGCGTAGTCCATGCCGGGGCGCTTGGGAATTGATTTCGGCACGTCCAATACCGTCGTGGCGGTCTGGGACGAAGAACGGCAGGAGGGAGTGCCGCTACACATCCCGGACTACGGCCGGCAAATCCACTATCGTCACAGCGACCGGCCAGGTGAGCAAATCTCGGTCATCCCCTCGCTGATCCACTATGGACCGGAACAACGCCGTTGGTTGGGGCACCAGGTGCTCCGGCAGGATCTCTATGACTCTCCGCGCACATTTCGGTGGATGAAGCGTTACATTGCACGGCGCAGCCCCGTGAAAATACGGGTCGACGGGCGGGAGATTTCGCACGGGGAAGCGGGCCGGGATTTCCTGATGGCGGTGCTCACCTTTGCCGCGGCCGAATTGAACCACCGTGATGAAGAGGTCGCCCTGACGGTTCCGGTCGAGGCATTCGAGCATTATGAAAACTGGCTAGCCGACGTGGCGGAGGCGGCGGGGATGCCACGTTTTCGATTGCTCGATGAACCATCGGCGGCCGCACTGGGCTACGGAACCGTGGTTCAACCGGGGCAAGTCTATGGAATCTTCGATTTTGGCGGCGGAACCCTGGACGTGTCCGTGGTGCTCATCGAAGAAGAGCTAGGCCAGACTACCGGACGGCGCTGCCGGGTGCTGGGGAAGGCGGGCACCGACCTCGGCGGTGCGTCAGTGGACCAATGGCTCTTTCAAGAAGTCCTTCGGCAAAATCAACGAAGCGACACCGACGACGAAGTTCGGCAGATGAGCCGGCGGTTGCTCGTGGAATGCGAACGGGCCAAGGAGCGGCTCTCGTTCCAGGACCAAGCCCAAATCCAGGTACAAAATGCCGAAACCGGCTTCGCCCTGGCCGCGACCCTGACCCGCAGCCGCTTGGAAGAGCTGTTCGATGAACAAGAAGCCTATCGGCAAATGGACCATACCATTCGCCGTGCCCTGAACGGAGCCCGCGAACGGGGCTACGACGAGGAGAACTTGAAAGCGATCTTGCTCGTTGGCGGGAGCAGCATGATTCCGTCGGTGCAACGGACCGTCCAGCGGATTTTTGGACGCGAGCGGGTGCTGCTGCATCGTCCCCTCGACGCCGTGGCCCGCGGAGCGGCGGCGTTCGTTGCAGGAATCGATTTC
>DATGIQ010000383.1:0-42374 GCA_035295665.1 Gemmataceae bacterium | reverse complement strand
TCAGTGGGGCAGCCTTCGGCACGCCGAATAACACCGTGCTCGACGTGCTCCACATCCTGCTTGCTGCCAATAACAATGCCGTGGGCGGTGAACCGTGGAACGGCAATACCCTGCTCCACGATGAGGGCCTGAGCGTCTTCCAAGGGATCAACGCCGTTTAATGCTCCAACGCCAAACCGGAAGCCAAGCCGGTGGGACGTTCGCAACGTTCCTCCCGTACGAACGCTGGGGGAATCTAACGGTGATCCTGCTGTGGGCGCACCTTACCGCCTACGAGCCCAGGCCGCTCCTTGTCCAACCCAGGATCGTCCTGACTAGGAAGCAATATCGCTCTTCCTTCTCTTCTCGCACGATTCGAGGTGAGCCCCCATCAATCGAAGACCAATAAACCCCCGCGCATTCAGTCGACTGCTCTTGCGGAGATCCCGACAATCATTAGGCTGGCAATCATGAGCATGCCGCCGGAACATACTCAGCTCGCCAGTGGACCTATCGAGAGTGGTCGTGTGCCGGGCCAGCGGATCCTCGGCATCGATCCCGGCCTCCAAATCACCGGTTATGCCATTGTGGAATCCGGCATCCACAGACCGGTGGTCCGCGAAGCCGGCGTCATTCGCAGTGCCGAAGGACGGACGCGGATTGATATGGCAATTCGGGTCCGTAATCTGTACGATAGTATAGTGGGTGTGGTGGATCAGTTCCGGCCCGAAGTCGTCGTGGTGGAGCAGCTCTATGCCCATTATCAGCATCCGCGCACGGCCATCTTGATGGCTCACGCTCGGGGGGTCATCTTCTTGGCGGCGGCTCAACGGCAGCTGCCGGTCATCAGCTACAATGCCACCCGCATCAAGAAGACGATCACGGGCAACGGCCGAGCGCCCAAGGACCAGGTGCAGCGCACCATCCAGCGCGAGCTGGGGTTACGGGACTTGCCCGAACCGCCCGACGTGGCCGATGCGTTGGCCGCGGCGCTGTGTCATTATTACGTGCAACGACTGCCCCAATGAAGGTGCCCATGATTACCAAGGTCAATGGCATTGTCAATCGTGTGCTGGATGAAGAGATTCGCCTCCAGGTGGGGGCATTCGAATACCAGGTGTTGGTGCCGGACTTTGTCCGCCGTCAGGTTCAGCTAAACATCGGCCAAGAGCTCAGCTTGCATACCAACGAATACCTGGAGGGCAACCCGATGCAGGGCCGGGTCGTGCCGCGGCTCATCGGGTTTTTGACGGAGGCAGAGCTGGAGTTCTTCGAGCTGTTCTGCACCGTCGATAAAGTCGGCGTCCGCAAGGCCATCAAGGCGTTGGTGCGGCCGATCCGGGATATTGCCGATGCGATCCAGCGGCAAGATTCGAAATGGCTGACCACGCTGCCGGGTATCGGTGCGGCGACGGCCGAGCAGATCGTCGCCACCTTGCGGCGAAAGGTGACCAAATTTGCCTTGATGCCCACGCGGCGAGAAGGAATCGAGGCAGCCCCCGCTCCCGTCGTGGTGGATGGCAATCTTCTGGAAGATGCGTACCAGGCCCTGCTCAGCGTTGGCCATAATCCGCTGGAGGCACGCAGCCGGCTGGATAAGGCAATTGCCGGCGGACGGTCGTTCAAGTCGGTGGAAGATATTCTTCTGGAAATCTACAAGCAGAATCCTTGAAACCCTCTTTGTCCGTGAAGGGATCCCCATGCCCCGCGAAGCCGTCTTGCAGGACGAGCAGCCCGAAGAACAACGTCAACGCGATGACGCCCTCCGGCCGCGTTGGCTGCACGAAGTCATTGGCCAGAAGGCGGTTGTCCAGCGCCTGCGCATCGTTCTGAACGCGTGCCAGCGGTTCAAAGAACCCCTGTCGCACATCCTCTTCGATGGCCCACCCGGCCTCGGCAAGACGACGTTTGCCACGGTCTTGCCCAACGAGCTGGGCACGTCCATTCAATTGACCAGCGGACCGGCCCTGAGCAATCCCAAGGATTTGATGCCCTTTTTGACCAATGCCACGGAGGGCTCGATCCTGTTTATCGACGAAATCCATCGCATGCCGCGCGTCGTGGAAGAGTTCATCTACCCGGCGATGGAGGATTTTCGCATCGATATCGTCCTGGGCGAGGGGATTAACGCCCGCACCCTGTCGATCCCCTTGAAACGCTTCACGCTCATCGGGGCGACCACGCGGAGCGGACTCCTCTCCAGTCCGATGCGCGACCGCTTCAAGATGAAAGAGCATCTGGAGTTTTACTCGGTCGACGAGCTGGCCGAGATCCTCCGCATCAACGCCCGCAAGCTGCGCACCGAGCTCACCGACGATGCGGCCCTGGAGTTGGCACGCCGTAGCCGTGGGACCCCGCGCATCGCCAACGCCCGATTGTGGTGGACGCGCAGCTATGCCGCCAGCGAAGCGGATGAGCGGATCACTCTGGACGTGGCCAAGGCAGCCCTTGCCATGTCCGAGGTAGACGGCGAAGGGCTCGATCGGCAGGACCGCCGTTATTTGGAAACGCTGGTTGGTGTTTTCGAAGGTGGACCGACGGGGGTCGAGGCCTTGGCCGCCACCATGAACCTGGCCACCGACACGCTCAGCGATGAAATCGAGCCGTACCTGCTCCGCGAGCAGTTCATCGTTCGCACGCCACGGGGCCGCCTGGCCACGCCGCGGGCCTATCAGCTCTTGGGGCACCCCCTGAAGCAGCCGCCGGAAGAGCCGTCGTTATTTGATTGAAGGATCCTGTACGATTGGTTGCACGGCGGTTCGGCGAACCGCCGCGCAACGATAACGGATGCGCTCCACCGGATCGGGGATTAACTACACCCCGACGTGGCTCCGCAGGTATCGCATTTGCAACACGTACCACTCCGGACCAGCGTCAATTGCCCGCACTCCCCACACGGATCGCCCTCATAGCCTTTCAGACGGGCCAGGCGGATCTTCTCGTCCCAAGAGCCGTTGGCCTTGTGGTGGTTGGCCGTCGTTTTGACGCCGTTGCCATTCTCGGGAAGTGGATGCAAATGGCCGGTTCGCGGCGTCGCAAATGCCGCGGACACCGGCACCGGCTCGACCACGCGCTCCGTGATCACCTCCTCGGATTCGAACTCAGGTTCGTTCGCTTCGTTGTGCATGGCGTCGCCGCGCAGGTCTTCCGCTTCGACATGGGCCAAATCATAACGGCCCAGATAGCTGATGGCCAGCTCTCGGAAGATGTAGTCGATAATGCTGGTCGTCATCTTGATGTGCGGGTTGCCCTGGACCATGCCGTTGGGCTCGAAACGCGTGAATAGGAACGCATCGACGAATTCCTCCAGCGGCACCCCGTGTTGCAGGCCGAGGGAGATGGCGATGGCGAAGCAATTGGTCATGCTGCGGAACGCAGCCCCCTCCTTGTGCATATCAAGGAAGATCTCGCCCAGGGTCCCATCCTCGTACTCGCCGGTGCGCAGGTAAATCTTGTGGTTGCCGATGCGGGCCTTCTGCGTGTACCCGGCCCGGCGATAAGGCAGCCGCCGCCGCCGGGCGATGTAGCGATGGACGATCTTCTCGGCAATGCGAACCGGTTCGGCCTTGGCCGCCTCGGCCGCCGGCTCTCCTTGATCGACGACGGAATTGAGCGGTTGGCTCAGTTTCGAGCCATCGCGGTACAGCGCGTTGGCCTTGAGCATCAATTGCCAGCTCAGCAGATAGGCACGCTTGATATCCTCCACGCTGGCTTCGTGCGGCATGTTGATGGTCTTGGAGATGGCCCCGCTCACGAATGGCTGAGCCGCGGCCATCATGTGGATGTGCGCTTCCGTGGACAAGAACCGCTGCCCAGTCTTGCCACACTTGTTGGCGCAATCGAAAACTGGATAATGGGCCGGCTTCAAATGGGGGGCTCCCTCGATTGTCATCGTGCCACAAACATGGGCATTGGCCGCGGCAATCTGTTCGCGACTAAACCCCAGGGCGGCCAGCAGATCAAAATGCGGGTCGGCAAGCTGTTCGGACGATAGCCCCAGTCGATTCCGACAGAAATCATCCCCAACCGTCCAGCGGTTTACGGCAAAAGAAAGATCAAACGCGGCCGGCAGCTGGACCTCGATGGAGCGCACAACTTCGTCGGTGAACCCTTTGGCCTCGAGGCTGGCGGAGTTGATGTGCGGGCACTTCTCCAGCGTCCCGGTGCCGCGGCAGTAGCGGATGATGTCGTCAATCTGTGCCGGCGCGTAGCCGAGCCGGGCCAAGGCAGGCGGGATCGAGGCGTTGATGATCTTGAAGTAGCCGCCGCCGGCCAGCTTCTTGAATTTGACGAGCGCGAAATCGGGCTCGATGCCGGTGGTGTCGCAGTCCATGACCAAGCCGATGGTCCCGGTCGGCGCAAGTACCGTGACCTGGCCATTGCGGTAGCCATGCTTCTCTCCCAGCTCCACCATGCGATCGCATTCCCGGCGCGCAGCTTCGAGGAGATAGGCCGGGCAGACCCGTTCATCGATGCCGACGGGCGTGGTGGTCAGTCCCTCGTACTCCTCCTTGGGCGTGTTGTAGGCCGCGCGGCGATGATTGCGGATAACCCGGAGCATGGCTTCGCGATTGATCTCGTAACGTGAGAATGGCCCGACTTCGCCAGCCATCTCGGCCGAGGTTGCGTAGGCCGTCGCATGCAGGAGCGCGGTCACCGCGCCGCAGTGGGCCCGCCCTTGGGGTGAATCATAGGGGATGCCCTGGACCATGAGCAGGGAGCCCAAGTTGGCATAGCCCAGCCCCAGGGTGCGATAATCGTAGGATTTCTGGGCCACCGCCACGCTCGGGAACTGGGCCATGGTGACGGAGATTTCCAAAATCAACGTCCACAGTCGGCAGGCATGGCGGTACGAATCGACATCAAACCGGCCGGATGCGGCATCGTAGAATTTGAGGAGGTTCAAGGAAGCAAGATTGCACGCGGTATCGTCGAGGTAAAGATATTCAGAACACGGGTTCGACGCATTGATCCGTCCTCCGGCCGGGCAGGTGTGCCATTCGTTGATGGTCGTATCAAACTGGACCCCCGGATCGGCACACGACCAGGCCGCGTAGGCAATCTGATCCCAGAGCTCGCGGGCGTGCAGGGTCTTGCACGGCTTGGGGGTACGGTTGTCTCGCTTCGCTTTTTCCTTCTCCGTCCGCCAGTACAGATGCCAGAGACCATCTCGGATCACCGCGTCCATGAACGCATTGTCGATGCGGACGGAGTTATTGCTGTTCTGTCCGGATACCGTGTAATACGCCTTGGAGTTCCAGTCGGTATCGTATTCCTCGACGTGCAGAGAAGTGAATCCCTGCCGCGCGAGCTGGAGGACGCGTTCGATATAGTTGGCCGGCACCAAGGCGGCGGCCGCTTCGGCGATGGCCCGGTGCAGCTCGGCATTACGGGCCCGGTCGAACCGCTCTGCCGGCTCCGGCCAGCGATGGCATGCCTGCAGAATGGCGTTGAGGTGTCGATTCAGTAGCCGGGAGCCGGCGACCAGGGCGGCAACCTTTTGTTCCTCGGTGACTTTCCAGTTGATGAACTCTTCGATATCGGGATGATCGAGATCAAGGACGACCATCTTGGCCGCCCTTCTCGTCGTGCCGCCCGACTTGATAGCCCCAGCGGCGCGATCGCCAATTTTGAGAAAACTCATCAGCCCGCTGGATTTGCCGCCGCCGGAGAGCGGCTCACCTTCCCCGCGGACCGCGGAGAAGTTACTCCCCGTACCCGAGCCGTACTTAAAGATCCGTGCTTCGCGGACCCACAAATCCATGATGCCGCCTTCGTTCACCAAGTCGTCGCTGACGGACTGGATGAAACACGCGTGGGGAGAAGGCTGCTCATAAGCCGACGTGGAGCGCACCATCTGCCCGGTCTTGGGATCAACCCGATAGTGTCCCTGAGCCGGTCCTTCGATGCCGTAGGCCCAGTGCAGACCGGTATTGAACCATTGCGGGCTGTTGGGAGCCGCCATCTGGGCGGCCAGCATATAGCATGTCTCATCGAAGAACGCCTGGGCATCGCTCTCGCTGGAGAAGTAGCCCCCCTTCCACCCCCAGTAGGTCCAGCACCCCGCGAGACGGCGAAACACCTGCCGGGCATCGGTCTCCTGACCCGCACCGTGGCCATCCGTCTTGGGCCGGCTGCGCTGGATCCAAGCCGGCACATCCGGTTCGGGGACGCGCTCCACCTCAGCGGGCACGCCGGCCCTGCGGAAATACTTCTGCGCTAGAATATCCACGGCAACCTGCGACCACTGGTCCGGTGCGAGCACATCCTTCATCTCGAACACCACCGACCCATTCGGGTTGACGATGCGCGAGCTGCGCGGGCTGAACGTGAAGGCGGCAAACGGGTCTTGCCCTGGGATGGTATAGCGGCGTGTGATTTTCATGAAGAATTCCTTGCTCCAGATCCGCTGGCAGGCAGCAGTCTTCTTGAGAACCGGCGAACAGGCGAATGGGAAGTTCTGTTCTCGCCTCCGCACCAATGCGGAAGCCCGCGCCATGGCCCATCCCTGCTCGGGATGGCCGGCGGCGATCGTCGGTGATCGTTACGGTTGATGGTTCGATCCGAGGACAAAGGGCAGCGTGAGGCCCTTCTGGTCCTGATACTTTCCTTTTTTGTCGGCGTAGCTAGTACGGCAAACCGCATCGCAGCGCAGGAAGAGGATCTGGGCAATTCCTTCCCCGGCATAAATCTTGGCGGGCAACGGTGTCGTATTGCTGATCTCGATCGTGACCCGGCCGCGCCATTCCGGCTCCAACGGCGTCACGTTGACGATGATGCCACAGCGGGCATAAGTAGATTTGCCCACGCAAATGGCAATCACATCGCGTGGGATTTCCAGGTACTCCACCGTCTCCGCCAGGGCAAAGCTGTTCGGAGGAATAAGACAGAAATCGCCTTCCATGTCCACAAACGAAGCGGGATCGAAGTGCTTCGGATCGACGACCGCACAGCGGGCATTGGTGAAAACCTTGAACCGCCGGCTGACTCGAACATCGTACCCGTAGCTGGTTACCCCATAAGAGATCGTGCCCGGACGCGGTGCCCCATCCGCGAACGGCTCGATTTTGATATCCCGCTGAATCAGCCAATCCGGCATGACACCCACGGTCGCTTCTCCCCATTCAGAATCACATGAACTGAACCGGTATACAGTTATTCTACCCAAGGTCAGGAATAGATCTAGTGAAATCGGTGACAGAACCCACAACATATAGTGGGGGACCCGCAAAATCAATGCCTCTCTGAGGGAATTGTGAAATCTGCGTGAATTTGTAAAGAACTGAGCCATTCAGCATCCGCATCGCACCGACCCCGGATCGCAGCTGGTAGGCAGCCTGACTCTTTTTTTTCGACCGTTTTGCTTCAGGACATGAGCCCAGACCCTGGACAGGATATCGGTACTAATGTACACTATATGTGGGTAGCGGAGCAGGAAGATGATGCAAACCAACCAAAGTTAACCAACACCCAACGTAACCAGCCATTCATCTTCCGCTCTGCCTCTATTCAAGGAATGCAGACATGCGAACTTCATCGAAGTCGAATCGAGAAAAGAGCCCTCCCCGAACCGACGTCGAGGCCATCACCAGCGCCCTGGCGGAGCCGTTCGATCCCTCGGAGGTCCGCTTCAAGCCGGTAGCGGTCAGCGGCAGCCGGGCTCTGGCCCTGGCCTATGTGGATGCCCGGGTGGTTCAGAACCGCTTGGACGAAGTGCTCGGCGTCGATGGCTGGCAGGACGACTACGAATGCCTGGCAGACGGCTCGGTCGTTTGCCGCCTGCGCTTGCGGATGGGCGGGGAATGGATCACCAAGGTGGATGTGGGAGGACCCAGTGAACAGCCCGACGGCGGCGACCGGCTCAAGGCCGCCTTCAGCGATGCACTCAAACGCGCTGCCGTCAAGTTCGGTGTCGGCCGCTACCTGTATCGCTTGCCGTCCCAGTGGATGGACTATGATTCGCAGCGGCGGCAATTCCTCAAGACGCCAACGTTGCCGGCGTGGGCCTTGCCCGGGAGGAAATCGCACTCAGCCGAGCCGGCAGACAGCGAGAGGCCGCCCGAGCCCAAGGCCCCTGCCAAGGCGGCTGGCCACAGCATGCCGGCCAACGGCGGCGAACTGCAACGCCGGCTTTACGACTACGATGCTCGTTTGGCAGCCGAAGGCCTGTGCCAGCGGGGCGACCTGGTCAAGCACGTCGTCCAGGCTGGCGCGAAAGCGGGCCACGATTCGGACCTGGCCAGCTGGATCGGCCCGGCCATTGCCTTGGCCGTGGAAGAGACCAAGGCGTTTGAAGCCCGCATCCGCCAGAAAACCGCCGATCACAAAAACGTCGCTTGAGCCGTGGGTCGGTGCCCGAGGCGGGCGCTGACGAGCAAATCCAGCATGGGATCGCCCCATGCCTCCACTACGGCTTCCCGAGCCTGGCGCGCCCTGGACGGGGACATCCCAGCGCCGGCTGCTTGACGGGGAACGAGTGCGCTCGTCTCGGTAACCACCGGCTGCACCACATCGGTCTGGCGATACTCCAGTCCGCCAGCCAAAACGGGATCCGAGCGGCCGGGAAGTGATGGGTGGATCGTGAGCAACCCCGGCGGAGCGGCCGCGTGTCCGCCATTTCCCCAATCGGCAGCATTGAGCAGAACGGTGACGTTTCCCCCAGCAACCACGGCCAGGTCGGGGAAACCGTCGCCATTGAAATCCCCCACGGCCACTGATATCGGAGCAAAGCCGGTGTCGTAGCTTTGGGGCGTTCGAAAGCTGCCGACGTTGCCGAGCAAGATTCCCACGTCGGCCGACTCGCCCGTTGCCACGGCAGCGTCGGGGATACTGTCGCCGTTGAAGTCGCCCACGGCCACGGATCGGGGGAAGAAGCCTACCGTGTAATCTTGGGCGGCCTGGAACAGCGAGTCCCCCCGTCCTGTGCTCACGAGGAGACTGACCGTGTCCGAACCGCTGTTGGCGACGAGCAGATCGGGCCGACCAGCGCCGCTGAAGCTCCCCACGGCCAGGGAAATAGGACCGTCGCCGACGGCGTAGCTGCCGGAAGGCTGGAACGCGCCATCCCCTTTACCAAGCAAAACGCTCACCGTGTTATCGGAAGCGTTGGCCACGGCCAGGTCGGCATGGCGGTCGCCATTGAAGTCGCCGACGGCCACCGCGGACGGGCTGTTGCCGACGGCATAGTCGACCGCGGGCTGGAACGTACCATCCCCTTTGCCGAGCAAGATACTCACTGTGTTGGAGCCGCTGTTGGCGATGGCGAGATCTACCGCGCTCATGCCGTCAAAATTCCCGACCGCCACGGAGATCGGATCGGGACCGACGGCATACTCTTGAGCCGCCTGGAAGGTGCCATCGCCATTGCCCAGGAGCACAGTCACGGTGTTCGAGACGATATCCGTCACGGCGAGATCGAGATGACCGTCGCTGTTGAAGTCGCCCACGGCCACCGCGGAGGGACCGCCCCCTGCGGCGTAGCTCTGAGCCGCCTGGAAGGTGCCGTCGCCATTGCCCAGGAGCACGCTCACCGTGTCGGCGCCTTCGTTGGCCACCACCAGGTCCGGGATGCCATCTCCATTGAAGTCTCCCACCCCCACGGCCGAGGGGCCTTCATCGACCGTGTAGCTTCGGGCGGCCAGGAAGGTTCCGTTGCCTTTGCCGAGCAGGATACTGACGGTATTGTCGTCCGAGTTGGCCACGGCCAGGTCGGGGCTGCCATCGTGATTGAAGTCCCCGGCCGCGACGGAGTAAGGCCCGTCGCCGACGGCCTGATTGATCGCGAGTTGGAACGAGCCGTCCCCGTTGCCCAGCAAGATACTCACTGTGTCGGCGATGTAGTTGGCAACGGCAAGATCGAGATGGCCATCGCCATTGAAGTCGCCCGCAATCACGGCCGAAGCCCCTGCCCCGACGGCGTAGGTGCTTTGCGGTGGTTGAAATGTGCCGTCCCCATTGCCGAGCAAAATGGCGGCCGTGCCGCCGTAATTGACCACCGCGAGATCGGGATGGCCGTCGCTATTAAAGTCCCCCACGGCCACGGCCCCGGGAAGGTAGCCGGCCGCATAGCTATGGGCGGGCCGGAACGTGCCGTCGCCATTGCCCGGCAAAATGCTCACCGTGTTATCGAAGTAATTGGCCACGACGAGATCGAGATGGCCATCATTGGCGAAGCTATCGACCGCGATGGCATACGGGCCCGAGCCGGCCGCGTAGTTCTTGGCCGGCCGAAAGGTGCCATCCCCCTTGCCCAGCAGGACGCTCACCGTGCCCGAGAAGTAGTCGGCAACGACAATGTCCAGAATGCCGTTGCCGCGGAAATTCCCCACGGCCAGGGCGGAAGGACCGCCGCCGACGGTGTAGTTGACCGCCGCGGCAAAGGAGCCGGCTCCCTTGTTCAGCAAGACACTCACGGTGTTCGAGCCATAGTTGGCCACGGCAAGGTCGGGGAGGCCATCGCCATTGAAATCTCCCACAGTCACGGCCTCGGGAAGGAGTCCAACGGGGTAGGTACGGGGGAATGCAAAGCTGCCGTCGCCCCGGCCCAGCAAGACACTGACGCTGTTCGAGCCAAAATCCGCGATGGCGAGCCCCTGGTTGCCGTCGTGGTTAAAGTCTCCCACGGCCACCGACCACGGAGCATTGCCGGCCGTGTAGCTGGGAGCAGTGATAAAGCTGAGCAGCGTGCGGTCTTCGAGAATCTCGATGCGTGGCCGATGGGTGGTCACCCGAACGCGCGGCGCGGTTCCAGCGAAGGATTTCCGAAGCGACATGGCCAGGTCTCCGTAGGTGTTCGTCTGCCCGATGAGTTCAGCGGCTCCCCGACAACGGGGGTAGACAGGCCAATCCAAGCCGCCGGTTCAAAGAAACAGCCCGATTGTGTGCTGGGGCGCGGCGCTTGTCAAGCGGCGGATGAAAAAAGGAGAAGCAGCTGGGCCGAAGAACGATTTAAACGGCTGGACAACTCCTTTTTACCTGCTACGCTAGAGTCTTGGAGTGTGGCGCCTGGCACCACCAGCATTCATGTATCGTGGACAGAGATCGGTCCTGTCTTACATGTTCTGTCCATGCGGCGGTACCTTCTGCACTGCTCCCCGGCACCACCCATTCGACGATGGCCGAAGCAGCCGGCAGCGCACGAATCCGAAATCAATGAATCCAGCAAGTCCCGACGGAAGCTCTTCCCATTGGATCGGAGTCGCCTGATGTTAACTCCCCAACAAAAGGAACAATATTTCCGGGATGGATTTCTGCTCGTGCCCAATGTGTTGACAGCGGACGAGGTGGCCTGGCTGCGTGCCTTTTTTCGTCCCAAGTTTGACGCGCCCAAGTTCCTGGCCGACACCCATCATTGGCTGCTCGATATCTTTGGCCGGTACCCTGAAGTCCGCTGGCTCTGCTTTCACGAGCCGACGCTCCAGATTGTGCGGTCGCTGTTCGGCGAGGACGCCGTTCTCCTTCCGGAGAGCACGGCCCATTTCAATTATTTTGGCGGCTGGCACAAGGACACCGGTACGTTTGACCGTGCGGGGCGTACGTTCTTCAAGGAAAAAGGCTACGAGATGTGGACGGTGGCATATTACCTCCAGGATAATACCGAAGAGTACGGCGGCGGCCTCGACGTGGAACCGGGAACGCACCGGGAGCCGGAAGATCTGATCATTCGTCCGCCGGCCTACCGCACGCGCGGCCTGGTGGAAAAAATCTGGCAGCAAATCTATCGGCCGGCCCACCGGAAATACTGGCGTGCCTGGATGGAGTACGATCAAGATGGTTACGTGCCGAAGACGCTGTTCTCCATCCCCTCCCTGGCCGGCGACGTGGTGGTGTTTGATTCGCGGTTGAATCATCATGCGACGCCGGTGAAAGGGATTGTGCCGGACGGCGGCTGGATCCGGCGCGGGGTTGTGCCCGTTGAACATGAAAAATTGGCGATTTTCAGTGCCTGGTCGCGCAACAACGCCACCGCCCGGGCCTATCTCGATTGGAACAAGACCCGCAAAGAATATCCGCATCTGAAGGATTTCGCGTACCCGCCGGATTTTCTCCAAGATGCGGAGAAAGCAGGGGTCAAATTGATCTATTGAGGGATTCTGCGAACTCCCGCAGTCTTGATCAGGGAGCAAGGGAGGAGGGCATGACATTACCGGTGGTCGTGGTCTTTCCGCTTTTTGACAGGCCGGTGCGCGCCGCGCTTAAAATTGGTCGGGAAGCGAAAGGCGAACAGGTGCAAGCCCTGGCGGGGATCGTGCACAAACATTTACTCGCATTGGCTCCGATCGTGGACATCCTGAAGCGGGCTGGCTGGGAAGTCCTGATCCACGAAACCGCCCTCGTTTGCCGCCATCCCTCCGTCCGAACCCGCGCCATGGCCGAGGTTGCGTTATGCCAGCTTGGAGTGGAATCCCAGTGGTTTCGCGTTTACGATTCCGCCGAAGTCGAACCGCGCGGGCCAACGGTGACCCAGAATGGAGCGATTCCACATCCTCGGCCGTTGCCGTCTCCGACGGATCCCGGCGGTCCACGCAATCCACTTCCTCCGCAGCCGTGAGCGCAGACGGTTATTCGGTCTGCGTAACCTCCAGAAGGAGATCGACCTCATCACGGCTGCCGACGATCAAGGGCGTCCGTTGGTGCAAGCTTGCGGGCGTCCGATCCAGGATATTCATCTTCCCATCGACGGCTTTTCCGCCGGCCTGCTCGGCCAGCAGGGCGATGGGGTTGGCCTCGTACAACAGGCGGAGCTTGCCGTGCGGATGCTGCCGCGTAGGCGGATACAGAAATACGCCTCCTTTGAGCAGCGTGCGGTGGAAATCGGCGACCAGCGAGCCGATGTAGCGGGACGAATAGGTCCGGCCGGACTTGCCCGCTCGCAGATCCGCAAGATAGCGCTGGTACGATTCGGGAAAGGTATCGGCGTTGGCTTCGTTCACAGAGTAGATGGAGCCCTGCGGCGGCATGGTGATGCGTTGGTGACTCAACAGGTAAGCGCCGATCGACGGGTCCAGCGTAAACCCATAGACGCCATTGCCGGTGGTGTAAACCAGCATGGTCGAGGAGCCGTAGACGACATAGCCGGCGGCCAGCTGACGGCGACCGGGCTGAAGAACGTCCACGAGCGGATCGCGGCTGGCGGCGGGGTCCGGTTCCCGCCGCAGAATGGAAAAAATGGTGCCGACGCTCACATTGACATCGATGTTGCTCGACCCGTCGAGCGGATCGAAGATGACGACGTATTTGCCGTCCTTCCGGTCGCGGGGCACCACAATGGGTTGCTCATTTTCTTCCGACGCCATGACGGCGACATTGCCGCGGCTGCCCAGGCAGTAGAGAAGGGCTTCGTTGGCCAGGACATCGAGCTTTTGTACGGTTTCCCCCTGGATATTGCGCTGCCCATCCGAGCCAAGCACCCCGGCCAGCCCGGCGCGGCGGACCTGGGCGGCGACGATCTTGGTGGCGAGCGTGATGCCGGAGAGCAGCCAGGAAAAATCTCCTGTCGCCTGGGGACTGTAGCGGCGTTGCTCTTCCTGAATGTGTTGCTGGATCGTGATGAGTGGCGGCTCGTGCATAATGAACCTCCGCTTACCGGAAATCTTGCACCCCAAGCTCCCAATGGCCCTGTAGGAATCGGCAGCGTACAAGCCTGATCCCGCACAGTGAATTAGAATATGCTTCGAAGGCATAGAGCGAAGGAGTTTCACCCCTTGCACCGATCCATGAATCCCAAACCGCTCATCGCGCTGAATCAGTGCATCATCCAGTGCCGGCGATGTCCGCGCCTCGTGGCCTGGCGCGATCAGGTCGCGCGCACCAAGCGGGCCGCCTATCGGGAGGAAGAGTACTGGGGACGCCCCTTGCCTGGTTTCGGCGATGCCCGCGCCCGCTTGCTGGTGTGTGGCCTGGCGCCGGCAGCTCACGGCGGCAATCGCACCGGCCGGTTTTTCACGGGTGACCGTTCGGGCGCTTGGCTGTACCGTGCCCTGTATCGAGCCGGCTTCGCCAACCAACCGACCTCCACCCACCGCAACGATGGCCTGTCCCTCTGCGATTGCTACGTGACGGCTTGCGTCCGCTGTGCGCCGCCGGCCAACCATCCCACGCCGGAAGAACGCGATCATTGCCTGGCTTATCTGGTGGACGAGCTGCGGATCCTGAAGCGCGTCGGCGTGATCGTGTGCCTGGGGGCCTTTGCCTGGGACGGCACGCTTCGGGCTTTGCGCAGCCTCGGCATCGTTCTCTCTCAAAAGCCCCGCTTCGGGCACCAGGCCGAAGTTGCCGCGGGTCCTTATCATCTCCTCGGCTCCTATCATCCGAGCCAACAAAACACGTTTACCGGCCGGCTGACGCAGGAAATGTTCGATGCGGTCTTCGAGCGCGCCCGGATTCTGATCCAGGGTCGGAGCCGGCGGCCACAGCACGGCTAGGCACCGCATTGGGATTGCCGTAAAATAGCATCACCTGGTGGCCAAAGGATGCCACTTCGTCGTTAGCCTCTCCCTTTCCCTTTCCCATTTGAGGATTCGCATGTCCATGCCATTCCAGCGATTTCGACTCCGAATACGGAAACCAAGGGTCGAGAGCCTGGTGCTCTTTGCCATCGTTTCCCTCGCTTCGATCGGGTTCCCCCTGCTTGCCGACGAGGCGGGCCAGAAAAAAGCGGCCGGTCCTCTTTCGGGTGCGACGCTTCAGGCCGCGGCAGCCTTCTACGATGGCATCCGCACCGAAACGCTGCCCAACGGCTTGCGCGTCTATCTCAAGCCGGTCCCGGAGTCGCCCGTGGTCACGACCATGGTTGCGTACAAGGTTGGATCAGCCGACGAAAACCTCGATCACACCGGTCTATCGCATTACCTGGAACATCTCATGTTCAAGGGCACCGACAAGATCATGCCGGGCGACATCGATCGGCTAACGTTACGCAACGGCGGGGCCAACAACGCCTCGACCTCGGAGGACTGCACGGAGTATCACTTCGATTTCGCTTCCGACCGCTGGCAGGCCGCCTTGCAGGTGGAAGCCGACCGGATGCACAACCTCCGCATCGACACCGCCCATGAGTTCGAGCAGGAAAAGGGGGCGGTGATCTCCGAGCTGGAAAGCGACGAGGATGAACCCTGGGACCTGGAGAACAAAGCAATCCTTCCGCTGCTCTTCGGCTCGGGACCGTATGGCCATCCGGTGATCGGCGAGCGGGCTCATGTCCGCGGTGCCACCGCTGCCGTCATCCAGGCCCATTACACCAAATGGTACCATCCCAACAACGCCGTTCTCGTCGTTTGCGGCGGCTTCGATCCCGACCAGGCCATGGCCCGGATCAAGGAGCTGTTTGGCCCCATTCCTCGGGCCGAGCTGCCCGAGCGCAAGCCGGTGGCCGTCGTCAAGCGGCAAGGTTCGGTGCGCAAGGAAATCCCATCCAAGTTTGATGTGCCGCGCATGGTCATGGGATTCAATACGGTTCGGAGCGGCGACCCGGACTTTTATCCCCTTCAGGTGATTCAGAGTTTGCTCACGAGCGGCAAGACCGGCCGGCTCTATCGCAAGTTGGTCGAAGGCGAAGAGCTGGCCAGTGCCGTGGATAGCACGAACAACGCCGGCCGGTACCCCGGCTGGTTCGAAATCCAGGTCGAATTACTCCAAGGCAAAGACCGCGACAAGGCGGAGCAGATCGTCCTGGCGGAGTTGAAGTCCCTGTGCGATCAGCCCATCCGCGACGCCGAGCTGAAACGCATCAAGACCCGGCTGCTCGCCGGAGTCATCTTTGGCAGGGAAAGCGTCCATGCCCTGGCCGAAAGCATCGCTCGTGGGGTCACGATCAACGACCTCGACTTCCTCAAGAGTTACCTCCCTCGCATCCAGGCCGTGACCGCGCAGGATATCCAGGCGGCGGCCCAGAAATTCTTCGACCCCGAGCAGCGCGTCGTGGTGTGGTCGGTACCGAAAACGGCTCAGGGAAAGGGAGCACGCACCACACAAGAGCGACACGGAACGGGGCGCGCGGCGGCGCGGCGGCTGGCGGGAGGCATCGGCACGCTCTCCCTCCAGCAAGCTCAGCGCGTCGAACTGCCCAACGGCCTGACGCTGTTGCTGCTGGAGAACCATCGCTTGCCCATTGTCGTCGCCGATGCAACCCTGCGGCGAGTGACGGTGCTGGAGCCGGAAGCGAAAGCGGGGGTCGCTGCGATGGTGGGCGACCTGCTCGATGAAGGATCGACCCGGCACACGGGGCCGGAGATTGCCGATCTGATCGAGAATGTCGGCGGTTCGCTCTCGGTGAGCGCAGCCGGTGGCAGTGTCAAAGTCCTCGCGCCGGAGCGGAGCCTCGGTCTGGGCGTGCTCTTCGAATGTTTGTCGCAGGCGACCTTTCCGCAAGATGCATTTGCCCGTGAACAGGCCCAACAGCTCTCGGCCATCGCCGACGCCGAACGCCGGCCGGATGCGAAAGCCCAGATGGAGTATCGCCGGCTGGCGTATGGCAAACATCCCTATGGCCGGCCCCAGCTGGGACGGCGGGACACGGTCCAGGCGCTGACGCCCGAGGATTGCCGCACCTTTTATCGGCAGGTGTTTGTGCCCAATAACACCATCGTGGCCATCGTCGGCGACTTCGACAGCAAACAGGTCATCGACGAGGTGACGCGGCTCACGGCCGAGTGGAAGCGATCTGAGTTGCCCAAGCCGGAGTTGCCGGCGGTCGAAAAACCGAAGGAGTTCACCACCGAGATCGTGACCATCCCGGCGGCGGCGCAGCTCCACTTCTTCATGGGCCATGCCGGCATCCGCCGCGACAACCCGGATTATTTCAAGCTGCTCGTCATGGACTACGTGCTCGGAACAGGGCCAGGATTCACCGATCGGCTGTCGGCACGGCTGCGCGATCGCCAGGGGCTGGCGTACACCGTCTCGGCCGGCATCACCTCGTCGGCAAGCGAGGAGCCGGGACTGTTCACCTGTTACATCGGTACCAATCCCCAGTCCTTCGAGCGTGTCAAAGCGATTTTTCTGGAAGAAATGGAACGCCTCCGTAACGAGAAACCGACGGACGAAGAGGTGGAGGATGTCAAGAAGTACCTGACCGGCAGTCTGGCGTTTCGGCTCACGACCAACGCGCAGATCGCCTCGCAGCTGGTGTTGATCGAACGATACCATCTCGGCTTGAGCTATCTGGACAATTACCGCAAGGCCGTGAACGCCGTCACCCCGGCGGACGTTCAGGCGATGGCCCACCAATATCTGGATCCCCAGCACATGGTCTTAGTTGCCGCGGGCGCGCTGGACCAGAACGGCAAGCCGCTGGAGAACCTGCCGCCGCCGAAGAAGCCGGGCGACAGCAAATAGCCAATCCGCGCCGCGCAGCCGGCGGCTGCTATCATCGCCGGCTGCGCGGCTCCAATCGGGAAATCGACGAATTAGCTCTTGACGCACTAGACATGGTGTCTTATCCTGTCCTTAGACATTCCGTCTAGAAGTGAGGATTCCGATGGCACGCACGCCCCAAGATGTGACCGACGCGGAACTGGCAATCCTGCAAGTTCTTTGGGAACGGGGACCGGCCAATCGCCGGCAACTGACGGACCGCCTCTATCCGGGCGGCAATCCAGCCCACTACACGACGGTGCAGAAGTTGCTGGAACGGCTGGAAGCAAAAGGGTATGTCGCTCAGGAAAGCGGGCCCGGCGTGCTGACGTTCCGCGCTACCATCAGCCGCGACGACCTGATCAGCCGCCGGTTGCTGGACATGGCGGAGAAGCTCTGCGAGGGATCGGTCACCCCGTTGTTGATGAACCTGGTGCGCGCGAACCGGTTGAGCGGCAAAGAACTCCAGGAACTTCGCACTCTGATCGATGAGCTGAAACAACCCCCCAAACCCAAGCGTTCGCCCCGCTGAAAGGAGCCGTTCGTGGATACGCTCCTGCACGCTGCACTCAGCAATGCGGCCGTGGTGGCCATCCTGGCCCCACTCGTTTCCGTGTTCGCGCGTTTCCAGCGCCGGCCAGCCCTGGTGCACAGCCTTTGGCTCCTGGTCTTGCTCAAGTTGTTCACGCCGCCCCTTTGGCCTGTGCCGCTGTCGTGGTTGGTCCACTCCGACGCCTACCAGGCGGCGGCCAACGATCGGGCGGGCGCGGAGCCGGGGCTACCGGCGGAGTCCGTCGAGACCGCGGCACTCACTCCCGCGGTGCCCGAACGCGCCGAAGATGGGCTTCAGGCAATGCTGGGACCCGACCTCGTGGCTTCGGCACCGGTCGAGCCGGCGTCGCGGTTATCCGAGCAAGCCGCGGCGAGCCCTGCGGCCTCGGTTTTGGAACCGTCGGCCCCAGCCGTTCCGGCGGCGGTGTTTTCCTGGCGGGCTTGGTTGGCCGGCATTTGGCTGTCGGGTTCGGGAGTGTGGCTGGTGCTGGCGGGATGGCGCATCGCGCGCTTCCGCCGGCTGCTGCGTCTCACGCAGCGGGCTCCGCCCGGTTTGCAAATGCGGGTTCGCCGTCTGGCCCAGCGCTTGGGATTGACTGGTTGTCCGGATGTTGGGGTTGTGCCGGCATCGGTTTCGCCCTTGGTGTGGGCATTGGGCGGAGCCCCGCGGCTGCTCGTCCCGGAATCGCTCTTGCACCGATTGAGCGAGGAACAGTGGGATACCCTGCTGGCCCATGAATTGGCGCATTTGCGGCGGGGCGATCACTGGGTTCGGCTCTTGGAGTTGGCGTGTTTCGGATTGTATTGGTGGCATCCCGTGGTGTGGTGGGCGCGGCGAGAGCTGCGCGAGGCGGAAGAACAATGCTGCGATGCCTGGGTCGTGTGGGCGCTCCCGGACGCGGCCGAGGCGTATGCGTCGGCTTTGGTGGAAGTCGTGGCGTATCTCTCCAGTGCTCGGACCGCTTTGCCCTTGGCGGCCAGCGGGATCGGGCAGATGCATCCTTTGAAGCGGAGGTTGACCATGATCATGCGCGGAACAACTCCCCGAGCCCTTTCGGCAGCGGGCTCCTTGGCCGTGCTCGGCCTGGCGGCGGTCTTGCTACCTGTGTACCCCAGTTGGGCGCGGACAGAACGCGCTGGGGAAGGTACAGACGATCGACCGGCATCGGGCGATACGGCTCCCGCGAGAGGAAGAGCCGCGACTGATGGCGAGCGTCTCGGAGGTCCAGGGGATCAAGCTCCCGATAGGCCAGTTCCTGGCGCGGTCGCGAGGCCACGTGGTGGACGATTTGGGCCGGATCCCGACGGCGCTGTTGCTGGCTTTGGCCGTGGAATTGCTGGTGGGCGGGAACACGCCGAAACCATCGACGATGCTCAGGATGACCTCGATCTATTGAAGGTGCAGCTGCAATTGAGACAGGCAGAACGGCGCGAAGTTGAGGCTCGGCTACGGCAAGCGCAAAATGACAAGAACCGGTTGTCCCAATTGGCAACGACCAATTCCGTGGACCGTTCCGAAGTGCAGCGTGCCACAACCGAAGTGGAGGTCCAAGAGGCGCGCCTCGCCGCCAAGAATGCCCAGATCCAAGAAGCGGAGCTCCGTTTGCGCCAAGCCGCACGCCGGCTGGCGAAGCTCCGCGAGTCCCCACCGGCCACGGAAACGCGAATCGGAGCCACTGCTCCCGTCGGCGGTGGAGGTGGGAACGCCCCTGGCTTGTCGGGTGGATCGGGTGTAAGTGGAACTCCTCAAGGACAGACTCCTCAGCGCGGACCGGGCGGCGGGCGGTTCGGTGGCTTCGGCGGCAGTAGCGGCTCCATGGGGTCTGCGGGCAGTTCCGGTTCAGCCCCCCTGGGTGGAGAATCGGGGGGCCAGAGGAGGAATTTTGGCCAGGGCGGAGCCGGAGGCGGTGGGATTCCTCAGATGGGAGGTTTCCCCGGGGGAATTGCGGCAACCCCTGCCTCCTTCGATCGCCGCTTGCGTGAAGTGGAACAAAAGCTCCAATCCTTGATTGATGAGATGAAGGCTCTGCGGAAGGACCAACCGGTCGACCGATCGCCCGCGAAGAAGTGACGAGCTGTCCTCTCGGTTGCGGCTACAGACACTCAGAGGGATTCAGATTAGGATTAGGATTAAGCGGAGGAAGAGAAGGGCTCCGTTCATTTCCCAGTGATGGCTATCCTTCTTCCTCTTAATCCTAATCTCTTTACGTCTTCATCTCGATTCTCGGCCTCTCCATCCTGCACGCTGGGTGCTTCCCCTTCTCTCATGGTTCGGAGCTAAACTTCTGCGCCCATGTTGACGCGCAGAAAAAGAAGCGGTACGGTGAAGGAAGAGTACTCTTCCCTCTTCTTATCCACCGCTGGCCCTTGGAGGTTCTGTCCCATGGCCATGCCCCGCTGGCTTAAACAGATTCTCATTCATTACGGCGTTCCCTACGAGGAACATCATCATCCGCCGGCTTACTCCGCTCAGGAACTGGCCGAGGCCGAGCACATGAGCGGTTGGCGCGTGGCCAAGACGGTCTTCCTTTCCGATCATGGCCGGCCCGTGGGAGTGGTGTTGCCGGCCTCCGCACGGCTCGACCTTCCGCGCGTCCAGTCGATTCTCGGCATTCCCGACGTTCGCCTGGCAACCGAGCCGGAGATTGCCGCCTGGTTCAAAGGCTGCCCACCAGGAGCGGTGCCGCCGTTCCGATTGCGCGGCGACGAGCGCATCCTGATGGACCGATCCCTCGCCCATCTCGGCAGCATCCTCTTTCCGGCCGGCACGCTGGAAGAAGCCATCGTCGTTCGCTTCCGGGACTGGTATCGCGCCGTCCAGCCGGGCGTCGGTCGCTTTGCGTTGCCCGCTCCGGGCTCGAATGGTGCCCACGGACCACCCACGGTCATGGTTGTCGAGGATGAGCCCACAACCAACGAGCTGCTTTGCCGGCTCCTGGAGCAGGAAGGATTTACTTGTCGCGGAGTGGAAGAGGGCAATCGCGCCCTGGCTTTGGCCCCGGAAGTCCAGCCGTCGGCCATTTTGCTCGACTTGATGCTGCCGGACATTTCCGGCTTTGAACTGTATGAAAAGCTGCGCCGCACCGGGCCACTCAAACGCATTCCCGTCATTGTCGTGACCGCGCTGGATGATGATGCTTGTAGGCGGCGCGGGAATCAGCTGGGCGCCGACGCGTACCTGACCAAGCCCTTTCAACCGGCGGCTCTGGTTGCGGAATTGCAAGGAGCCTTGGAGGAGGTGTGAGCGGCGCGCTGCACCAGCATGGGGATGATGGATTATCAAGTCGATCTCGATATTTTCCGCGGACCGCTGGATCTCCTTCTCTTCCTCGTCAAGCGACAGGAAGTCGACATTAGCGAGATCCCGATTGCACGGGTCGCCGAGCAGTTTCTGGAATATCTGCGGGTCATCGAGCTGATCGACGTGGAGCGGGCCGGTGAATTCCTCGTAATGGCGGCCACGCTGATGGAAATCAAGAGCAAGATGCTCCTCCCGCCCAGCGACGATCCGGCCGAAGAGGAAAGCGATCCTCGCCTCGAACTCGTCCGCCAGCTAATTGAATACAAGAAATTCAAGGACGCTGCGTTGCTGCTCGAGGCCCAGGCTGAGCGCCAGCTCAGTCGCCTGGCCCGACAGCCGCTCGAAACGCCCGCCGAGCTGGATCCTGCGGTGCAGCCGCTTCGCCAGGTGGAGCTATGGGATTTGGTCAGCGCCTTCGGCCGGCTCATGCGCGAAACGCTGGCCCTGCAACCGCAGCAGCTGATCGCCGACGAGACCCCCCTTCATGTCTACATGGAATCGCTTCTTCATCAGTTGCAGAGCGAATCCCCGCGCGCATTCTCCGCGGTGTTCATCCCACCTCATACACGATCCCGCCTGGTCGGTCTTTTTCTTGCTGTGCTGGAATTGATCAAGCGCGGGCAAATCATGGCGGAGCAGCCGGAAACCTTCGGCGATATCTGGCTACGCCGGATCACGGAAGTAACCCAACCGCCGCCGGCTGCGGTCCCCGTCTCTCCATGAACGTCTTGGCACCTGGACATTTGACCGCTGGCGGATAATTTGCACTGTGCCAGAGCGGGCGTTGGCCTGGAAGAGCTCGTGTCCGGAAGCTTCCCGCTTATCCTCATGGAGAGGTGATCACCCCGAACTTCTTACAGGAAGGATGCTCTGATGACACAGATGATGGACCAGAAGGCCGCCGATACCCCTCCCGAAACCGATGTGGCTGCCGCGGTGATCCGCGTGTTGGCCGTTAGTTCGGGGCCCTTGACCGTCTCCAAGATTCGTGCCAAGCTGCCGGCTCCCTTCCGGTCCGCCAGTCTGGAAGAATTGACCGAGGCGCTTCAGCGTCAGGTCGCTGCCAATGTGCTCTTCCAGTATCCCCGGTACCGCAGCCAGCAGGATCGCTTTTGGGATCGACCGATGGAGGCTCACCTGGACAATTTGTTCCGCGAAGCACTCCAGGAGGGCCCGTTAGGTTGGGTGGAACTGCGTCGCAAGCTGCCGACCTATGCCGTCGATCCGCTGAGTCGGGCAGAGGCGGTGCTAACGGAACTGGTCGCCCGGGGAGTGTTACACAGACACCCTCGAACCGGGAAGCGCGGCAGTGACCGCTTCGGACTTCGGCCGCCCGATGCCAAGGAATACCTCCAATCGGAACTGCGGGAAGTCTTCCGCGTTTTACAACAGCTCGGCTTCAGTGAGGCACAGCTCCGTGCGGCTGCCCTGGAATTGCTGCACGATGAAGAATGGTCGCCGACGGCTCCCGCCGTTCAGCCGCAGTCCTCCACCCAGGAAACCGCCCAGACCGAGCCCAGGGAGTCCTCTGCGTCCACGCCGGATGAGACCGCCGCTTCTGCGGTACCGGTTCAAGGAGAGCCTTCGGGAGGAACCTCAATCCCCGGTGGGCAAGCAGCCAACCATGAGACACATCCCGGATGACAGGGTGGATCTCGTTTCGCGGCGGTCCGCAGTACCTCGAATGTGGAGGATTTCCATGCGCTACGCAACCATGATTCTGGCGTTCCTCTTCGCCGCCGCGCTCGGTTCGGACAGCCGCAGTGCGGATGCGGGCAACCATCCGTTCTTTAACGGAAAGAACATGGAGGGTTGGGACGGCCTTCACCAGTACTGGAGTATCAAGGACGGAGCGATCGTTGGCTCGACCTTTCCCAACGGTTTGACGTTCAACACCTTCCTGTGCAGCAAGAACCCGTACACCGATTTCGAGCTGCAGTTCAAGGTGCGTCTCCGCGGCCAAGGTTGGACCGGCAACAGTGGCGTGCAGATCCGCAGCAAAATCCGCGATTCGCAAAAGGACCGGGAAAACTTCGCTGTGGAAGGGCCGCAGTGCGACATGGGGGATCAGTATTGGGGGAGTCTGTACGGCGAACATTTCGGCGGCATGATGAAAGCGGCTCCGAAGGCGGTAGTCGAGCGGGCCCTGAAAAAGGAGGACTTCAACGATTACTACATCAAATGTGTCGGCAAACACGTGACCATCAAGTTGAATGGGGAAACGACCGTCGACGAAGATTTTCCCAAGCTTCCCGACACGGGCATCATTGCCTGGCAGCTGCATCAAGGCAAGCCGATGGAAGTGATCTTCAAGGATATCCAGTTCAAGGATCTGCGCAAGTAGCCTGCTTCAACCGTGAGACGCTCGTTGCTGATTTTCCGGTGGATCGGGTTGCATCCGGGAAGTGCTGTACGGCGGATGAAACGAGGGCGGCCGCCTCGCCGATCCTTCGCAATACCATGCACCATGCGCGAACGGTCCTCTGCGTCGTCTTCAGCCCGGACGGCAAAAATGCTGGTCTCGGGCAGCGCCGACAAGACAATCAAGTAGTGGGACATTTCGACGGGCACGGAACGAGCCAGCCTCCAAGGGCACTCACCGGGCGTCTTTTCCATAGCATTCAGCTCGGGCAGCGCGGACGATGCCGTCAACTTGAGAGCGATGGGATGCCGTTGGTACGGTGACTTGTTCTGGGCATGTCGTGAGCATCATCTTGCGGCTCTTGCGCCGGCCCGTTACAGTGACAAGCAGTACGAGGAAAACCGGCCGGGACATCGCTTGCTGCTGGGCCGGGTCGTTTTCTTGGACCACAAAGTGAGTGCAATCCCTGATGCCGTCTGCTACTGAGCCCATCTGCGTCGTGATCGGCCGAACCCGGCATAAGATGGTGCAGATCGAAATCCAGGAGGCGGCCAAGCGCGGTGCCCAGATGATCGAGCTGCGACTCGATTTCCTGGCCAAGGCGCCGGACTTCAAACGCTTGCTGGCCAATAAGCCCTGTGCGCTGGTCGCCACGGTACGGCGTCCGCAAGATGGCGGCCGATGGCCCGGTTCGGAGGAGGAGCGGCGCATGCTGCTGCGCCAGGCCATTGTCGGCGGCTTCGACTGGGTCGATGTCGAGACCGATATCGCCGAACAGATCCGCCGTTTCAAGGACGTGAAACGGATTGTCAGCTATCATAATTTGCGCGAAGTGCCGGCCGATCTCGAAAAAATTCACGAACGCATGTGCCAGCAGGACCCCGATGTCGTCAAGCTCGCCATCACGGCCCAGCATCCGGTGGATAACTTGCGGGTCCTCAAACTCGTCAAGAACGCGTCCCGGCCAACCGTCGCCTTCTGCATGGGCGACCTGGGCATTCCCAGTCGGATCCTGGGTGCCCGATTCGGCGCTCCCTTCACCTACGCCGCCTTCAACAAGGAACGTGGGATTGCGCCCGGCATCCTTTCGTATGAGGAGCTGAAACGTATTTACCATTACGGCCGGATCAACAAGGAGACCAAAAGCTTCGGCGTCCTGGGCGATCCGGTCGCACATAGTCTGAGTCCGTTGATCCACAATGCCGCCTTTGCTGCCCTTGGGATCAACGGCATCTACGTCCCTTTCCGGGTGCCCCGTGGGGGTCTGGAGGACTTCCTGAAGCAGTTCGATCAGCTGCCGGTGTATGGCTACAGCGTGACCATCCCGCACAAGGAGGCGGCCGCCAACCTGGCCCATGAGAAGGGGGAGGCGGTGGATCTGATCCATGCCGCCAACACACTCGTCCGTGGCGAAGCCGGCTTCATTGCTTACAACACGGATTTTCAAGCGATCCGCGACTCATTGCTGGCCAACCTGTCGGCGGATGGATTGCCCGCGTCCCTGCATTCGCGCACGGTCTTGATCCTCGGGGCGGGCGGAGTGGCCCGGGCGGTTGCCCATGCCTTGCAGCGCGCCGGTGCCGCCGTGGCGATTGCCAACCGCACCTATGACCGGGCGGTCAAGCTGGCGGAAGAGGTTGATTGCCGGGCGGTCGATTGGGCGGCCCGTCACAACGTGGTTTGCGACACCCTGATCAATTGCACGTCGGTCGGCATGCACCCCAATGTCGACGAAAGTCCGATTCATCCTAGCTTCCTCAAGCCCGGTTTGGTGGTGATGGACATCGTCTACACGCCGGAAACGACGCTCCTGGTCAAGGAAGCGCGGAGCCGCGGGTGCCGGGTGCTGACCGGCGTCGATATGTTCGTGCGGCAGGCAGCCTTGCAGTTTGAGCTCTTCACGGGCGAACAGGCTCCCCTGGAGCTGATGCGCCGCGTCGTCAAACGGGCGCTCTCACCGGTGGCGTTGCGTGATGAGGAAGACGTTTGATTGCGGATGGGCATGTCTGCTTGGAGTGCGCGATGGCACTGGGCAATCCGGCAATCAACAATCTCTTCCTGATTGGTTACCGCGGCACGGGCAAAAGCACCGTCGCCCGGATTCTGGCGGACAAGCTAGGCTGGAGTTGGATCGATGCCGATGCTCGGTTGGAGGAATGCTGGGGCCGCAGCATCCGGCAGATCTTCGAGGAGGAAGGAGAAGCCGGTTTTCGTCAGAAAGAAGCTGCCATTTTGGAAGAGCTTTGCCGCTCCCGAGAACACGTCATTGCCACCGGCGGGGGCGTGGTGCTCAGTGCGGCGAATCGCCAGCGTCTGCGCACGGCCGGTCGAGTGGTCTGGCTGACGGCGGATGCGGTCGTCCTTTGGCACCGCCTCCAGGCGGATGCGACAACTCGGGAACGCCGTCCACCGCTCGCCGGCGGCGGCCTGGCGGAAATCCAGAAGCTTCTCGAAGTACGCCGGCCGCTCTATCAAGAATGTACCGATCTGGTCGTTGATACCACGCACCGCTCGATCGATGCGGTCGCCAACGAAATCCTCGAGCGCCTGCGGAGCGCGTGAAAACGTGGGCCGTTCGGGATCCGGCTCGGGACACTCCATCCGGGGTAGCCTTGGACCTCACCCCTTTGCGGTGCGTGTCAGAGCGCGAACCCATTGCGCTAGCGGATCACGCTTCTGCCGCGCCAGCCGGCGAAAGACGGTCTTGAGGTTGAACTGAGCGGGGTCCAGCGCGGGTGTCAGCTCCCGCCAGCTCAGCGGCATGGAAACGGGCGCTCCGGGTATGGCCCGGAGGACATACGGCGGCACGGCATGCCGGCCCTTGACGTTTTGCATCACGTCGACATAGACGCGCTGGTCTCGTTTGGCCTTGCTCCGTTCGAGCGTGGCCTGGTTGGGAAAAGTCTCCACCGCACGTTCGGCCAAACCTTGGGCCCAGGTGCGGGCTGCATCGTAACCTCCCTCGGCTGTCCAGGGCACCAGGACATGAAGTCCGGTCTTGCCGGATGTCTTGATGAAGGCTTGTTTTCGCTCCGTTTTCAGAAGTGTGCGCAGCTCCTTGGCAACGGCGACGACATCGGCAAACGAGGCTTGGCCACGATCCAGATCGAACAGGACGAAATCGGGCCGATCGAGGTCCTGGATGCGCGAAAACCAAACGTGAAACGTCAATGTCCCTTGGTTGGCGAGATACAGCAGGGTTTCCAGGTTATTGACCAGCACGTACCGGACCGTCTCTCCCTCTTCGCTGGGCAGCTCGACGCGGGCGATCCAGTCCGGGTAGGAAGAAGGGGTATTCTTCTGCCAGAAATGCGGTGTCCGGCCGTTGTCGCCAAGGCCCTCCGGCAACCGCTCCAAAGTGGTTGGGCGGTCGCGGAGAAACGGCAACAAGTGCCGGGCAATCCGCCGATAGAAGGATACGACGTCGCCTTTGGTGATCCCGGCGTCCGGATACATGAGCTTGTCAAGATTCGTGAGGACAACCCCTTCTTTCGGTGGCCGGGAAGGGCGGTGCCGGGTCGCAGGCGACGAAGCCTTTGCCCGGGGTTTAGCCCCTGGCTTGGCGGTGGATCGGCCGTGGGCGCCGGGTTCGGGCCGGGCCGATTCATCCTTCATTTTGATGAGCAGCCAATTGTCTTTGCCACGCCCTTTCCCGTGCATGCGAACCAGCGCAAAGCGTCCGTGCAGCTTCTTGCCGTGCAGGGCGAACTCCAGCCGGCCTGCTTTGATTCCTTCCGTCATCGTCCGTGGGGTGGGCTTGTCCCCAAGGAGGTTTTCGTACGTCCCTTTATCCCAGATGCTGACCACACCGGCCCCGTATTGCCCTTCGGGGATCGTACCCTTGAAGCCGGCGTAGGCCAGCGGATGATCTTCAACGTGGACGGCCAAACGTTTTTGCGATGGATCCAACGAAGGTTGCTTGGGGACGGCCCAGCTCTTGAGTACGCCATCGGCCTCCAGGCGAAAATCGTAGTGGTGTCGTGTGGCGTAATGTTCCTGCACGACGAAAATGGGCCGCCGGTGCGGTTTGGCCGGTTCCGCTGCCGGCTCGGGGGTCTTGCGAAAGTTGCGCTTTGCTTGATATTCATCGAGGTGCATTGGCGAATCTCCCTTCAGAACGGTGCGACACGATAAGAATCAGCAGATCCGATGCCAAATCCCATCCTGGGCCACTGCCCGTTTCGAGGAAAGGGACGGCCACGCCGGCAGCGGCACGGTTTGTGTCGAATCCCGGCCCGGGTGGATGCCGTGCGAGGTAGCGAGGCTGCCGCGTTGCCTTGCGAGCCACTCCTCGGCCCGCTACAGTGACAAGCAGGTCAAGAGAATTGCTCGGGCGATGGTCCGGCTGAGGAAATGCGTTTTGGTTTCGCGGCGGTTGGCAGAGCCACGCGGTTGGGCGAACCGCCGCCAAACAGAGAGCTGAGCCTTTCTGCGTCGTGATCGGCCGAACCGGGCACAAGAGGGTGTAGCCGGATCCGCGCTCCTATCGAAACATGTGGACTCATTTCATGCTGGGCTTCTTGCTGGTCAACCTGTTCGTGCTCGGCACGATCGTGGGCAGCTTGTTAAATGTCTGCATCCATCGGCTGCCGTTGGAGAAAAGCATTGTTTGGCCGGGATCGCGCTGTGGCCAATGTTTTCAGGCTATCCGCTGGTATGATAACATCCCGCTGCTCAGCTATCTGATCCTGCGTGGCCGCTGCCGGAGCTGCGGCGCACGGTTTTCCAGTCGCTATTTCCTCATCGAGTTGTTGACGGGAGTTTGCTTCGCCGGCCTGTTTTACCTGGAGGTCGTCCGGGATGTGCACGGTCTCGATCCGCAAGGAATCCAGGCGCTGCGCATCGAACGGCTCACCTTGCCCTCGTGGCCGGCGTGGGTGGTATTTGGCTTCCATGCCATTCTCGTTTGTTTTCTGATCGTGGCCTCGTTTTGTGATCTCGACTATCGGGAGATTCCGTTTTCGATCACGATTCCCGGTACGGTGATCGGATTGGTCGGAGCGGTACTCTTTCCGTGGCCGTGGCCCTATCCCTATACCCATGACGGACGGTTCGTGCCGGCTTTAGCGGTCAAGGACATGCGTGCGGGCGAGCCCTGGTGGGAGGCGAACCCGAACCTTGGCCCCAAACCAGGTCTCTATCCTTGGCCGTTCTGGGGACCGTTGCCGGCTTGGTTTGGCGAAGGGGGAAACTGGCAAACCGGCCTGGTTACGGGCTTGCTGGGCGCCTTGGTCGGTACCCTCTTGCTGCGGATCATCCGGTTCCTGTTCGGGCTCGGTCTGGGGATCGAGGCCCTCGGGTTGGGAGACGCCGACTTGATGATGATGGCCGGCGGTTTTCTGGGTTGGCAGCCGATCGTGGTGGCTTTTTTTGTCGGCGTCTTTGTCGGACTCGTGTTTGGTGTGATTCAGCTCGTGGTGAGCGGCGATAACATGATGCCGTTCGGGCCGTCCTTGGCCGTCGGGGTCGTCGTGACCTTCCTCTGCTGGTACTGGATCGGCCCTCGGGTGCAGATGCCCTTTTTCAATAGCTTCGTGGTCCTTTGCTTGGCCGTGCTGGGCGGTGTGCTCATGTTTGTAGCCAGTTATGTGTTGCGGATTATGCGCATGTAACCGCGGAACCAAATGCGTGGGAGAAAATGGTGCAACCGATCGTGATTGTGGACTATGGCATGGGCAACCTGCGCAGCGTGCAAAAGGCGCTGGAAAAAGTCGGCCAGCCAGCCGTGATCACCGGCGATCCCAACCGCATTGCCGAGGCCACCAAAATCGTGCTGCCCGGAGTCGGCGCGTTTCGCGATGCCATTGCGCGCTTGCACGAAGCCGGCATGGTGCAGCCGCTCGCTCAACATATTCGAGCCGGCAAACCGTTCCTGGGCATTTGCCTCGGTCTACAGCTGCTCTTCAGCAAGAGTTACGAAGATGGGGAACACGCCGGGCTCGATCTCTTTCCGGGTGAGGTCGTACACTTTGCCGATGTGCCTGGGTTGAAGGTGCCGCACATGGGTTGGAACTACCTGCACATCCGCCGGCCGGCGCCGATCCTGAGCGAATTGCCGGCGGAACCCGCGGTTTATTTTGTCCACTCCTACCATGCGGTTCCCAAGGATCCAAGCCTTATCGCCACGGAAACGGACTATCCCACTCCGTTTACGTCGATGATCTGGCAGGACAACGTCTTTGCAACCCAATTTCATCCAGAAAAGAGTCAGCACGTGGGGCTGACGATTCTTCGCAATTTCGCGAACCTTCGGTAAGCCATCTTTTTCTCCTCTCTACGGGAAAATTTGCGGGTAGGCGATCCGTCGCGATAACTTATCGGAAGGTGTTGGGCACCGGAGATCGTCCTCGAAAAGAGCGAGGCTGTCATGAACAAATGCTGGCTCCTTTGTCTGTGCGTTTTGCTTTTGGCCGGGAGCGTGGGCTTCGTCGTGTACCCGCTTCTGAAGCCGGGCGTTCGCCGATACTGCTGGCTTTATTTCGGGCCGGAAACCAAGGTCTGCTTGTTGGTCTGCGTCGAAGGCGAAGCCATTTCTTTTGCTCATTATGTCGACGGTTCCTTTACAGGCCAGACGGAACGGTTTGGCGATCGGACGAAATGCACGAATCTCACGATTGCAGATCCCGATGGGGAGAATTGCTACACCATCACCCGGATCAGCGGCATGACCTCGGGACGGGAAACGCCAAAGGAGTTGCTGGTTCATGTGGATATCAAAGGTCCTGTCGAATACCACCAGTACGGGGACACCACGGAAATGGGCCTGGACCCGGAGACTGCGCCCATGGCCCATTTCCGCGGGCCGCTCACCGTTGGGGCAGCCACAATCAACTGGAAACTTCCTCGCGATCTCGCACTTCAGAGGGGAAATCAGCCCACCGACGTGCGCGCTTTGGTCGGCACGTTTGATGCCGCCCGGCGCTGCTGGGTTGTCGTGCGCTCCGAATCAATGTTTACTCGCCCTGAGGAACGGCATTCGACATTCCCTGAAGGGATCCATCCCGTTGTGGATATCGAATTCCCGCCGAAAAATCCGGGGGATCTACCGATCAAACGACGGTACGCGCTCGATCAGTTTTGCTGAGGCTGCGTTTTTCATGGACCCGTGCTGGTCCCTGATGAAGCGGGCGAAGGCAAGGCTGAGCTGACTTTTTCCTTCGACGCCTGGAAGACGGGCCATGTTGCTCGGACCACGATTCAACTTCCCGTTGTGCAGCCGACCGAGGAACAGGCCAACGTGGATTAGAGAATGGGATACACGATTCGTGCAAAGGAAAGCTGCCATCGGGAGGCGCCACAAGGAGTGTGACTTCCCGGGCTCTACCGGTGGCCGAGAGAGACATTCACTTGCCTGGATTTGCAAACCGCTGAATCGCTGAGGCTGCTCTGCGAGAGATCAGCAAATCTCACGCCGCGCGGAAATCGGACTGCTTCACAATTTCGCCCCGTTCGGCAAAGTTCGTTTTTCAACGAAGCGGTAACCACGGGCGCCAAGCCAATCCAAGGGAAACCAGCGTGCTCATTGTTCCCGCCAGCTTCCCCATGAGGTCTGGTCGTTGATGGATACCGTGTTTTGGCTCCGCTATCGCCGGCTGCGGAGGGTAGGCATCCCAGGAGTGGGTAATTTTTCAGGCGAGCACGCGGTCGCTCCAGAAACCATCCCATTGATCGACATCACTCCCATACGGTCGACTCGGGGTTTGCCAAGCTGCGCTCGCCTTCCAACAACGGAGATGGGGTGCGATCTCTCCCCTGCGCGCAACAACCGGGTTTTTCTGCATTCCGCCCAATCAGCTAGTCAGAAAGTGGCCGGGTAACCTGGTCTTAAGGAATGGCGACATTGCTCGCTCAACCCCACCGCGACAACGGGCGACCTGGGACACCAGGTTCAGGAAGAATGAAAGAGAAAGCAAGCGGCGGCGGACAGCGTGAGCCGCTCCCGCCGCCGGCAGCTGCATCGGTTCGCCGCGTCGGCCCCTTGCGATCACGGTTTCTCCGGCAGCGGCGTGGCGTCGTAGATCGTCACCGCGCCACCCTCCATGCCGCTGGTCAGGTGGTGGCCGTCGGGGCTGAAGGCGATGCCGAAACCACCGTAGATGGCGCCGGAACCACCGCCCGGGACGGTGAGCAGTTCGGAGCCGGTCTCGGCATCCCACACCTTGACCGTTTTGTCGGCCGAAACGGTAGCTAGGCGCTTGCCGTCCGGGCTGAAGGCCACGCTCGGCACCCAATCGGCGTGCCCCTTGAGCGCGAGCAGCTCCCGCCCCGTCTCGGCGTCCCACACCCGAGAACCGCAGGCCAGGCGTTTGCCGTCCGGGCTGAAAGCCACGCTCCAACCAGAAGCGCCCTGGAAGGAGAGGAGTTCCTGGCCCGTCTGGGCATCCCACACTCTTACGGTTCGGTCCCTCGCAGCGCTGGCCAGGCGTTTGCCATCCGGGCTGAAGGCCACGCGGGCCAGATAGGCGGTATGCTTGACCGTCAGCAGCTCCTGACCCGTTTGGGCATCCCAAACCTTCACCTCGCCCGGGCCGCCCGGGCCTCCACCGGGTCCCTTTTCGCCGCCGGAAGCCGCGACGCGCCGGCCGTCCGGGCTAAAGGCCACGCTGACCCTGCCGCCTCCCAGCCCCTTGAAGGGGAGGGAGAGCAGTTCCTGGCCGGTCTGCGCATCCCACACTTTCACCGAGCGGGCGTTCATCATTTGATCCTCAGAAGCGCCGGCCAGGCGCTTGCCGTCCGGGTTGTAGGCCAAGCTGCCGAAAGCGCCCCTGAGAGTGACGAGTACCTGGCCGGTCTGCGCATCCCAAACTTTCCCCTCACCGGGCCCGCTAGCTGTCCAGGGCGGGCCCACGACGCTGCCTGAAGCCAGGCGCTTGCCGTCCGGGCTGAACGCCAAGCTGGTGGTAACATAGCCGTCACTCCCCTTGAGCGTCCGTGGCCTCGGATCCCGCTGCGCATCCCACACCTTCACCGTATCGCCACCGGAGACGAGGCGCTTGCCGTCCGGGCTGAAGGCCACGTCACTAACCCACTCATGGCCCTTGAGGGAATGGAGTTCCTGGCCGGTCTGGGCGTCCCAGACCTTCACCGCGTTATCCTCGGAAGCGCCGGCCAGGCGTTTGCCGTCCGGGCTGAACGCAACGCCGTAGCCGTTGCTACCTTTGATGCTGAGCAGTTCCTGACCGGTCTGCGCATCCCAAACTTTCAGCGTCTTGTCGTCATAGGAAGCGGTGGCGATACGTGTGCCGTCCGGGCTGTAGGCCACGCTCGAAACCGACCCCCCGGTGTGGCCCTTCAGGCTCAGCAGCTCCTGGCCGGACTGCGCATCCCAGACCTTGGTGCCGCTGGCCAGGCGTTTGCCGTCCGGACTGAAGGCGACACCGCCACGAGCCCCTTTGAGGGTGAGCAGTTCCCGGCCGGTCTCGGCATCCCAGATCTTCGCCTCACTAGGGCCAATCTTCCCATCCTTCAAGGTCCAGCCCGCGCTGGCCAGGCGTTTGCCGTCCGGGCTACAGGCCACACTGGCGCTCACGCCCTGGAGGGTGAGCAGCTCCTGTCCGGTCTGCGCATCCCATACCTTTAGCTGTTGTGCGCCAGTCGTTCCGCCCGAAATGCCAGCCAGGCGCTTGCCGTCCGGGCTGAAGGCCACGCACTTACTAAAGTTCCCGTCACGGCTACCCCCGCCCTTGAGCGAGAGCAGTACCTGGCCGGTTTGGGCATCCCATACCTTCAGCGTAGGATCCCGCGATCCGCCCGCACCGGCCAGTCGCTTGCCATCGGGGCTGTAGGCCACGCTTTTGATGAACATACTGCCGACGGCCCCCTTGATCGTCAGCACCTCCGCGTGGCAGAGCCGAAAGAGGTAATACCATTCGAAGCCGCGCAGATCAGTCTCCCCCGGCATGGGATGGTGTTGCCGGAGCAACTCGTCCACCCGTCCGATGGCGCCCACATCCCAGGCGTGCTGGGCCAGGTTCATGTGGGCCGCGTACAGGGTGCGCTGAAGCTGCTGCTCCTTGGCGGCGAGCTTCTCGTTGAGCGCCTTGACCTCATCCCTTTGACGCTGGGTCTCGTCGCGCTGCTGCTGGGCCTCGTCGCGCTGTTCCTTCGACTGCTGCTCGTGGGCCAGAGCCACTTGCCATTGTCCCAGCACACCTACAAAGCCTAGCGCCGTCACCACGATGATGGCCGCACTCAGGCCGGCGACCAGCGGATTGCGCCGGCCCCAGCGCCCCAGCCGCTCCAGCGGACCGATGCGCCGGGCCCGGATCGGCTCGTCCGCCAGGTAGCGGCGCAGGTCCTCGGCCAGGTCGTCGGCCGAGGCGTAGCGCCGCTGTGGGTCTTTCTCGATCGCTTTCATGAGGATGGTCTCCAGATCACGAGGAATACGGGGGTCGACCCCACGCGGCCTTACCGGCTCCTGATGGCCAATCTGGTCGATCAGGCGCAGCCGGTCCGGCGCATCGAACGCGGGGCGCAAGAGCAGCAGTTCGTACAGCGTTAGCCCCAAGGCATAGACATCGGCACGGGCATCGCAAACGCCCCCGAAACGCTCCGGGGCCATGTAGCGGACGGTGCCGACGAGGTCGCCGGTCCCGGTCAGGACCTGCGCCTGCGTCTTCGCCAGGCCAAAGTCGCTGACCCAGACGATGCCAGCGATATCTAACAATAGGTTCGACGGCTTGATGTCCCGATGGACAACGCCCCGGCTGTGGGCGTAGGCTAATGCCTCGGCCACCTGCAAGCCGAGCCGGGCCACTTGGAGGGAATCGAGGTGCTGGTCCGAGGCCACGAGCGACAGCGACGACGGCGCCGGTGTCTCGGCGGTCTGTTCGGCCCTTGGCTGGGACTCGCCGCTGGTATCCGGCTGGTAATCGAGCGTGGCATTCACCAACCGAGCCTGCTCGAACCGGCCCGCCAGCAGGGACTGGGCAACGGAGTTGGCAGCGTCTGGGCAGGGCCTGCTCGCAGAGCCAGCGCGGAGCTGTTGCAGCTCTCGGATCACCTGGTCGAGCGACTGCCCCTGGATGTACTGCATGGCGTAGAAGCAGACGTCACCCTGCTGGCCCACCTCGAAGACCGGCACAATGTTGCTGTGGTGTAGCTGGGCCGCTGCCTGGGACTCCCGTCGAAAGCGGGCCAGCAGCTTGGCATCTCGGGCGGCTTCCACCGGCAGGACCTCGAGCGCCACATGCCGGCCCAGCGAAACTTGCACCGCTTCGTAGACCCCGCCCATGCCGCCCCGGCCAATCTCGCGCAGAATGCGAAAGTCGCCGATGCGTTCCGGCGGAACGCCGTGGACTGGAGCTACCGGCCTACCCGCCGATCGCGACAGGTTGGCCAGCAGGGCGATTGCCGGTAGCAGGCCGTTCAGCTCTTCCGCGTGCTCCGGATGGGCCCGCAACACCTCCTCCGGGTCCAGTGCTTCACCGGCCTGGAGCCGGGCGTTGATCTGCTCTACCAGTTCGGCCAACTCTGCGGCCTTGGCCGACGACGGGACCGCTTTGAGACTCATGGACCGTCCTCCGATTGCTTGAGCACGTCGCGCAGGCGCTGCAGCGCCCGCAGCAGCCGCATCTTGACCGCGCTTTCCCCGATCTCCAGTACGGCGGCTGCCTCGGCCGTGGAGAGCTGCTCCAGGTAGCGCAGCACCAACACCTCGCGGTCGCCCTCCGGCAGCCGGTCGAGAGCTTGCCGCACCAGCGCCTGTCGCTCCACACGCCGCAGCCGGGCGCTGGGCCCACTACCGGCGTCCAGCAGCCGCTCGGCCAGCTCCAGGACGGACTCGTCTGGCAGGCCGGCCGGTTCCTCGCGGGTGACGCTGCGCCGGCCGGCGCGCAGGTGGCGGCGGCAGACGTCGGCCAGCTGCTCCTGGGCCAGGCGGCGCAGCCACGGGTAGAAGGGCAGCGGACGCTGGCGCAGATAGTCGTCGAGTTTGGCGGCCGCCTCGGCCAGCGTCTCCTGGACCACGTCGGAGGGGTCCACGCGGGCGGCCAGGCGGCGGTCGAGGCGGAAGGCGATCATGCGCCGCAGCCGCGGGCGGTGTCGCTCCAGCAGCTGGCCGCGGGCCAGGTCATCGCCGCATGCAGCGGCGTCGAGCAGATGCTCGGTGTCGGGCTCGGACCGCATCGGCATGGTAGTGATTCCTCTACAACAGATCCCGTCAAACCGGCCGGCGCGGTCACAGAAAAAATGAAGCGTGAAAAAGCATTTGGTAGTCGCGAGTGCCCGGACGTCCGTAGAGATCCGACTTGCGGACCAGGCGGACAGCGACGCAGCCTCGATCGAACAGTGGTTGCATCGGCTCACTGAGGCGGCGGAGAAAGGACCGCCGCTGTCCCTGTCCTTGAGGTGCCGGTACACTTCGGGGACTAAGGCCGTGGCCTGGAGGGTCTGGCCCGGCTTCTCCTGGGCCATCTTCTGCGCGGCCAGTTTCCGCAACTCCTCGTAGACCAGCGACAAAAACTGTTCGGCGGCGTGCGGATCCCGGTGTTCGAGCGCGGACAGGTGCGCGTCACTTCGTTCATCGATAGCGAACCTCGACCTCTAAGGCCACAAGCTATCGGTGGGGATGAAGGAGCCTTGTCGGCATGCTAGCGCCGTTCTTTAAACAAGGGGTAGCCCACTGACTCCCCAAAAGAAAGGACGCTGCCATGACCTACTCTACGTACCTGGCTCTCACGATGGCAACCCTGGCCCTCGGTACGACCTCCGCCGATGCCGACGCGTCCAGCGATCGCTCCCCCACGCTGGACGATGTCCTGGAGTCAGTGGCGGCGCGGATTCGGGAATTAGTCGAGAACTTCCGCCGTGCCTCGGTCTCGCCCCTTGACGCCGCTCAGTTCGAGAAGGATCTGCGAGCAACCCTGCGCGACCAGGGACAGCACCTCGTAGAGTGGACCTTCAACCATTCCAGGCCAAGGCACGCTGAGTCAGCAGTTAACGGCATTGCTGCAGGAGGTGCTGCGGCGTTGGCAGGGGCCGTTGCCGCGGTTGTGCTACGTTACCGACGCCGGGGACAATGAGACCACCTACTACAAGAAGCACCTACGTCGGTTGCGCCATCCGCTCACGGGTGAACCCTTAACATGGTTCTGGGTGGTGGACTATTACCATGCCTCCGAACGGCTATGGACGCTGGCGGAAGCGTTGTTCGGCGCCGGCAAGCAATCGTGGTGCTGGACGCGCAAGATGCAGAAGCTGATCTTGAAGCCGGCGGGGGTGAGGCGGGTGCTGCATTCCGCGGCCGCGGTGCCCAGTCGGCGGAAGCTGAGCGGCAAACGGCTGGCGGATTTCAAACGGGCGTACCGGTATCTGCAAGCGCGACGGCAGCATCTGCGGTACGCGGAGTATCGGCGGCTGGGTCTGCCGATCGGCAGTGGGGTGACGGAAGCGGCCTGCAAGACCGTGTACACGCAGCGTCTGAAACTGTCGGGGATGCGGTGGCAGAAAGCCGGCGCGCAGAAGATTCTGCAGTTACGGGTGATCTGGTTGAGCGGTGTGTGGACACAGGTCTATGAGAGGACTTTAAGGTCTTATAGTGAGGTCCAAGTCCGAACTCCCGACGAACAGACCAATTCGGCTGTGGAGGAAGCCGCGTAAACCATCCACCATAGAGACCCCACCCCGGAGATGAATGCCGACACGCCACGGCCACCCCGACGAGCGGACCTATTTCCACCCACTTCGCGGCAGCCTATCCAAAGTTAAAAAATCAGGTTCTTTTTTCTTGACAGGGTTCCTTAATTTGTTAGCTTAAGGAACCGCAATGCCTCGCGAGATATGCCGGAACGGTTGTTTTACCGCCTGACTTCTGCATATCCCCCTGGTTCATTGGTCTCTGCTCCAACAACACGCCGCGTAGGCATGGCCCCAACGTGGGCCAGATCCTCGCCTATTTGTTGTTTGCGGAAGCGGTGAATCGCCCCCCATCCGTCCGCTGTGAGGATGCTGTCGATGATCTTGCGCTCCTGGATCCAGAAGTTGATCCAACCCACCCCCCGTTCCCATGCCCGCGGCCGCCGTCCAGAGCAACCCCTGAAACGCTGGCCGACACTCTTGCTAGAGGTGCTGGAGGATCGCCTGACGCCGGCTGGGCTTGGGATCGACATTGTCACGAACAATGCCGATAGTGGCTCCGGTTCGCTGCGGCAGGCGATTCAAAATAGTAACTCAGGCGACACCATTCTCTTCAGTCCAAGCATGGCTGGGCAGACGATTCTGCTAACAAGCGGAGAACTGGTCGTCGTTCACAATCTGAAAATCATCGGCTTGGGGGCCGACCTGCTGACCGTTAGCGGCAACAATGCCTCGCGTATCTTCGAGATCGAAAACCCCGCTACTCAAGCCCAGATTACTGGTCTAACAATGACGGCTGGCCGTGCGAAGCCAAACAACCTGGATGACGGCGGTGGGGGTGCGATCCGCGTCTATGGTAGCGTATTGACCCTCACCGACGTCACGATTACCAACTGCACGGCTCAAGGTGACAATGGCATGCATCCCGGCGCTTTCGGCTTCGGCGGCGGGATTTTTAACCTCGGCACCCTCAACCTGATTGGTTGCGCCCTCTACGGCAACCAGGCCATCGGTGGCGATGGCCAATCGGTAGCCAGCAGCGGGGGAGGCGGCGGCGGCGGCGCTGCAAGGGGAGGAGCGATCTGTACCCTCGCCGGCACGCTGAACATCACCAACAGCACCATCACGGGTAATTCGGCGATCGGTGGCAATGGAGGCAATGCCAATACCAGCAGCGGCGAACAGACACGCTTCGGGGGCAACGGCGGAGGCTTGGGCGGCGGCGGCGGCACGGTGGGCATGAACGACCCCAACGGCGACCCCGGTCAGACGGGTGGCAACGGCACCGCAGAGTTTCCAAATTATGGTGGTGGCGGTGGCGGTGCCGGCGCGATCGCAACGGGCAGTGGCGGCAACGGGGGCAGCGCGTTCTTTGGGGGAGGGGGTGGTGGCGGAGGGGCAGCCGGTCCGTCGGGCCCAGCGGCTGGTGAAGGAGGTGCCAGCTTCTCTTTTGGCGGCGCTGGTGGGAACGGGCAGAAGAATCAGGCCGGCACCGGTGAGGGTGGTGGCGGGGGCGGCGGCGCTGCCCTGGGTGGCGGCATTTATGTCGGCACCATCAGCTCGAGTAACACGAACTCCGTCACCATCACGTCCAGTACCATTGCCAACAATGCCGCGACGGGAGGCAAAGGAGGAATAGGCTTCACGAACGGCGTGGGCGGCCAAGCCCTCGGGGGCGGCGTCTGCAGGCTGTCCGGCACGGTGACTCTCGATAGCACGATCCTTGCCAAGAACACGGCCACTGGTCCCGACCCAAATGTCGCGAATTTCGGCCCGGATGGCTATGGGGCGTTCACCGACTCGGGTTACAACCTGATTCAGAACCCCGCTGGTATCCTCAACTCCATAGCGGCAACCGACATCACCGGCGTTGATCCGCTGCTGAGCGCGCGGGGCAATTACGGCGGCCCGACCCAGACCATGGCGCTCGGTTCCGGCAGCCCGGCCATCAACAAGGGCGATCCCAACAACCACGTAACCACCGACCAACGCGGCGCCGTCCGCGGCGCCTCCAGCGGGCCCGGCAGCATGGCCAACGCGGGCACGGCACCCGATATCGGGGCCTGGGAAGCCAGCTCGCTCAACATCGTGACTGCAAACTTCATCGGTGGCATCGGTGATTCGTCCAATGTCGGCACGCTGCGGGATGCCATCGAATGGGCTAACTTTAGTAGCAATCCACTCGTGCCGAACAGTACGCCCAACCTGGTGATGTTTGATACCACCGGCGTCTTCGCCATGCCCCAGACCATCACGCTGGGCATCGGCCAGCTCACGCTGTCCAACACTACGGTACCTGAATCAATCAATGGTCCCGGCGTTACCGGTGGCAGCGCTCTCACCGTCAGCGGCAACAATGCCGCCCGCGTTTTCCAGGTGAATTCCAGCGTGACCGCCACTATCTCCGGCATGACGATCACCCAGGGGAGTATCTTCGGCATTGGCGGCGGCATCTTCAACCAGGGCGCGCTCACGCTCAGCAGTGTCACGGTTTCCAATAGCTATGGGTACATGTACGGCGGCGGCATCGGCAACAACACAGGCGGAAACCTAACCGTCACCAACTCGACGATTGTGGGCAACAAAGCCGGCATTTATGGCTACGGTGGAGGCATCGCCAACCTCGGGGGGGCGAGCCTGACGGTCACCAACTCGACGATCTCGGGCAATAAGGCAGGCTTTGGTGGAGGGGGGATGGCGCAGAAGGGCCCCGGCACCGCATCCACGATCACCAACACCACCCTCTCGGGCAATTCTTCTCCCTTCGCTGGAGGGACGATCGAAGTCTTCGCTGGTACCTTGAAGCTGTTCAACAGCACGCTCGCGAACAACGTGAGCGGCTTGACCAACAGCGGCGGGACATTGATGACCAGAGATACGATCCTGTCGGGAAATAGCGGAGGCGATGTCTCCGGGAACATCGGCTCGCAGGGACACAATTTGATCCAGAACCCTTCGGGCGGCTCCGGCTTTGCGGCCAGCGATATTCTGAATGTGAATCCGCGGCTGCTGACACTGGCCAACAACGGCGGTCCGACCCAGACCATGGGCCTGGGCTTCAGCCATGTTGGTGATCCGGGCTATCCGGCCAACTCCGCTGTGGATGCCGGCGACAATAGCAGCGCTCCCAGTACCGATCAGCGCGGGACAGGCTTCAGCCGCATCATCAACGGCACGATTGATATCGGCGCCTTCGAGGATCAGCTGGTTACTACGGCTCCGGTGAGCCCGCAGACCGCCCCAAAAGGAATGGCCCAAACCTTCACCCTCGGCTCGTTCAGCGACCTGGCCCCCGTGAGTAGTTACTCGGTCACCATCTTCTGGGGCGACGGCTCGATGACCCCTCTGACGCTCACGAGCCAAGGGACCATTCCGAGCCAAATGCATACGTACTCGGCGATCGGCAACTACACGGTTTTAGTCCAGGTCTCGGATGCCGACGGCGACACCGGACAGAAGACCTTCAGCGTCAGTGTCTCGACTTCGGTCCTCTCCGCCATGGCCGTGAATATCAGCCCTACGGCCGGTGCCCCGTTCACGGGAGCGGTAGCGACCTTCACCGATCCAAGCGGTCCCGGTCCGCTTTCCAGCTATTCGGCCAGCATCGCGTGGGGCGATAACAGCGGCGCCGTTGCCGGCACGATTACCTTGAGTGGCGGCGTATTCACGGTCACCGCCAGCCATACTTATGCTGCCGCAGCGTCGGACACGATGACCATCACCCTCTACCGCCAAGGGATGCCGACCACCGTCCAGGGCACGGCCACGGTCTCCAGCCTGGGACAGTTCGTGCAGGCAGGATTGATCAAGCCCATCAGCTTCTGGGCTGGGCTCCAAGGACAAGAGCTGGTCCGCCGCTTTGGACTGACCTCTGCGGGCCAGACCTTGGGCCAATGGTTGGCGACGACGTTTCCCAATCTCTATGGGGGCGCGAATGGGGCACCGAACCTGAGCCCCTTCACCAATGCGCAGATCAGCAGCTATTATCTGAGCCTCTTCCTGGTATCCAAGGGAGTGGGACTCGATAGCGAGGTGTTGGCTACCGCTCTGGAAGTCTTCACCACGACGCTCTCCCTTGGCGGCACCACCGGGCAGGCCTACGGCTTCACGGTCAACAGCAATGGCCTGGGTGCGTATTCCTGGAATATCGGGACCAGCGGTCAGGCCTTTGGCGTATCCAACAATACCGTCCTGGATGTTTACCAAATTCTTTTGACCGCCAACAATACCGCCTCCGGCGGCGAACCGTGGAGCAACAATACGCTTTTCCGCAATGAAGCCTATAGCGTTTTCCACGGCATCAACGGCGGGTAAACTCCTATGTTCTCAGAGAGAGCATGAGCCATTTGGCGCAAAAAATAACCGCTACCAAGGGGCCAGCGTAGGCTGCCCGCAGTGCGGCCAAGCGCACTGGCCTGCCAATCCCCGACCAGCGACCCCGGTTTGGCCAAAGTCATGGACGCCTGGCCTATGCTGCCCGAAGTGGTCCGGGCCAGCATCCTGGCGATGGGTCGGGCCGGCGGCGACTGGGAACAGAAAAATATCATCCCGAACCTTACCCTATGCAACAGTCCGTTACCCCATGCAATAAAGCTGCAAGAACTTTGCCTGCCGTAGCCGCTCAACCTAAAGGCCGAAGACGTTCCTGTTGCAGGATTCCCGTCTTCAGCCTTTGACTTGCAGAATCGCATTTGGAGATCGCACATTCCCAAAACCATCAGAACGCCACGCCGCTTGCCGACTCCATGGAAGCATTGGTCGCGCCCAGATCGCTTCCACCCAGGCTGAAGAGAGCGGTAATGTAATCGGCTGTGATGGCCTTGCCGCCAGCGTCCATACCCACTGGCGTTTTGACGGCCCCCGCGAGACCCGATTGCGTGGGGGTGTCAACTCCATCGCGATTGACCCCGTTCAGACGGTCGCTGCCGCTAATCTGCGAATCGATTACCGAGGCGTCCGATATACCAACCGTCTGGACCACTGTTACGGTATCGGTGACGCTGGCGATCGCATGGAAGACCCGGATTCCTTCGACCAGGCTAATGTTTGCGTCTGCGGTGAGCGCGCCCTCAGCTCCTGTCACAGGATCGATCGCGTAAATCTTGCCGGGAGTCGCCCCGAAGCTAATGGCGCCGACATAGATCGTGCCATCCGGGCCCACATCAAGGCTGTCCAGGCCGGTGTCGCTACCGAACGAGGTGACCAAGCTTTGTTCACTGGTTTGGGGATTCACGCGGACAATACTGGCGGCGT
>DATGIQ010000382.1:0-7152 GCA_035295665.1 Gemmataceae bacterium | reverse complement strand
GAGCCGGCTATCTCGGCCTCGACCCACGCAAGGCGAGCAATCCGCAAGTCATCATCATTGTCGACGACATCGCTCTTTATCCGCCTGAACTCTATGAGAACGGGCTGGAAATCATGACGGTCAGCACGATCCGCAATCATCCCAACGCGCTGAATCCGCGCATCAAATCGCTCAATTATTTGAACAACATCCTCGCTCAGATTGAGGCTGTGCAGGCCGGCTGTTTTGAAGCCTTGATGCTCAACCACAAGGGCGAAGTGGCCGAATGCACCGGGGACAACCTTTTCTTGGCCAAGCATGGTGTGCTCAAGACTCCACCCACGGATGCAGGAATTCTCGAAGGAATCACCCGCGGAGCCGTCATCGAGCTGGCGCGGGCGGCCGACATCGAAGTGCAGGAAATAGCCCTGACCCGGCACGATATTTACACGGCCGACGAGTGTTTCCTGACCGGCACCGCAGCCGAAGTCGTTCCCGTGGTCCGATGCGATGGCCGCGCGATCGGCTCCGGAAAGCCGGGCCCGCTCACCAAGCAGCTCCGCGAACGGTTTCAGCGACTCGTACGTGAATAGCGCCCAAGAGCGGGGAGGAAGCTCGTGTGATCAACCTTCACCGCATCCTCGTACCGACCGATTTCAGCAAACACTCCGAGGTTGCGCTGACCTATGCGGCCGCGTTGGCCGAAAAGTTCGGCGCCGAACTCGTCTTGCTCCATGTCGTGCAAGACCTGGCCCTCTTCATTCCCGACGCGGTGGCCGTGGCGCCTCCGATTGCCGCCCCGGTCGAGCAATTCACCGCGGCGGCCCGCGATGCGCTGGACCGGATCGGCCAGGCAGAGAACCTCCGTCACCTCCGCTTTCACCGGGAGGTTCGTGAGGGCACCCCTTTTTACGAGATTATTCGCTTCGCCAAGGAAGGCGATGTCGATTTGATTGTCATGGGGACACACGGCCACACCGGCCTGACCCATGTCCTGCTGGGAAGCGTCACGGAAAAGGTGGTCCGCAAGGCCCCTTGCCCGGTATTGACGGTTCGCCATCCCGAGCACGAGTTTGTCCATCCCTGAATTCTGAGTTACACCGCGGCTATTTCTGCTTCGATGGTGCGGATTCCGCCTGGGCATCATGGTCCAACTCATCAACCAATGCCGCGGCCATTTCTCGGGCATTACTCTCGGTGATCTGGTCCGCCGAGACTGGCGGGCGCGCCGGCGCCGGCTTGGCCGCAATGGTGGAGGACTTCGGTTTTTCCCACCAGCTGGGCATGCTCACACAGCCGCTGCCGGCACAGGTGGCCAGCAGCATGGAAGCGATGGCTCGTTTCATGGCTTGACCTCCTCTACTGCGGCTCGGCTACTGCGGTCCGTGCCGCTCACCGTGTAGGCGGCAGACTCCGCCGAGCGGGCCCTGCCAGCCCCCAGGAAGCGATCGATTGTTTTTTCATCCGATTCAAAGCCGCCGCCCCGCAAGTTGGCCGTGCGCTGGGCGTACGCGGCTTGCGCCCGTTCTTCCAGTTGCTCGGCTCGGCGAAGCAGGTCATCATCCTTCGTCTGGATGGCAATTTCTCGGAGTTTATCGCACGCCTCCAAGCGGCGCAGCAAAGCGGCTTCTTCATGGCTTCGTTTGGCTACAGCTTCGTCGACGAGTGAAGGCGGTTTCACCAGATCGGCCGACTTCTTCGATGCCGTCGCTTCCGGCTTGGGCGGCGGTTTTTTCTCCCCCGGCTTCGTGGGCTCACTAGAACCGAACCAGTTACCGAACGGCTTCCATTGCCAGGTAGGTCCCCTGACAGAAGAGCTTGCATTGGAGCCTTCGGCGCCATCGTCCGCCGCTCTGGCAAGGGTTGCCCCCAGGCCCACGACCAGGCTGGCTGCCAAGCCCCACGCCGCAAGGTTGCGCATGGTCATCCCCCCGAAGCAGGCATCCGCAGGCGGCACGGAACCGTGTGCCGCTGCGACTTCTGACCCGTAATCCTTGACTTCCGGGTCAATTCTTGTGCTAAAAGTGCAAGAAGGAAGGAGCTATGCCAAAAGGGCGGTTGCGTGTCCAGACGACTTTCGCGCAATTCACGGTGACCCCTGCACCCGAAGCTGCACGGTCACGGGGAAGTGATCGCTGGCGCCGCGGGGGTGTTTGTCATGCTCGTTGCCGAACCGCCAGGGCCGTCGTTTCTTGTCGGTTGGCTGAACGAGCGTGTTCACCGTCTGCACCGACTCGGGATCGCAACTCCACCCCACATGATCGAGCAGACCGGGCGAGATGGCGAACTGGTCGAAAATCTCCCATCGGCCGGCATAGAAGTGCGTGCCCCATCCGGCCTCCGCGCTCTTGTCCGCAAGCAGATCCAACAGAAGCGGATCACCGCGAGGCTGAAGAACTGCCTTGAGATCGCCAATGGCCCGCAGATGCTCGGTGACGCTGGGCGCATCCGGCGGATCGTTGAAATCGCCGCAGACCAGGAAATCGACTTGAGGATTGCTGGCGTACATGGCGCGGAAGATGCCGTGAATCTGGTCGCCATATTTGTCGCGATGTTCGCCATGCTCATCCGTGACTCGCGCGGTCCAGTGTGAAGCAATGACAACCAAGTCGTGGCCATGGACGTCGATATGTCCTTCCAAGATCCGCAGCCGTGAGCCGTGCAGCCGTGTGCGGTCCCCCACTACCGGGAGCCGCGTGAGAATGGCCGGTGCAATGTGCCGTCCCGCGGCCAATTCCTTCATGAGCAGGTGTTGGTAGTGCAAGGAGGGATCCGGAAGCCGGCTGTTGAGGGCTTCCTGCAATAATTCGGCAGCGCGGCGGCTTTCGACTTCGACCACCGCAAGGATGTCGGGCCCCTTGCCATTGTTGAGTCGAATGAGGGCTTCGCTCAGATGATCGAGTTTGAGGCGCAAGGCATGCGCATCGTGGGCAAACCAGGTATCAAATTCTTTGTCCGCCCGGTTTTCCCGCCCGTCCAGGTGATCGTCGAAGAGGTTTTCGACATTCCAGAAGCAGAACAGATACGTCTGGGAGCCGCTGCCGGCCTGATTCTCCTGCCGGGATTTGCAGCCGGCCGGAAGCAGCGTGGCGAAAGCACCGACCAGGACAACGAGGAGGATGCGGACACTGCGGCCGATCATGAAAGGCCTCCTTGAACCGGAGACTTGGGGAAGATAGCAAGAAGAGTCGGCAAGACCTGTTGTGACGATGGGTACAGCCCTGGTATAGTGCCGCCGCGACTACATGTGGCCCGGTTCTGGGTCTCCTCGCCTCGAGGTCCGCTGCCCTCCAGGAGAATGATATGAGAAATTCCAGCCGATTGCTCTGGTTATTTACGGGTCTCGTCCTGGGAGTAGTGGGGGCGGCCCTTTACCTCCGCCCGGGTTCCGCCAACGCGGGCAGCAACGATCGCTTCGAGGATTACATCATGTGCACGGGGGCGGTGGGCGTCACCCCGCGGGCGCCGACGGATGGCGTTTGGCTACTCGATTACCGCACCGGTAAGCTGCTGGGCACGGTCATCGACCGAACGACCGGCAAGATCCTCGGCTGGGCGGAGGGAGATCTGGTAGCGGAATTCGGCATCCCGCCGCGGCAAAATGTGCACTTCCTGATGACGACCGGCCAAATTGCCCAGGGCCAGGCCGCCCTTTACATCGCCGAGACCACCACTGGCAAATTCGGCGTTTACACCTTGCAGCCGCGCCTCGACGGCCAGCCGGGCGTACCATTCCAGATCCGCCGGCACGACCTCGTGCCGTTCCGGCAGGCGGGGAATGCGAATTGAAATCGCTTTGCGTGAAGCAACCGCCCTTACCGGCCGTGCTTCCGGCGGCAAGGGATATGAGTCGAGCCGGGCCACCCTGCGGCCCTTTGTTTGATTTTGTTCATGAATGCTCCGGGTGATTTCCTCCGCAGCGAATTGCACTTCTGACTTGTTCTGCCTCACGATGCCGTTCAGCCAGTGCCGTACCACCATCTCAGAACACGCGCCCGAGGGCCAATCGGGGAACCCGGTCGTTCCAAGTCGCCCCGGCCTGGGCAGGTTTGCGGACAACCCCGGTAGCGGTAGACAGGACGGCGGGAGCGAGGCCACTCGATCTTGGGCTCCGGCAGATCGGCCACGACAGGATCTTCGTATTCGCCGGTCGGTTCGAGGGCATCGCCACCGCCGTGCGTACCCTGCTGCGGATGAACGTCCTGTTCGACGAAGACCGTACGGGGAGGAGGTTCGGGTCGAAAGCAACCGGGATGGTTGCGGGGTTGCGTGCGGCGGTCGGTACGTGCCGTCGTGGGCTCTCCGCGCGGCGGTCCGTTATCCATCGAAGCGAAGCTTCAGCCGCTGGAGGCGTTCTACCGTCTGAGCCATCAGCTCGTCTTCCGCCGCTTCGTCCTTGGCCAGATACGTTACCGAGAAGCGCAAGTAGGGACCGGCGTCGTCCCACGGCACACAGCACACCGACTGCTCCTGGATCAGAAACTGTGCGGTTTCTTCCGCGTTGGCAAAGGAGCGGTCGCCGGATCCTTGCGGCGACCGGACATAGAGGAAATACGTCCCGCCCGGCATCTGGGCGCGGAATCCGACGTGGGTCAAGGCAGCAACCAGTTTTTGCAAGCGGCGGCGGTATTTCTCCCGGATGCGCTGGGCGATTTCCGGATGCTCCAGGGCTACGCGAGCCGCTTGCTGGATGGCCATGAACTGACCGGAGTCGCAATTGTCCTTGACGTCGGCAAACGCCTGGACCAATTTCGGGTGTCCCGCCACAAAGGCCATGCGCCAACCGATCATGTTGAAACCCTTCGAGAGGGAATGCAGCTCCACCCCCACCTCGCGGGCTCCGTCGACCTGGAGAAAACTCAGGGGCGGCTCTCCGTAGCTCAGAAGGATGTGGGCTGCGTCCTGGACCACCACAATATGGTTGGTGTGCGCAAAATCGATGACCTGGCGATAGAAATCGCGCGTGGCGACGGCCCCGGTCGGACTGTTCGGATAGTTCAGCACCAGCAGCTTGGCCCGGCGGCGAACGTCGGCCGGGATGGAAGCCAGATCGGGATAGAAGCCGTTCTCGGCACGCAAGGGTAACCGCACCACCTCGCCGCCGTAGTATTGGGTGTGCGTCCCGGCGACCGGGTAGCCGGGCACCGTCATTAGCGTGATATCGCCGGGGTTGATGAATGCCGCCGGGAGCATCGCCAGGGCCGGCTTGGAGCCGATGGCGTGGTTGATCTCTTTGGCCGGATCCAGCGTGACGCCAAAGACTTGCTTCATGAATCCGGCCGCGGCTTCCTTGAACGCCTGAATACCATTATCGGCGTAACCTCGGTTCTCCAGTCGATCGACCTCCCGCTTGAGGGCGTCCCGGACCAGCGGATCGGCCATGTCGTCGTTTTCCCCGATGCCGAAGTCGAGCAGCAGCCGTTCGGGGTGGGCCTGGAGAGCCGCCCGCTTGGCCCGTTTGATCTTTTCGAATTTGTAGATCTCCGTGCCCTTGCCATACTTACTGCCGCCGATGCGTTCGGCAAAAAGCGGCTGAAACCACGGGTCGAGGTCCTGGCTCATGCTTGCTGGTTCCTTTCGGCCAACGTTTTTTCTCTGTCGAACAGAATAGGAAAAACCGGTGATACTTCCCAGAGGGAGGTTGCCAGGTTGCGGAGGAATCGTTCTCTGCGGCTGCGCACGGGGTGTGGGAAGGCTGAATTTGATCGAAGCACCTACCCTCCCTTGCCGAGGTAGGGTAAAATAGAAATATCCGGAGGGAAGAGTTGGGCGCCGTTGCGCCTTCGATTCACCGCGGAGGCGGTTGTTCCTGAAGTCTCAGTGCAAGCAAATGGGGATTGGGACGTGGCACTGACCGCCGTAGACCGCAACCTCGTACAGCGGTGCCTGAATCATGAGTCCGGAGCCTGGAACGACTTTGTCGATCGTTTCCTGGGCTTGATCTATCATGTCATTCACCACACGGCCTACCTTCGTAGCCTGCCCTTGCATGCGGAGGATACCGAAGACCTGGCCGCGGAGATCCTGTTGCAAATTGTCGCCGGGGATTATGCCGTCCTGCGGCAGTTTCGGGGCCAGAGCAGCCTGGCTACTTACCTGTCGGTGATTGCGCGACGAATTTGTGTGCATGAGTTGGCCCAGCGTGCGGCCGCCCGAGAAGTCCAGCTCAAGGCAGACGGCGCCGGTGCGGCCCACGAGCCGGAAGAGCCGCCCAAGGCCCAGATCGGGCTCGAAAACCTCGAAGAGATCCAGAAGCAGCTCAAAAAGCTTCCGTCCCGAGAGCGGGAAGTCGTCCGCCTCCGCTATCTGGAAGGCCGAAGCTACGAAGAAATCAGCACCGAGCTCAATATTCCCGTGAACACCATCGGCCCGATCCTGTCCCGCGCCCGCAAACGGCTACGCCGCGGCGTGATCAATCCCCCTCCACCGCCGTCACGCCCCCATCCCGAGAAGCAGGTTTAACCAACGGTTTCCAAGAACCGCGTTGCAATCCTAGAAGATGAACGCAATCCCCGCGCTGAAGCCATCCAGGAACCGATTCTGGAGCTTCCACGCCGGATTGAGTGCACTGTAATCGAACGAAACCGGATCGGGGGCGGCGATGGTATCGAAGAACGCCATGACCTCGTAGCCAACTCGGATCTGAACTCCTTCGATCGGATACCACCAAACGTTGATCTGCCCTTGCACCTCCGGCACAAACTCGTAATCCCGCTGGCTGCGCTTGTGGCCGATGGCGAAGTCCTCGCGCTGGTACTTGGCAATCTCGCGCACAAAATCGATCATCGGAGATGCGCTGCCTTCCAGGCTGACCGAAAAGCCATGTCCCAGATAAAGTTCGAATCCCGTCCCCACGGTCGGACCATACAGCTGGTTGGAGGTGATGTTGAGATAATCGGCCGTATCGGCCGCCGTGGTTTGGCCGTTAAAGTCTTCTGAAACGGTTCGCCATAGGAAGCGCTCCCACATGTAGGTGTGGCGAATGCCAGCGGTGCCGTACCATCGACAGCAATCGGATTCGAAGAACGGCGTGCGCATCGTCAGATCGTACTGGTCAAAGCGCTGAATAAAATCCAGGCTCATGATGCTGGCGGCGTTCCAGATGCCGTAGGCCGCCAGCGGATTCCCAATGGCGAGCTTTTGCGGCTGGCCGGAGAAGTCATTGGGGAAACT
>DATGIQ010000381.1:0-31407 GCA_035295665.1 Gemmataceae bacterium | reverse complement strand
CTTGTTGCAAGGCCAGGCCGTGTCCCGAAAATACGGGCACCGGGTACGCTGGAGCAAGTTGCCGCCCACCGTGGCCATGTTCCGGATTTGCGGGGTGGCGCCGGAAAGCAACGCCTCGGACAGCACCGGATACCGCTGGCGGATGGCCTCGTGATAGGCAAGATCGCTGTTGCGCACCAGGGCCCCGATTCGCACGCCGGCGTCGGTCACCTCGATGTTCTCCAGCGGAAGGGAATTGATATCCACCAGCCGGTTGGGCGTCTCCACGTTGAGCTTCATGAAGTCCACCAGGTTGGTCCCGCCCGCGAGAAACCGAGCCCGGGCATCTCCACTCACCTGCTTGATGGCCGCGGCCCGCTCCTCTGCCCGCACGTATGTGAACGACTCCATATGTTTCCTTTCCTTGCCTGGCCCATGCTCTGGCGTAGCTCAGGATCGTTTTTGCTGGGCAGCCCGGGCGTCCTGGATGGCGGCCACGATGTTGGGATAGGCGCCGCAGCGGCAGATATTGCCGCTCATCTGTTCGCGGACCTCGGCGTCGGAATGGGCATGCCCTTCGTTGAGCAGGCCGATTCCCGAGCAGATTTGCCCCGAAGTGCAGTAGCCACACTGGAAGGCATCGCGTGCAACAAATGCCGCCTGGAGGGGATGCAGCTTATCCCCGTCGGCCATGCCTTCGATAGTCGTGATGCGGCAGCCGGCCGACATGAAGGCGAACGTCAGGCATGAGTAGAGGCGCCGGCCGTCGACCAGGACGGTGCAGGCCCCGCACTGGCCGTGATCGCAACCTTTTTTCGTCCCGGTCAGACCCAGGTGCTCGCGCAGGGCGTCAAGGAGGGTGACGCGCGGGTCCAGCTTGAGGTCGTGTTTTCGGCCGTTCACTTGAAGAGTCAGCGGGACCCCGCCCGTTTCTGTAGATCGCAACGCCTCCGGCTCGGCTTCTCCACGCAATGTCAGGCCCGCGATGCACCCGGCAGCTGCCACCCCGCCGGCAGCATGCTGGAGAAAATCTCGGCGCGAGGGATCGCTGTCCCGAGAATCGGTCAAACCGTGCGCGTCCGGATCCAGGAAACGGCTCGGCTCGGGCTTGCTATCGGTACTCATCGGGTGGATCCCCTAGTGGGCCGAGAGTGGGCCGGCGCATACTTCCAGTGGAGCGGCACCGGCCGAGCGATGGGAACTTGAGCCGCAAATGAGATGCCGCCCGCGGCCAGAGCGAACTCAGGGTCAACCGTTCATTCGCGCAGCGGAGCATGTTCCGGATCAGGGGGGTACGCAACGCTTCGATGACGACCGCTCGGAATTCGCCAGCAAACAAGCCGGAGGCGCGCACGAAGGAGCGCGGCAACTTCGCGCGCGTCCGGCTTGTTTGTTGCGGGATCACGCGCTGTCTTTTAGAGAAATGCCTGAGCCTGTTTCCACATCTCGAGGACAAAATCCCGAGTCGGAATGGACTTTGCCATCCACGCCGATTGGCCTGCCCAGACTTGCATCCGGTGGTAGTCGCTGGCGGCTGCTCCCGCTTGCCGCATCGCGGCCGTGAGCCCTCGTTGCACTGGATAAGGGGCCGCCGGGGGCGCATCGGGCGCTGCCGCAGCCTTGACAAAGTTGGTGGCAATCGCTCGACCCGCCCGCCCGGAAAAGGCGCGGGTCAGCATGGTCTCTTCCGGTTCTCGATCCGCCAGCGCCTCGGCCCATGCTGGGTGTATGGCCGCTTCCGGACAGCGCAGCAAGGCCGTGCCGACCGTGACCGCACTCGCCCCCAGGACCAAGGCCGCAGCCAGGCCACGTCCATCCCCGATGCCGCCGGCGGCGATCAGGGGCAGATCGACCCGGTCAGCCAAACGCGGAAGCAAGGCGAACAGCCCTACCGATTGCCGTTCCGCGGCCGCCGGGTCGAAGGAACCGCGGTGGCCGCCGGCTTCCGCGCCCTGGGCGATGATGGCGTCGGCACCCGCGGCCTGAGCTCGTTGCGCCTCCGCAACGGTCGTGGCGGTCGCGAACCAGGCGATGCCCTTTTCCTTGAGTCGCGTGACGAAGGCGCGCGGGAACAATCCCATGATGGAGGAAACGGCCGTGGGTTGGAGCTCGAGGAATGTATCGCACTGTTCCTGAAAATCGGGTAGCACAGCGTCGCCTGCGCTGGCCGCTACTTCGGATCCCCAGGCAGCAAGGAACGTGCGCATGCGGGCTTCGGCCTTTGGGTCACGGTGCGGCTTCGGGTCGGGAATCCAGAGATTGAGCTGGAAGGGGCCGCTGCTCCCTGCGCGAAATTCTTGCACCCAGTCACGGATGCCGGCCGGTGGGGTCAGCAGCGCCCCCATTGCCCCCATCCCGCCGGCATTGGCGACGGCGATGGAAAGACGCGCGGGGCATGCCCCAGCCATGGGCGCCAATAAGATTGGCAGCTGGAGTCCATGCTTCGCACAAAACGCCGCCGCCCGATCGCGCGGGGAGGAGTTCCTGTTCGGCCACATCGAGGTTGCCATTGCTGCCTCCGTTCCGCACGGCCTGGCCCCTGTTCCCGCAATTCCTGGATTCCGAAGCGAGCCATACGAACTGTCAAACGAACGGCGTGACCCCAGGCATGGCGATCTTCGGCTTGGGTAGCGGCCCCCAGGCGTAGTGGGCCGGCGTCAGATCCTCTTTCGAAGCGAGCGCCTTCTCCCAGGTGATCTTCTGGCCCGTGTAGGTGGCCATGCGTCCGAGGATGGCGGCCATCGTACTCTGAATCATGTAGTCGCCGTTGTTCAGGATCTTGCCGGCCCGCAAGCCGGCGAACAGCTCATCATGCTCCGTCTGGAAGGCATTGTTTGGCTTGCCGGGGTACTTCCACACGACCCGGCCCGCGAGGTCAACAATCACCGCTTTTTCGATGTGGCAGCGTCCCTTGGTGCCCGTGATCCAGGTCGAAATATCATTGGCGCAATTCTTCTGCTGGCGACAGGTGTGCATATGCTTGCGGCCATCGCTGTAATCGTAGAGGACGGCATGGTGATCGAAGATCTGCCCTCGGTCCGGGTTTGCCTGAGAACCGTAGCGCACCTGCAAACCACCCAAGCCGACCGCCGACGCCGGCGCTTGATCGTGCACTGCCCATAGCCCCTTGTCGATGCTATGGACCGCCTGCTCGACGATGTGATCGCCGGAGAGCCACGTCCAGAAGTACCAGTTGCGCAGCTGATACTCCATCTCACTCCAGCCTTCCTTGCGGATCATGGGCCACGGTTTGCCGGGCATGTTACCGTTCCAGGCGGACTGGACCAGGAGCACATCGCCAATGGCCCCGTCATGGATTTTGGCGATGGCGGCGCGGACGTCGTGGGCATAGCGGTTGTGCAGGCCGGAGACCACGGCTACATTCTTGTGCTTCGCCTCGGCGCACGCTGCCATCACCTTATGGATGCCGGGGGCGTCGACGGCCACGGGCTTCTCGGCGAAGACATGCTTGCCCGCCGTGACGGCCGCCTCGAGATGGGTGGGACGGAAATGGGGCGGTGTCGCCAGCAAGACGACGTCCACACCACTGGCAAGCAGCTTCTGGTAAGCATCGAAGCCGACGAAACGGTGGTCGCGGTCCACGGCCACGCGGGCGCCGACCTCGGATTTCTTGAGCGTGTCGTGGCTATACTGAAGCTGATCCTCGAAGGCGTCGGCCATCGCCACCAGCTGCGTGTGCGGATCGGCCTGCAGCGCCTGTTCAGCCGCCCCCGTGCCGCGGCGGCCACAACCAATGAGACCGACTCGCAGGACATCGCTGCCGGCGGCGTGGACAGCGGAATGGCCTGTGAACTCGGCCGCCAAGGTGCCGGCGGCCAATGCGGTAGTGCTCTGCTCGAGGAACTCGCGTCGGGTGGTGCCTTGTTTCATTGCTTGCTCCCGGGGGATGGCCAACCACAGGCGCAGGGCCAGGCCGGCCGCAGTCTGCGGGTAAAGTGGATCTGCCAGATAGGGTACTTGTTCGCGCAGGCCGCGTCAACAAGACGCGCCAATTGCGGTGTATCGAAGCGAAGCGCGTCAGACTCCGCTCTGCCTCCGAGATCATTCCCTCCAGGGCATGGTATCATGGCACCGGCCGCGAGGATGTAAGAAAAGGAATCGGCGGCCGGCAAGGGTTCCCGAAAAGGCAACCGACTCATGTGGTCATCGTGGGATTGGGCGCTCCTGATTGTCTGCCTTGGCGTCACCCTGCTCTCCGCCGCGGTCGCCGTCCGGCTTGTGATCGCCTCGAGACGCATTCGCTGGCATCCCATTCTTCCGGAAGCGGGTGACCAAGCCACGCAATTGACAGTGATTAGCCCCGCGCGGAACGAGGCGCAGGACCTGGGCGCATCTGTGCAATCGATCCTCGATCAAATGGGCGTGAACCTGGAAGTGATCATCGTCAATGATCACTCCACAGACAGCACGGGCTCGATCGCGGATACAGCCGCACAGGCAGACCGGCGCGTGCGCGTGATTCACGATCCGCCGCTGCCGGCCGGCTGGCTCGGCAAGTGCAACGCGATGCACCGGGCCGCGGCCGTCGCGTCCGGGGACTACCTGCTCTTTACCGACGCCGATATCCGCCATCACCCGTGGTGCCTGGCCATAGCGTTGCTCGAACGGGAGCAGCACCAGTTCGATTTCCTCAGTCTGCTTCCCCTCATGCAGTGTGTCTCGCTCTGGGAAAGTGTTCTGACGCCCGGATTTGCCTGGGGGATCATGCCCCGCTTTGCCAGGCCGGGACTGCGGGATGGGACCGCGGCCGAGGCCTATGCCGCGGGGGCGTTCATGCTCGTCCGCCGCGCCGCCTTTCAAGCAGTCGGCGGCTTCGAGGACATCAAAGCGGACATGTGCGACGATATTGCACTGGCGCGGCGGCTGAAGAAGAGCGGCTATCGTGTCGGCGTTCGGGCCGCCCCGGAGTTGCTCCAGGTCCGTCTGTTCAAGAGCGGCTCCGACGCCTTTTGGGGGCCGACCAAGAACGTGCTCTCGGCGCTGCATGGCAAACTGTGGCTTGCTCCGGCGATGCTGTTGGGAACGTTGGTGGTTTTCTGGACGTCGTTGGTCTGTGTCGCGGTAGGAGCATGGCAAGGCAAGCCGGCCCTGCTGCTGGCGGGGACCATCGCCTATGCCGTGCAGTACGCGAGTCTGTGGCCGAGCCGATGGCTGTTCCGATTTCACCCGGCCGGGGCGTTGCTGTTTCCGCTGGCCGTGATTTCCCTGTGGTGTTGCCTGGTGCGGGCCTTGTACCACTACGCCGTCCACGGCGCCATCCTGTGGAGAGGGCGCGCGGTCAAGGTACGCGGCAGGTCCCGGTGACTGAAGGGCGCGACCGGCAAGCGTGTTCCCAGAATCGGTCTGTCGTGACTTCCCCTTCTGTATGATTCGCGTAGGATTGCGACTATCGGGATGATGTCTCCGGGCGAAAGGATGCTGCCCACGATTGCGAGGCTTGCACCGGTTGTTGTCTGCAGCGGAGGAACGAGAGTAATGCAGCGACGTACATTTCTTGGGACGGCTTTGGCTGTGGCAACCACTTCCCCCTTGGTCGCCGCCCTGCGCGGAGGGCAGTGGGACGATGCGGCCAACGCGCTCGAGCGAGCCGCAGCGGCGAAGCAGGTCGATGCAGCCGTACTGCACGTAGTTCACAAAGGGGAGTCGTTTACGCGTCCCTTCGGCACGGCGGTCTCGGACGACGCCATGTTCTTACTCGGCTCCATTTCCAAGCCGATCAACGTGACAGCGATCATGACGCTGTTCGATCAAGGGAAATTTCGGCTCCAGGACCGCGTGCAGAAGTTCTTGCCTGCCTTCACGGGCGCGGGGCGGGACGAGGTGACGATTCGTCACCTCCTGACGCACGTCTCCGGCTTGCCCGATCAGCTGGCCAACAACCTCGATCTGCGTAAGCGGCATGCGTCGCTGACCGAGTTCGCCGACCAGGCGATGCGCACCCGCCTCGATTTCGCCCCCGGTACCCGGTACCAATACTCGAGCATGGGGATCTTGCTGGCCGCGCACATTGCCGAGCTCATCAGCGGCTCGGACATTTGCACGTTCGTCGATCGCATCGTCTTTCAGCCGCTGAACATGAAGCATTCGGCTCAGGGACTCGGACGGTTCAAGCTGGAGGAGATGGTCGTTTGCCAACGGGAAGGGGCCGCGCCCGAATCGGGGAGCGGTGATCCGCAGGCGCGGGAGTGGGACTGGAACAGTCCTTACTGGCGGAAGCTGGGCGCTCCCTGGGGAGGAACGCATGCTTCCGCGCCGGATCTGGGCAAGTTTCTGAGCGAGTTCCTGGGGACCCGCGGCCAAGTCGTGAAGCCCGAGACGGCCCGGCTAATGATCACGAATCACAATCCCGCGGGCTTCCCACCGCGCGGGCTGGGATTTGCCGTGGGCAAAGAGTCCGGGAGTCCCGGTTGTTCGGCGCAAACCTTTGGCCATACCGGATCAACGGGCACGCTCTGCTGGGCTGACCCTGCCAGCGAAACGATTTGTGTCGTGCTGACGTCGCTGCCGCGCCGCGCGACACAGCGCCACCCGCGCGAACTCGCAGCGGAGCGCGTCGCTGCACGGGCTTCGGCGAGAGAGGATCGCCGATGAGTACGAATCATGCCGTGGCACAAATTCATGCTCTCCCAAGAGACTGGCGTCCTCGCCTTACCGACAAGAAAGAATCGGAATTGCTGCCTTCATCGGAAATCCATGCGCCCGCCTTGCAACAGCTCCTTTAGCAGCAAAAGCTACGTGGTGAATTCCGCAAAATTGCGTAGAAACCCGCGTTGACCAGTTCTCATCATTGGTCTATTTTTTCCTCGCAGGTAAGCCCTCTCTTAAAGATTTGCATCCGGCAGATTGTCCATGAACGCGCATGGTCTTTGCATAGGCTCTGGCCTTGGAGTTTTACTCGCGTCCTGGTGACAGCATTGCTGGTGCCGCGTGGCCTGAAGCCGAGATCGAAGCGTGTCTGTCCACGCAGCAGAAGGGGGAAGCATGGCAACCATCTTGATTATTGATGACCATCCCGATGGCCGAGAATTTCTCGTCAAGCTCCTGGGCCACAGCGGTCATCGTTTACTCGAAGCCAGCGATGGCCTGGAGGCTTTGCGCCGAGCGCGAGAGGAGCGCCCGGACCTGATCATCGCCGATGTGCTCATGCCAATGATGGATGGCTACGAGTTCGTTCGCCGGCTCCGCGAAGAACCGTCCATAGCCCAGACGCCGGTGATTTTCTACACGGCAACGTTTCATAAGCGCGAAGCGATTGCCCTGGCCCAGTCGTGCGGCGTCGTCCATGTCTTGATCAAACCGTGCAAGCCGGAATTGATCCTCCAGACGGTCAACGAAGCCTTGAAGACGTGTGCACTGCCCCGACCTTCTGCGCCTTCAGAATCGTTCAGTCGGGAGCACCTGGGTCTTCTCACCGATGCGCTGACGCACAACTCGAAACAGCTCGAAGCAGCCAATCGTGAACTCAAGGCCGCGAATGAGCGCCTGGGCGCGCTCATCGAACTGGGTGAATTGATGACCCGGGAGCACAATCTGGCCCACCTGCTGGAAGTCTTCTGCAAGCGTGTGCGCGAATTGATCGGCGCCGCCTATACCGCGGTGGGCATCCTCGCCGAAGATGGCCAATCCCTGCGTCGCTTCACCATGGCGGGTTTGGATCCGGCCAGCGCCGTCCCCATGGAGGTTCCCTCGCCTAGCACCGGCCTGCTCGCCGAGCTTCTACACCGCAAGAACCGCTTGCATCTCCGTCGCCAGGAACTCGAGCCACAAACCGCGCTCCTTTCGCCCCAGCACACGCCCCTGCAATCCTTTCTCGGCGTACGCATCCAGTCGTGCAGTCAGGTCCACGGGGTGCTCTATCTGGTCAACAAGCTCGGTGCGGAAGAATTCAGCACCTCCGATGAACAGGTGGCGGTTACCCTCGCCGGTCAGCTGGCTGTAGCCTATGAGAATGCATCCTTGTTCGCGCAGACCCGAAACGCCTTACATCGTCTGTCCGCGCTGCGTGCCATTGATCTGGCCATTCTGTCCAGCTTTGATCTGCGTGTGACGTTGGACATGCTGCTTGATCAGGCGACAGCCCAGCTGCGGACCGATGCCGCCGACGTTCTGCTGCTCGATGCGCGTACCCAGACGTTGGAATGTGCGGCTCTTCGGGGATTTCGATCTACAGCACTGGACGGCAAACGCTTGCGGCTGGACGAAGGCCGTGCAGTCCAGGCGTTGCTCAATCGCCGCCATATTCGCATTTCCAATCTCGCCGAACAGGCGTTTGTGCGAAGGTCCCTCTTGGCCGATGAGGAGTTCGTTGCCTACCATGCGGCGCCGCTCATTGCCAAGGGACAGGTCCTGGGGGTGCTCGAGACGTTCCAGCGCACTTCCTTCCACCCCGATCCGGATTGGGTTGAGTCGTTGGAGGCTTTTGCAGGCCAGGCTGCCATTGCCGTCAGCAGCGCCGAATTGTTTCAGTGCCTTCAGCGGTCCAATGCGGAACTCTCATTGGCGTACGATGCGACGCTGGAGGGATGGGTCCGCGCCCTGGATTTGCGCGATAAGGAATCCGAGGGTCACACCCAGCGGGTTACCGAAGCCACCTTCCATTTGGCGGAGGTGATGGGTCTGAATACGGAGGAGCTGGTTCACTTGAGGCGCGGCGCGCTCTTGCACGACGTTGGCAAGATCGGCATTCCCGACCAGATCCTGCTCAAAGCCGGCCCGCTGAACGCTGAAGAGTGGGAGATCATGCGCCGGCATCCTACTTATGCCTATGAATGGTTGTCGCCGATCGCTTACCTCCAGAAAGCCCTGGACATTCCTTACTGCCATCACGAGAAGTGGGACGGCACCGGCTATCCGCGCGGACTGCAAGGCGAGCAGATCCCGTTGGCCGCGCGCGTGTTCGCCGTCGTCGACGTGTGGGATGCGCTCTCTTACCACCGGCCATACCGTCCCGCCTGGCCACAAGACAAGGTCTGCCAACACATCGCAGCTGAATCGGGAAAACACTTTGATCCCAAGGTCGTGGAGCGGTTCTTGAGCCTCGATCGGAGAGCTTGGCAGGAAGCTTGGAAAGTGCAACGGAAGGCCGTTTCCAGCCGGCCCGAGGCTGGGGAATGCGGTGCGCACTTACCGGCGCCGGCAGCTACGAGTTCCTGATCGCACTACGAGACTTCCCTCGTGTGCAGACCATCGCGGAGACGGGAAGATCGCAGTGGCGATCCACCGTGAACTTCGCACCGTCGACTCATTGCGGATCGCCGTACAGGACAAACGCCGCCCAATAATACGGGTGAGCATAAGGCGGGCCATCCGATTCTCCGGGGCGCTCGATCGGCACCACCGGCTTGTGCTTCTTTTCCACCAGCGTGCCGCGCTGTTCCTCGTGCTTCAGTGCTGCGGCCAGTCGGTCGCGCTCTGCACGCGGCAATTCACGCAGCCAGTTCTTGGCCTCGCGCAACGCTTCCGCCTTGGGCATGGGCTTCGGTAAGCCTTCGCGCTTGCCCAGCAAATTCTGGTAGAAACGTACCATGAGCAGTTCTGTCGCGGTGTCATCGACCTTCCATAGACTCAGGACCAAGCTGCGGGCACCGGCCAGGAACAGCGCCTGGGTGAACCCCAAGTAGCCCTCGCCGTCGGCTTGCCTGCCCAGGGCGCTCTGGCAGGCACTCAGCACCACCAAATCGGCATTCAGCTTCCAGCTTTGTAGCATCGCTTTGGCCGTCAGCCGGCCCGCGGCCAGCGGCTGCCCGCCGGGCAATAGTTGGGCAGGATCGGGCGCTGGGTCCGGCGCCAGAATCAAGGCCGAATCCAACGCAATCTGGTTATTGACAATGCCGTGGGTTGCCAGGTGGAGATAGCGGAATTGCCGTAGCTGGTCTGCACCAGCCAATTGGGCCAGCCGCGGCACACTTGCATCGGCTCCGAGCAACACCACCGACTCGGGGAACAGCTGGGCAATGGCGTGGGTCTCGATCCGCGTGCCCGGCAATGGAGCAAAGGCCGGTGCTTGGCCGATCGGCAGAGTGCGGTCGGCAGCGGTAGGAGAAGCTTTAGGATGGGGACCGGACGGCGTAACCGTGGGAAATGCAGGGTCCCCGAGCGCCAGCAGCTTGCCGGCCGGGGAAGGGCGGCTGTCACCGGCGGCCCGCTGTTTCTGCCGCTGTTCTTGTAAGCGAGCGAAGACGGTGGCCGAGGGGGCGTAGCTAACGGTATAGCGGTCGGTGAACGCCTCGATCGGGAGCCCCGCCATTTTCCAGGCGGCGAGCACCACGAGGTGACGGATACCTTGCAGATGGGACTCCAGTGGAATCAGCCGCTGAGCCGCCGTCTGCTGTGCCAACTGCTGCCACTCCTGGAGCCTGGCGCCCGGTGGCTCGGCTAGTGTCTTGCGTAATCGTGCGGGAAGGCTGTCCTCCTTTTCGGTCCATGTGTGTTGCGTTCCATTCCCGGGCAACTGCACCCATACCGGTGTCCCCGTCTGCCGGACCAGGCAAGCCCAATGCGCGCCGCCGGGCCGAGCCGCATGAGGACCGTCGGAAATATCGATCCACGAAAGCAACGCCGTATCGGCCGGTAGGAACGCCTGGATACGCTCCAGGTCGTAGACCTCACGGGCAGCTCGGTCGGAGGCAAAGCGGTCCAGCTCTGCAGTTGCAGTCTCGCGCTGAGCTGCAAGCTCTCGATACCGGGCCATGTCCGCCGCTTTCTGTTCTTTGCTTGCCAAGAGGGCAGCAATCTGCCCATCGAGCTGATCCAGCCGAGCAGTCAACGTGTCCAGCCGTTGTTGCTCATCCGGGCTGAGGAACTGGGCACGGACAGCCGAGAGGTCATCAAGCAGACCACGGGCCAGACCTGCCTCCAGGGCACGCCAGGCGGCGACAGGTTGGCCCAGGCGAGCACGGCATGTTGCCAGGAAACGAAACGGCGAGCGGACCGTGGTCGAAGCCCGTTCGAGACCGGTGCGGCTGCTCCGCCAGCGGGCGATCTCGAAACTCTGGGCCGCCTGGGCCCAGAGCTGCTCTGCTTCGACATAGTTATCCTGAGCCTCCAGGGTCGCGGCCACAATGGTGTAGGCTGCGGCAGTATGGGGGTGAGGATCGCCCAAGTGTTTACGCAAGATGGCCAGTCCTTGTCGAGCGAGTGAATCTGCCTCGGCGTATTTGCCCTGGGCATGCAAGAAGAAGGCCAGGTTGTTGTAGCTCATGGCTGTCCTGGGATGGTCCTCGCTCAGGACCTTGCGGCGGATGGCCAACGCCTGTCGATGCAGAGTCTCGGCCTCGGAATATTTCCGCTGAGCGCCCACGTTCGTGGCCAAATTATCGTAGCTCAAGGCCGTCATGGGATGGTTCTCACCGAAGGCTTTGCGGCGGATGGCAAGTGCTTGTCGGTGCAATGGCTCGGCCTCTGCCTCCTTGTGCTGGGCGTCGAGGTTAAATGCCAGGTAGGTATAGTTCATGGCCAGATCGACATGGTTCTCACCCAAGATCTTGCGCGATGTGGCCAAAGCCATGCGGAGCAGCGGTTCGGCTTCGGCATGTTTGCCTTGATCATCGAGGTTACCACCCACGATCAGGTAGCTGTAGGCTGTATCGGCATGATCGTCGCCTTGGACCTTGCGGCGAATGGCCAGCGCCTGCCGGCCGAAAGGCTCCGCCTCGGCGTATTTGCCCTGGGCATTCAGGTTATAGGCCAGATCCTCGAACATCCCCGCCGTTTCGGGATCCGCTTCGCCCAAAACCTTGCGGTCAATCGCCAGCGCTTGGCGGCAGAGCGGCTCTGCCGCGCCGTACTTGCCTCGGGAGTTTAGGTTGATCGCCATTCTGCCGTAGCTTTGGGCCGTGACCGGGTGATCCTCACCTAAGACCTTGCGGCGAATGGCCAGCGCCTGGCGGTTGAGCGGGTCTGCGTCGGCATATTTGCCAGCGTTGCTCAGCATTGCTGCCAGGTCGCTGAGGGCGGTTGCGACGTCGGCATGTTGCTCGCCCAGATGCCGGCGGCGAATGGCCAAGGCCCGCTGCAACTGCGCGATTCCTTCCGTGTACTGGCGTCGCTCCTTCAGTCTCTCGGCTTCTGTGTCAAGCTTGCTTACCTCGATCAGTTCGGCCTGGGCGCTGGCCGGCAGTGCCGCGATGTGCTCCAATGTCCGCAGCGTGCGCAGGGCGTCGGCCGTTTGCCAATGTGTCTCTCCTTGCACTGTTTTGCGGAGGGCCAACACTTGCACCGCCCGCTTCTGGGCCTCCGCGTACTTGCCGCCTTCTTGCAGCTCCGCGATCTGCTTTTCTAATGTTGCTGCTTTGCTGGCATCTTCTCCGTGGAGCAACCGGCGGTAGGGCGGCTCTTCGGCCACTGCCTCACTCGTGCAAAAAGCCAGCAGAACCAGTACTCCCAATCGGACATGCATCGCCATCGCCCCCACGGCCAATGAGAGTCCAGGAAACCGCTCGTCTTGGAACCCGCGACTTACTGCTCGCCCTTCGCCGGCAAGACCGCAAATGCCTCCACTGCCAAGGCGTCGATGCCAGGGGCATGTCGGAGTTGCTCGCACAGCTTGGCGAGCACGGGAATGCCCTCGACTTCCACGATTGCGCCCCGCTCTCCGCTCCCGCGCATCACCGGCTCCAGCCGCTTGCCATCACCGCGCCAGACCATGCCCGCCTGGGCCGGGAGTTTCTCCCACACCAGGAGCGGACGTTCTGCTTTCCATTGGCCGTAGGAGGGCAATGGCTGCCGCGCGGCCAGGAGCACAAACGCTTGGAGACCGACCCCGTCGTTGAGAGAGAAAAAGGAGTCGGCTTTCGGAGGATAGATGAGTCGGTCCTGGCGCTGGGGTGGTTGGTGCGAATCGGCGGGCCAGCAAAGCTGGTCCTTGCCGTCGGGGTTGAAGGCAAGCAGAAAACAGTAGGCCGGTTCAGAAAACTCGGCCTTTAATTGTACGAGATCATCGAACTGTCCGGCGAAGATATCCGTACCCAGCTCGTAGGAACGATATTCCCGTGCACGCTCCTTGATTACCGATACGCGGAATTTTGGCACCCACAGCGGGGCGAGTGTCTCCACCCCGTTCGCTTTTGGCTCTTCCTGGAGAGACGGTGAGCTGGCCCGATGCTGCCAGAGAACAAGACTCAGCACGATGGCCGTACCTGCTCCCGCCAGCAGCAGCACGCGCGATCGCCGGGACCGCCCAGCAGGCCGAGCCACCGGCCGGGCGACTGTGGGCACCGCCGCAGGGCTGGCAGTTTCCAACTGTCGCAAGGTCTCGGCCACCTCCCGGGCCGAAGCAGGGCGTGCCTCACGATCCTTGTTCAGCAGCTGCATGATCAGGTCCGATAGGCCTGGCGGGATCTCCGGCCGGAGCTCACGGGGAGAACGGGGGTGATGATCGACCACCGCCCGCAACACGGCCGTCAAGGTGTTTCCCTGGAATGGTTGCTGTCCGGTCGTCATGGCGTACAGCACGCAGCCGAGGCTAAACAGATCGCTGCGGGCATCCAACGCCAATCCATCGGCCTGTTCCGGCGACATGAACGCCGGTGTACCCAAACAGGAGCCGCTCTGGGTTAATTGGCCATCCTCCGCTACCGAGCGGGCCAGGCCGAAGTCGAGCACCTTGGCCTGAACCCGCCGGGCCCCTGCGGGTCCGCCCGGCCGTTCATGCAGCCAGAGATTGCTCGGCTTGATATCGCGATGGATGACACCCCGTTCGTGTGCTGCTGCCAGACCGCGAGCGATCTCCTGCCCGATGCGGATCACCTCGGCGAATGGCAAGCTTCCTTCACGCCGCAACCGCTCATGCAGCGACTCTCCTTTCAGGAGCTGCATGGCAAGGAAGGGCACACCCCGGTCTTCGCCGACGTGATAGATCGGCACAATGTGTTCGTCCTCCAGGGCGGCCGCTGACCGGGCCTCGCGCAAAAAACGCTGTCGGGCCGCAGGCGTCCCCGTCCCCGGCCGCATGATCTTGAGTGCGACTTGACGCTGCAATTGCGGATCTTCTGCCTGGAAGACCATGCCCATGCCCCCCTCGCCGAGCAGCCTGAGCACGCGGTACGGTCCGAGGCGTCCGATCTCGTCAGGCTGCTGCGCAGGGGCCAAGAAGTCCACCGACGTGACCGGGAGTGCGACGGAGGACGTGGCGTAAGAATCGCCGGTCTCGGAAGGTCTCACCTCCGTGGAGGCCTGGGCTACCGGGTCCCTCGCCCTCAATGCCTTGATCCGCTGCTGGACTTCCGACAGCAGTTCCGGGGTATCGCGGCACAACTCTTCGGCGGCGAACGTTTGGCCTTGGGCCCGCAACCTCTCCCACCGTTGCACCATCTCGCTGATCTGTTGCTCACTCGACATGCATTTGACCTTTCGGGCTCTGCTTGGGCCGCGGCTCCCCGGTTTCGTGACTGTACGGCCTCCGTGTCGGCTGCAACATGGCCAGCAGAAAACTGGCCGGTCCGTAGGGAAGTCGCTGGCTCATGCGCCGGCGCGGCATCATGCTTGCGGTAATGTTGTGTGGGCATGGCTACCAAATCGGATCGTCTGCTTCTCGTCCTCTCCAGACCAGAAGCTGATCTATGCTATCGTGGCATGTAGCTTATTTCCAGGTTTTCTGAAGCGACTGGCGAGATCCTTGTCCGGTGAAGGTCCGAATTGTGGTTTGGCCAAACGGCGTCCCTTCACGATGTGTACGGACTCAACCAATCCGAGCTTCGGCATCCATTTTGCTAAATCGTACCATCAGTGCCCAGCACGAGTACACGCCGCCAGATGATGAAATTCTGAACAAGGAGTCCCATCCATGGCAGAGCTATCCCAATTTCGTGTCGCCGTCCTCGCAACGGATGGCTTCGAAGAATTCGAGTTGACCGAGCCGGTTCAGGCGCTGAAAAACGCGGGCGCCGAAGTCACGATCGTCTCGCCAAAATCGGGTGAGATCCAGGGTTTCCGCCACGATACGAAGACCATCAAGGTCAAAGTGGACCGCACGCTGGGAAGGATTCGTGCCGATGAGTTCGACGGCGTGCAGCTACCCGGCGGGGCCCTGAACGCGGACGCCTTGCGCATGGTGCCCGAGGTGCAGCAACTCCTACGCGATTTTCAGCAGGCAGGCAAGCCGATGGCCATTATCTGCCATGCGCCATGGGAGTTGGTCTCCGCCGGACTGGTCCGTGGCCGAACGCTTACCAGCTACCATACGATCCAGGATGACATCCGGAACGCTGGCGGGAACTGGGTCGATCGCGAAGTCGTCGAAAATGGCAACTGGGTGACGAGCCGGCAACCGAGCGACCTCCCGGCATTTAACCGCGCCATGCTTCGGCTCTTCGCCAACAGTGTTGCGGTCGTGGAACGGTGAGAGATACAGGCGCCTCGAGCCCACCCATGACCAGGGGTAAGCTTTTCCCCAACGCACCGCTCCATCCGAGGGCAAACCGCTTTTGTGTTGACCATCCGCGGCGCTCGGAGGCTGCGATTGCAGAAGCTCTGGACGTTGGACGGACCATAGAGACACGATGGCTTGCCGATCATAGACGGGCGTGGCTGGATCATCGGGCAAACCAATCGTGGCGGTCCGCCGGCCGGGCATGAGCATTTCGGGATGCCGTACATCGTATCTCGTTCCATCGGTCGTCACGAGCACAAAGGGAAGGAATGGCCGCTGCCGGATGCGCTCCAGAAGATCCTCGGATGACATGCCTGCATTCCTTCTAGGCGTTCAGCCTTGTGGCCCTGTACCGGGTGAATTCGGTTTGCGTGCCAGGAAGCCACAATGCCCCGCCGGAAATCGGTTCTTTCCGTAACCGCGGAGTGTGCGCACCCGAAATCCGCAGCTTCGCAGTTGCCGGACAATCTCCGAAGGCGCATACAGCCGTTGCCGATGAACTTCCTCGTCCCGCCGGTAGAGCGTCCCGACCATGCGGAAGCTGACAATCCGGCGGGTCAAGAGATTGCGCCGCCGGTCTTCATCGATGGCAACGAGTACTGCCCAATCTTCCCCCTCCCACCATTTGCGTTGGGTACCCGGCCCCGGGGCGCGACCCGGTCCGGCCATGTCAAAGATGAAAAGACCGCCAGGAATAAGAACGTCATGGATCCGGTGGAATAATTCCAGCAAGCGTCGCAGGGTATTGCGGCGATCGAACAGATAGTTGAAACCTTCCCCGACTGCCGTCACTGCGACACAAGGGGGCAGCGGGACCGTGAGGAAGGAACCCTGGCGGAATTCTCCCTGAGGCACGCGGTTGCGGGCAATGGCAAGCATGGCCGCCGACTGGTCCACGCCGAGAACCTGGTAGCCGGCGTTCTGCAGCTCCTCCGCCCAGATGCCGGTGCCGCAACCCAGATCAACAACCAGTCCGCTCACCACCCCGTGCTGCCGCAGCATCTTTCGCAACGCCGGCGCCGCATTCTGGGCAAAGGCTCCGAAGCCAACATCGTGGATGTACGCCAAATCCTCGCCGTAGCCGCCTGCCATTGCTTGGTCTCCGCGATCCCTTCACCGGGCCTGCGTTCCCCAATGTTCATCAACCACTCGACCTCGATCAGCCGATATTTGCAAGAGGAGAAACGTTCATCTCTCCTATAGTCTTTCCGCATCTTGTTGGGAAAAACGGTGGCGCAACACTGGCTCAACTCGGCACGCTTACGGACGTTGCTCCTCGGCGCGCTCCTGCTTTTGCTGTACCTTGCGTCGGCTGGGGATTCCCAAACGCTGCTGCCTCCGCCAGTTGCCCAGCCATCCCAAGAACTGCTGCCGCCGTCGGCCGGCCAAGTTTTCGCGATCCCGGTTTCCGAGGGAGCCAATCCGGACAAGCGGCCGGCCTTACCCATCGATTTTCGGACGGCGCTGCGTCTCACGATAACCTCAAACCTGGACATTGCTCAAGCCCGTGAGTTCGTGAACCAAGCGCGGGCTCGGCAACAGGCGGCCGAGGTCATGGCCTTACCGAACTTGAACCTTGGCTCTGCCTACAACCATCACGAAGGAAACATCGCGAAGACAGAAGGGAACATCATCAAGGCCAACCGCGACTCGCTGTTCGCCGGCGGTGGGCCGTCCATGACCTTTCAGGTTGCGGATGCCATTTTTTTGCCGTTGGTGGCGCGGCAGCTGGCCGCCGCCAGCCAGGCTGGCCGGCAGCGGATCACCAACGACACCTTGTTGCTGGTGGCCGATGCGTATTTCAACGTGTTGCGTGCTCGCCGCCGAATCGCGCGGGTCGGCGAAACGCTCGAGTTCCTGACGTCGGAGCGGCCGGCGCCCATACGGGGTCAATCCAAGGGAATGTTGCCGTTAGTGCGCGATGTGGTTGAGCTAGGTGGAAAAGAGGCCCTCCGTTCCGACCTGGCCCGCGTGGAAGTCGAGGTCCTGCGCCGCCGCGACGAATGGGTTGCGGCCGTGCAGGATTGGTACTTGGCCACGGCGGAATTAGCCCGGCTGCTCCGCCTTGATCCGGAAACTCCTCTCGCACCAACGGAAGACTTCCGCCAGCCCTTACCGCTGCCCGGGGAAGAATGGTCCGATCGGCCGCTCGACGAACTGGTTACCCTTGCGTTGATGAACCGTCCTGAGCTGGCTGAAAACCGGGCCTTGGTCGAGGCGGCTCTGGACCGCGTTCGTGCTGCCAAAGTTCGTCCCTTCTTGCCCAACCTGACTCTCAACTATGCCTGGGGAGATTACGGCGGCGGCCCCGATCTCAATCCCCCAATCGTGCTGCCGCCGGCGACGAAGGGCGGGCCGCCGCGGGTCGTTAGCCAACCGGGCTTTGGACCCTCTGACCATATTCACCACTTCAGTCCACGCACCGACCTGGATGTATCGCTATTTTGGCGTCTGCAAAACCTCGGCTTCGGCAATGTCGCCGAAAAGCGCGAACAGGAGGCACTGCATCGCCAGGCGATTTTGCGCCAGCTCCAGGTGCACGATCGCATCGTCACTCAGGTGGTCCAAACCCAGGAGCAGGTGCAAAGCTGGCGGGAACGGCTCACCATCATCCGCACCGCCCTGTTCGATGCCGATGGGGCACCGGCCGGTCCGGTATTTCGCTCGCTCCGCCTCAGTTTCGAGCGCATCCAGGGCGGTGAAGGCCGGCCGCTGGAGGCCCTCGATTCAATCCGCAGCCTGTCCGATACCCTCGAAGCCTACGGCCAAGCCATCACCGATTACGAACGGAGCCGTTTTCAGTTCCTAATCGCTCTGGGCATGCCGTCGACGGGATTCCTCGACCCCAGTCAGATGCCCGTGCCGTGCCCACCGCCAAGCAATGGCGACGGGAAGCCTTGACTCGATGCGCCCTCCTGTGAGAAGTTGGCGGTGGTTGATTCCTGCAATCCGTAGCCAGCCTGCTACGGACCACGGACTACGGACCACGGAATAAAAACCAGGAATGTCTTATGTGGTTAGTCAACGCTGCTTTGCGCCGCCCGTATTCCGTCTGGGTCGGCATGCTGCTCGTCCTCGTCCTGGGGATCGTCAGTTACCAGCGGACGCCGACAGACATCCTTCCGAACCTCAAGGTCCCGGTCGTCGTGGTGTTCGCCTCGTACCGTGGCATGCCGGCTCCGGACATGGAGCAGAGCGTCACCTCCATCCTGGAGCGGGCCTTGACCCACTGCGACCACCTGGAGCACATCGAATCGCGCTCCTTGCTCGGCATCGGCATCATCCAGGTGTACTTCCGATCGGAAGTCGATCCGGACATCGCCGCTAGCCAGGTGGTTTCCCTGGTCAACGGCGAGATGCAAAACCTCCCGCCGGGCATGCTGCCACCCAGCATCTTGAAATACGATGCGTCGGCGATTCCCGTCGGTAACTTGATCATTTCCAGCAATAGCCGCGATGATAAATACCTCCTCGACCTGGCCGATCATGAGCTCCGGGATGAGCTGGCAGGAATTGAGGGCCTGGCATCGGCACCTGTCTTTGGCGGCGTCTTTCGCCAGGTCCAGATCTATGTCCACCCGCGCACCCTGGAAGCGCTGAAGTTGTCGCCCATGGATGTTGCCCGGATCGTCAACAACCAAAGTCAGGTCATCCCGACCGGAGAAATGCGGATCGGCTCGCAGACGTATTACGTCAGCTCCAACAGCATGCTGAGCACGCCCAAGGATTTCGAGAAAATTCCTCTGTGGACGGAGGGACGTAAAGTTGTCTATCTCGGCGACGTTGCCGAGGTGGTGGACGGGACGCGCTGGCGAACGAACACGGTCTGTGTCGATGGCCGTCGGGCCGTGTACATGCCGTTGTTGCGGCAAGCCGGCGCCAGTGCGATCCACGTCGTCGATCGGGTGAACGCATTCTTGCCGGAACTCTACGGGCGCGGCACCATCCCCGAAGACGTCCATATCGAAGTGGCCTTCGATCAGTCGCAGGTTGTCCGGGATGCGCTGACCAACTTACGCCTGGAGGCCGTCGTGGGCGCGGTGTTGGCCTCCTTGGTTGTACTGCTCTTTCTCGGCAGCCTGCGCAGTACCTGGATCGTCGCCTTCTCCATCCCGCTTTCGGTGCTGGCGGCGTTCGTGGGGCTGTATTTCACCGGCCATACGCTCAACATCATGACCCTGGGGGGATTGGCTCTCGTTCTGGGCCGCATCCTCGACGATTCCATCGTCGATGTCGAGAATACCGTCCGCCACCTGCATATGGATAAAACGCCTTTCCAGGCCGCCCTGGACAGTGCGAACGAAATTGCGGTGCCGGTCTTCATGGCGACGCTGACCACGGTGGTCGTGTTCTTTCCCATTACGTTCATGGAAGGCATCGGCAAATACCTGTTCACGCCGCTGGCCGTCAGTGCCGCCATGGCCATGTTCGCTTCCTACTTTGTCTCGCGCACCGTTTCCCCGGTCTGCTGTGCTCGTTTTTTGCGGCCGCACGATCAAACCGAGCGCTTCCCCTGGCGCTTCTTTACCTGGGTGTTGATCTTGGCTCTGTTTGGCCTGGCCGTCTTCTTCGTCACGCACTGGATCGAACCCTTGCTCCAGGATCGTAAGCTGCCGTTCGGCGGCCGATTCTTGCGTGGCTTCACACAAGGGGCGCTCCTGGTCGGCATCGGCAGCGGCATCCTGATTGTGTTGGCGCCGGTGATCGGCTTGTTGTTCTGGATGGCACCGCGTTTCGATCGGCTTTATGAGCATTGTGCCGCGGCTTACGAAGCAGGCCTGCGGTTGTGCCTGCGCTGGCGGCTGGTTGTGATTGCCGGGCTCATTGCCATCGTGGTGCCGGCTATTTGGGGATTTGGCCATGTCGGACAGGAACTATTCCCTGAAGTCGATGCCGGGGAGTTCACCGTGCACCTGCGGGCTACTGGTGGACCGCGCGTCGAGGAGACGGAGCGGCAAGTCGCTGAGATGGAGGAGATCATCCGCGCGGAGGTATCCAAAGACGACCTGGCCTTGACCCTCGCGAATATCGGCATTTCCTCACGCTGGTCGGCCATCTACACGCCCAACAACGGACCCCATGCTGCCTTCATCCGGGTCCAGCTCCGCAGCGGCTTTGCCGGGCGGCGAACGCCCGCTCTGGCCTATGTAGAGCGACTGCGGCAGCGTTTGGCCGACCGCTTCCCCGGCCATGACTTCTTCTTCGAAACCGGCGGGATGATCCGGAGCATTCTCAATTCCGGCGCCGTGGCCCCGATCGAGGTGCAGGTCTATGGCCGCAATGCCGAGGATCGCCGGCGCGTTACCCGCCATCTCGATCAACTCATTGGGCGGTTCCCGCAAGTCCTGGATACGTATTTACCCCAGGCGATGGATCTTCCTCAGCTCCGTGTCGAGGTGGACCGAACGCGGGCGGCCCTGCTCGGGTTCAGCGAGAGCGACGTGATCCGCAACGTCATCAGCACGCTTATGTCCAGCGCCCAGATTGCCCCCAACTTCTGGATCGATCCGCAAAGCGGCAACCCCTACTTCATCGGGGTACAGTACCCGGAATACCTGGTGGAAAACATCCAGACGCTCGAGAATATTCCCATTTCCTCGGAACGCGCCGCACGGAGCATGGCAGCAACGACGGCGGGAGCCCGCAGCCCCACGGTGCGCCTGCTGAAAGACGTCGCCCGGATCGAACGCAGCCAGGGACCGATTGAGGTCCACCATCGAAACGCCAGTCGGATCAACCAACTGTTCGTCAGCGTTAGCGGTAACGATCTAGCCCGCATTGCGGGGGAAATCGAACGCCTCGTGGATCAGCCGCCGCTCGAATATGCGATGACCAATCTCCCCAATGACCGAACCCATTTGGCGGAGAACGCAGACTTTCGCAAGGATTTCGAGTCCTATCTCAAGCGGAGCAAGAAAACCCTCCGTACAGAGATCCAGAAAAAATACGGCGTCGATGCGGAACGGCTCAAGCTGCCACAAGGGGTCCGCGTCCAGGTGCGCGGGGAAGTGAGCAGCATGCGGCAATCGTTTGCCGATATGGGCTTCAGCCTCCTTTTGGCGGTTGTACTGGTCTATCTGGTGATGGCGGCCCAATTCGGTTCGTGGCTCGATCCCCTGATCATGATCGTGGCGGCGCCGCTCGGCCTGATCGGCGTGATCGGAATGCTGTGGGCCACGGGAACGTCACTGAACATCCAGTCGTGCATGGGCATCCTCATGATGGTGGGAATTTCCGTGTCCAACTCGGTTCTGGTGGTGGAGTTCGCCAACCAGCAGCGCGCCGATGGCCTGGAAATCGGGGCGGCCATTGTCCGGGCAGCCCGCATCCGGCTGCGGCCCATCCTGATGACGACCGTGGCGACGATCCTTGGTCTGTTGCCGATGGCGTTGCACTTGCGGCCGGGCGACGAAATGAATGTGCCGTTGGCACGGGCGGTCGTTGGGGGGCTAGCGGGTTCGACGCTGTTGACGTTGTTTGTGGTGCCGGTGCTGTACACCTTGTTCAAACGGCCAGAGTCCGTAGTCCGTAATCCGTAGCGACGAAGAATGGACGGATAGGGAGGAACGCGATGGTCCGCGGTCGACGACAAGCATGGTTGCTGGCGGCGCTTTGGGCCGGTGTTGTCGGGTGCGGTTTCGCGGACAACAAGCGCCGCCCTGCCGAAACCGAGCGGTTACCCCACCTGGAGACCGTCGAGCCGGAACGGTACCGGCTGCCGGTGCGCATCGAGCTGTCGGCCATGATCGAGGCGATGGAGAAAGCCGACCTGTGTGCCCGTGTGCCGGGAGTGGTCGAATCGCTTCAGCCCGATCCGGAAAAACCCGAAGTCGATATTGGCCGGCGCATTACCGCGGGAGAGCCGCTGGTCAAACTGGCGGTTCCCGACCTGGAAGCGGACCTGAAACATAAGGAAGCGCTCCTGGACCAGGCGGAAAAGCAAAAGCAACAAGCCATCGAAGCGCAGAACGTCGCCGCCAAGGATCTGGAAGAGGCCAAGACGCAGGAACAGCGCTACCAGGCGGAATTCCGTCGCAGCAAGGAGAAACACGACCGCACCTCCAACCTGGTCCAGCGCGGCGCTCTCCAGCCGGAAACAGCGGAGGAGACAAAATATCAGCTCGAAGCGGCCACGGCGGCCTGGCAGGCGTCCAAGGCCATGATTGCCTCCAAGCAAGCGCGCCTGGCGGCCACCGATGCCGATCTGAAGCTGGCCGAGTCGCGCATCCGGGTGTCGAGGGCCGAGGTGCACCGTTTGGAAGTGCTCGTCGGTTACGCCACCGTGCGGGCCCCGTTCGATGGCCTGGTTACGAAGCGCTGGGTCGATCGGGGCGCCATGGTGAAAGATCCCGCCATCCCGCTTTTGACTGTGATGCGTACCGATTTGGTTCGGGTACTCGTCGATATTCCGGAGCGCGATGTGCCGTTGGTCAATGCGACGGATCAGAACCCCAATCCGGATGGCAAGGGCGACCCCGTGGAGCTTCGCCTGCCGACGCTCGGGGCCAGGATTTTCACGGGCCACATCACCCGGATTGCTTCGGCTCTGGACCCCACCACGCGCACCATGCGGGCTGAAGTACACCTGGACAATCGTGTCGGTGTGCTGCGGCCGGGCATGTACGGCACCGCTCTGATCACCCTGGACCAGCGCGACTCTGCGCTCACGGTCCCTTCGACCGCCCTGGTCCGGCGTGGCGACAAAGTCGAAGTGTTCTACGTGGCCGATCCCAGTGGCGATCCGCCCCGCGGCGTGGCCCGCCGCATCGAGGTCGAGCTGGGTTTGGACGATGGCAAACGGGTAGAGATCCGCAGTGGGCTGACCGGCAAGGAACTAATCATCGCCAAGGGCAACGGGGTGGTCCGCGAAGGGGACGCGGTGGTCGCAGTCGCGCCACAGGAGCCATGAGAGCCGGCCGGGCCATCCCGGCCGTGGACTTGGAGGAAACATGTTCGACAACAAAGGGGCGCTCGGAATTCTTTGCAGTGGCATGCTGCTGGTCTGTATCGGGACGGCCACCGGCGAGCTCGAGAACACAGGGAAGACGAACGATCCAGGCAAACCAATCCCCAAGCATCCGTTCAACGACAATGTCACGGTGACAGTCACCGACACGCACCTCATCGTGGAAAGCGACGGCATCCCGAACCACGAGACGGGCAAATTCCCCAATCGGGATAACCCCAACCGCATTCTCAAACAGCATTATCGCTTCTACATTCCACTCAAGCCACGCATCGCGGAGCAGCCACGCAAGACGCCGTTCGGGCCGATCGGCGTCGCGATCAACGGCATCCCCTTTTACAATCAGTACAACGCCGAAGGTCAGGACGCCGTGCAAGTGGAGAAGTTCGATTCGTGCTGTGGCCACCCGGACCCGAATGGCCGTTATCACTATCACAAGTATCCGGTGTGTCTCAAATCGCCATTCCACGATGAACCGGGCAAACACTCACCCCCCATTGGCTACGCCTTCGACGGGTTCGCCATCTATGGCCCGAATGGAGAAGGTGGGAAACCGCCCACCGACCTGGACGAGTGCAACGGCCATTCCGACAAGGAGCGGGGCTACCATTATCACGTGACGGCGAAGTTTCCCTATATCCTGGGGGCGTACCGAGGAGTTGTGGAGGAAAAGAATTTAACGCGGCCGGGCCGGTCGCCCTCCGATCGTCCTCCGCGAAAACCGCCCCTGGAATCGAAAGACTAGGGGGATTTCTGTATTTTCTGGTCAGGCTCGCCATCGCCCTTTTTGAACAGGTTGGCTTTGTTTGCGGGGGCGCCTTTGATCGTGATCTTGACACCTTTTTCGCGGGGCCCCGCGCGCATGATCTTCTCAGCCGTCTCTGGATCGACCTCCTTCCCGTTGATGAAGAAGTGGGGTTTTCCGGCTGGCTTTTTCAGGCCGGGGTTTGTATCCGCTACGAGATCTGCCTTCGCCACATTCCCCTCGGTTAGATCGAAAGGCGGCAGGTCCGTGGGCGCCGGGTTAACCACTGCATGCAACCGGGGATGTTTGCGGTCCGCATAATGGCCCTTGAGCCGATCCGTTCCCAGAGGACCCTTGGCTCTCTCCACACGATGCCGCCATTCGATGAAGACATCGTATTCGCCGGGAGGTGCGCCTTCGCCAGAGGAGCCACTCACCAGGCTGAACGATCCATCCTCCCGGACGATGCCCATGATGGTCTGCTCATTCACGAGATCGGCGCCCTGCCGCTGGAAGAAAACGGACGCTCCGGCCGCCGGAGTGCCGTTGACTGTGACCTTGCCGGTGGCGGGGTATAGCTTGGGGGATCGGCCACACGAACTACAGGCCAACGCCAAGAGTGCGGTAATCACGCCGAACAATGCCTTTTGCATATTGGCACCTCAGTAGTCAAAATCAAGGACTTCGCCACCGGCCCTGCTCACTAAGGCGGCTAGCTGGTTGAGGCTAAGCCCGGCTTTCAGGAAACGCACGGACCCGTCCCCGAACACGGTGTTGCATCCGCCAGGATGGAAGGCAAAGATCTCGCCATCATTGCTGCACATCAGTGCGCAGGACCACGGGGCCTGCGGTAGGCCACGGAAGCCGCCGCCGGCAGCGATCCCAGTTCCATTGGGGTCTGCGCCATGCGTCACGATGTAGTTGAACGGATCGGCCCAGCCGCCCCCGCCCTGGGGTGTTGGACCGTTGGGGCCTGCCTCGTAGCTGCCAATGGTAGGGCTCGACGTGACCAGACCCTTGCTCGAATACCAGCTCGGCCGGCCGGCGTCTTCGACAATCATCAGCGTGTTGGAGGAACCGTCCGTGATGTCCGTGAGGCGAACGGGGGGTGAAGGGGGCTGGGCGATGATCGAAGCGGCAGACCTGATATTGAGCCCTGGAACGTCGGCGGAGAACCCAGCGTCGGGCGCGTAGTCGGTTCGCCCAAACGTCAAGGGAGGGGCATAGAAGATCTTCATGTTGAAGTCGGTGATGCTTTGGCCGAGCGCCTCCGAGAAGTCGGCCGTCGGCGCGCCGGACGGTGTGGAAGGACAGACAAAAACCGGGACCGCTGTCGAGTAAGCCAGGTTGGGGCCGACACCCGGCGGCATGTTGGCAGAACTGAATGCACTTTTGTTCGTGTCGATCTGCCGGTAGAGGCTTTCCTGTTCGAGATATGGCAAGATCAAGACGAAGGCGGAGGGGCCGTACTGGCCTGCGAAGTCCGGGTGCGCTGTCGGGTCGGCGTCCTTCAAGAGCTTAAAGGCAGTCGGAAAGGCTTGGTTGGTATCGTGGTAGCTATGGAAGGCAAGGCCGATCTGCTTGAGGTTGTTGCTGCATTTCGCGCGATTGGCGGCCTCGCGCACCTTCTGGATCGCGGGCACCAGCAGGCCGATCAAGACCGCGATGATGGCGATGACTACCAGCAGCTCGATCAGGGTAAAACCGAACCGGGATGGGGCTCGCTCGCTCATGCGTGACTCCTCATGGACGACCATCATAATCAACGAAGCAGAACCGCGGTGGCCCGCCCCGCGCGGTTCTGCGAACCGCCGCTCAACGAAAACGGACACGTTTGGGTTCGTGTTTCTAAGGCTGTACGGCCGGACTTTTTGAGGGCGCCGGATCAACGTCCGGAATGCTTCGTTCCACTGCGAACGTCCGATCACCGCCAAGTCCTTTGAAGTGGTGAACGAGGATCCTGTGATCTTGAGCCAAAATCCTTGCGTCCACCGGTTCGCCGATCATCTCCTTCCAACGCTGCACCTGCGCTGGAGTCAGCACCTCCTGAATGTGCGCGAGCGCGGACGCGCGCACTTCCTCGTACGATTTCTGAGACGACTCGGATGCCAGCGGGCCGGCAGCGATCTTAACCTTTGGGATCGCCTCGAGGCGCGGGGGCGCCGAAGAAAACCAAACGGCAAAGGTGACGGCCGTGTTGGCTTCGATGGCACGAATCCGCTCGTACTGCGCGGAAGTTAGTTTCAGCGCCGCCATCACGTCGGGCTCTCGGAAGGCGGCCGGCCCCAGGCTCTGTAGCACGATCTGCTTAAATCGGTGGAGTTGGTTGGGATCGAGGATGTGCTCGATCCGTTTTTCCTGTTCTTGGCCCAGCTCCAGACGTCGGCGCTCCCAGTCTGGAATGGAGCCGTGGAACTCGCCCACCGCCGTCCGCCACAGCGCATCGATCTCCGCGACCGCCTTCCGCTTCTTCTCCGAGAGCTGAAGCAGATCCTGGACGGCCTCCTGTTGGAGGAGGGTGTACTGGTCCATGCGCATGAGGGTGGTCAGCTCATTCAGGATCTTCTCTGCCTTCGCACGGCTGGCCTCGAGCTCATCGCAAGTCGACGGATCATCATGGCGCTGGTCGATGAAGTTCTTGTAGTAATCCAAGGCCGTCGCCAGCATTCGCCTGCGTGTGGCCTCCAGAAGGGGGTTGCCCGCGAACTCCACCTCACCGATTCGGGCAAACTGGTCCACCGCCTCGCGCGCTTCACGGAAGCTCCGCTCGGCTCGTGCCCGTGCCTGACGCTCCCGTTCGTACGCCTGGGCCACGAGCAAGGTTGTCGCCGACATCCCAGCTGCCAACAACAGCAACACCAAGACGGCTGAGACAACGGCCCGTTTGTGCCGCCGTGCCCACTTCGTCGTCTTCTCCAGCGCGGAAGGCCGCCGAGCCGAGATCGGCCGGTCTTCGCGGAAACGCTGCAAATCCTCGGCCAGCTCCTGGGCCGTGGCGTAGCGCTCGCTGGGCTCCTTGGCGATGGCCTTCAGGACGATTGTCTCCAGCTCCTCGGGCATCATCCTGTCCAGGGACCGCGGTGGCCGCGGCTCAGCGTCGGCAATTTGCTGAAGCAATTCGTGCCGGTCGCGGCCATCGAAGATCGGTTGGAGGGTCAACAGTTCGTACAGGGTCGCGCCCAGGGAATAGATATCGGTGCGCTGGTCCACCAATCCCCGCTTGCCGAGGGTCTGCTCCGGACTGGCGTAGCGGAGCGTGCCCACGAGTTCTCCCGTCACCGTCAAACCGGTGCTCGTGCCACACTGGGCCAGGCCGAAATCGGTGATCCACACCTGTCCGTGCCCATCCAGCAGCAGATTGGCCGGCTTGATATCCCGATGCACGATGCCCCGCTCGTGGGCATGTTCCAGTGCCTGGGCCGCTTGCCGGCCCAGGTCCGCCACCCAATGGAAGTACCATTGCTTTCCTGAACATCGTTGTCTGGAGATCGACGCCGCCCTGAGATGGTCCGCATTCTCCGGCTGGGTTTCCACCCCGGCAGCAGCCATGAGAGGGCTTGTTGTCGGTGCCGCAAGCGGAGGACGATCCGCTGAACCGTTTTCCTGCCGTGGCGGATTTTCTGCAAAGCCGCGCAGTTGCCCAATCAAGCTGGCGAGGCTCTGTCCGTCGACGAATTGCATGGCGTAGTAATGGACGCCACGTTCGCTGCCGACCGCATGGACGGGAACAATGTTCTCATGACGCAGGTGGGCGGCAGCGAGCGCCTCGTTCTGGAAGCGTTGCCGCTGCCGGGAATCGATGGCCGCCGCGAACGGCAGCACCTTCAGCGCTACCCGCCGCCGCAGCGAAATCTGCTCCGCCTCGTAGACGACGCCCATCCCACCGCGGCCGATCTCCCGCAGCAGGCGAAAATCGCCCAGCTGTCCGATGTCGGTGGTGCGACCGTTGGCAGCGCACTCCGGATCGGCGCCGGACACTGCCGGTTCGCGACTCGCCTGGCGGAACGGGGCGGCGATGCGCTCCACCTGGGCATGGCTCGCAAAGAACGCCTTCAACTCGTCCTGGAAGTCCGGGTGTGCGGCCAGCAATTGGCATTGGTCCAGTTCCTGACCGGCTTGCCGCGCCTCCACATAGGCGAGGAGAACTTCGTTGAGCCGGGTTTCGCGGCTGGGGTCATTGTGAAGCACGTGGCTCATGCTTCATCCTCCCGTTCCTGACCGAGCAGCTCACGGAGCCGATTGAGTCCTCGGAAGAGCAACCCAACCACCGCTGGCCTGGACCGATCCATGAGCATCGCCACCTCGGCCACCGGAAGTCCCTTGAGATGGTGCAGCTCGATCACCCGGCGCTGGTCCTCCGGCAGGTGGGACAGTGCCTGGGCCAGTCTCCACAGCTCCTCGCAGCGAACCGCGTGCTCGCTCGGTGACGTTTGCTTCGCCACCAGCAAGCACTCCAACCGGGAGGAGGATTGTTCCAGCTCCACCTCCAAGGAGCGTTCCCTGCGCAAGTCCCGTGCTTCGGTCGAGAACCGGCGTCCGGCGGTGGCCAAGGCGTGCGCCAGGATAGCCCGGAGCCAGGCGAGCCGCTCGGCCTCGCTTTGACCGCGAAACTGTGCCCGGCATTGGTGCGCTTCCAGGATGGTCTGCTGAACGATATCCGAAGCGTCCAGCTTCGCCTGGAGGCGCGGACTGAGTTCGAGCCGAGCGAGTAACCGCAGGTAATCCCGGTACTCTTCCAGAGGCCGTCCGTTGGTATCGGTTGCGTGATCCACAGAGTCTCCTTACCTTCCTAGGTGCGGCAGGATGACGGATGTAGCGCGCCCGACACATTTTTTCGAGCGCGGCCTGCGCAGGACCGTTGCACCTAATATTTTAGGAGAGATGGGTACGGGGAATCCATGTGCCGGAAAGGAAACCGTGTCGGAACGTCACGCCGATCACGGTTCTAATTCGATGTCCCGCACCTGCCCGCCGTGGGTTACGGTATCCGTCAACGCGGAGGTGTCGAATTCCCGGTACCGCCTTGGGATGGGAAGGTACTTGGACGCCGTAGTCGGGACGGGACCAGGCGGAGGGGGAGGATAGGTTGCCACGGCCATCTTGACCCGGCCGCTGGGTACTCGATAGACGATGTAGCGGCCATTGGGGCCGATGTCTCCGGAGCAGACCACGCCACTTTCGCTCAGGATCGAAACCTTGCCCGAGGGCAGCGCTTGGCCCTTGAAAGTTACGGTACCGAAGACGGTTCCTCCGCGGGCATACACAACAGCTCCCGCCAGGGTGAACAAGATCAGAATCAGACCGACATAAGAGCTGGCCAAGAACAAACACTTTTTTCGAGATCTCTCGCCGGGCCACATGGAATACGCGCCCGCAGCAACCATCATCCCGAAAAGTAGGATCAGGGGCAGCGCCGGCCACGCGAGTTGCCGCGGTCTCATGAGCCAGACACCCGACACAAACACCAGCGCCACCGTGGCCGGCACCAGGGCGAGACAGGCCGCAATCTTGCGCACCGCAACCGGCAACTTGACCGGGAACCAAGCGAGGATCGGACCGCCCAGCAGCAGCACCAGCATCAGTCGAAACATGCACGGCCCCCTAGGGATTTCCCTCATCCGCAGCAATGGCCTCGTTTCCCGCGGGCGTGCAGAAAGCCCACCACAAGTTCGGTTGGATGTTGGCTGCCAGCAGACGCACACTGCCGTCGGCCATACAGACCTGCATGCCGCCCGAATGGGCCGTCGAAGCACGGGTGGGATCGCACAGCCCTTCGCCATGAATGTGGTCATTCGTCGGCTGTGTCTGGAACAGCGAGCTCGGGCCGTTATTGAACGAGGCAAAGGTCGGGCTGAAGCTTGCGTCGGCGTTCGGCCAGGCCCATAAGCTCCCACCCGTGTACGAAGACCGTGATGGGCCACCCGTGCAGACAGCGTATTTCTCCGCGAAGAGGATCGTCGTGGACGTCCCATCCGGGAACGAGTCGGGGATCACCGCCGCCCCTTGCCAACGGTTCGGATTCCCATTGGCATCGTAGCGGCCGCCGAAGACCGCGTAGTTGGACGCATAGCATGAAGCGCCCCAGCGGGGCCACTGGGGAAACTGGCCGCTGACATCTGCGACGCCGTCCGCTCCGATGGTCGAATCCGAAGGACAAAGGAAAACCTTGATGGCCTGGCGGTACGCGGTGCTCGGGCTGTTGGGGTCAAAACTGGAATAGTTTCCTGCGGCATCCCGCGGCGAACTCTGGAAGAGGTTGTTCTGTTCGAGGTAGGGGAGCAAGTCAAAGAGCGCCGGGCCATACGCACCGGAAGCCGTACCGGCATACCAACCCAGGGCAGGTGGCAGTTTATGATTTGTGTCCTGGCACAGGTGGGCCGCGATGCCGAGCTGATGCAAGTTGTTTTGGCATTGCGTGCGGTTGGCTGCCTCACGCGCTTTCTGGACGGCCGGTAACAAGATGCCTATCAACGCGCTCACAATGCCGATAACGACCAGCAATTCGAGCAGCGTAAAGCCCGCCTTGAACGTTCTCTGTTTCGAGTCGGTCATCTGTAATCCTTGCAGGTAAAATCGGGTGCCCTGGCGGTGTCATCCCAGCGGGCCCGCGTCGATCAGTATCGCTTTTTGAAGCCGAGGAGGAGGGCATTGCGACCCACGGCGGTTTCGAATTGGTCGGGTCGAAGTCCTCCTTTCGGGTCGTAGCACACTTGGAGAATTTCATCTTTCCGCGTGTAGATTCCCCGCAGCGTTTCGTCGGACTTTCCCGGATCGGACGCAAAGATCAGATCGATCCGGCGCGGACTTCGGGACGGATCCACAGAGTACATGGCCGTCCGTTGTCCGTCGGCCGACTGCATCACGATTTGATCTGCCTGGATGATCCAGACAAGTTTTCGTTGCTTGACCTCCTCGGCGGAAGCGGCCTGGCCATCTTTTTCCAGAGAGATCAAGTCCCAGGTTCCCTGGAGGTTTTCGATATGCCGGTGAAAGGTGTTAGCCCATGCATGGAGCGTCGGTAAGAGGCCGGCTGGCTTGTCCGCTGCCAGCCAGCGTGCTCCAAGGATCATCCCTCCGCCCAGCATGCCGGCCGCGGCCAGGACGATGAGGACCATTTTCAGTTTGCTGAGAATCAAGGCGTTGAGCGTACTCTGTGCCAGAGCCGCGACTTTCGTGGAAAACGCTGCCGCGGCCGCCTGACCTGTAACCACCGCAAGGGCGCCTTTCTGGATCGTGGCGGCGAGAGTGGAAGGCACGAGGTCGGTGGCTTTCGGAGCGATCAACGCCGGCAAGAGCGTACCGGAAAGGGCCAGGCCGCGCGAGGCCAGG
>DATGIQ010000380.1:0-13564 GCA_035295665.1 Gemmataceae bacterium | reverse complement strand
ATGGGCGTGCACCTGGGGCAGGTGTCATCGTGGCGACGGCTACGCGGTCTGCCGCCGATGTTTTGAGAGGAATGGAAGCAGCTCATGATGGCGCCCCATAGGGTGAAACGGCATCCCGGCGTGGTCATTTGTCAGGGCGATCCATGTTGGTGACGAGGTTCGCTCGTTGCAGGGCGGCCATCTGCACTGGCCGCCCTGCACCTTTCAGAAGATGTTTGACCACGAGAATGAAAAGGCCGGTGCCAACCAGGTTCAACGCGAGGGAAAGCGTTGCCGCGGTCAAGGCCCTTCCCCCGATACCATAGGCCAGCGCAATGACCAGTACGCCCGTGCCGACTTCTCCCCGTGGGAACATGCAGACTCCCAGTGCCAGGCGCTCGTACGCGCTCGCTTCACGCCGGTAGCAAAGCGCCGGAAACGATTTGCCCACGTTGCTCAGGAGCGTCAACGCGGCAACGTCCAAAGCCATTCGACCCCAGAATGGTCCCCGCGTGGAGGAAGTCCGCACGGCCGTTCCTTGGGAGTCCGAGACATCGGCCGCGCTGTTGGGTTCGATGGAAGGGCCGGACCCGGGCGTGTCGCTGCTGAGCGGGACCGATGCGCCGGCCAAGAACATGAAGACGGCGGTGACCAGAGTAGCCACACGGTTTTCGATCGCACACCGCCGCTTTTGCCCTTCGGCGTGTTCCTGGTGAGGTCGAACCAACGTGCATCCCAGCACAAACGCCGGCAACAACACTTCCAAACGAAGCGGTGTGTGGGGATCGAAAGCGCGCCCAAGGATATCTACGCCTTCACAGAAGATCGCCAGCATCCCTGCATAGCCTAGGATCCAGGGCCACGTGCCGGGAATGCGCAGTGTATGCAGAAAGCACCACGCGATCCACAGCATGAGCGGGACGGCCAGGGCCATGACAGCCAGCTGCCACTTCAAGCCAATCATCGACATTTGTAGCGGAACAAGGAACAGGAGCGTCGCCACGTCATCAAAGATGGCCAGCACGCGTGCCTTGGAAAATGCCCACGTGGAAGCGAGCCCGGCGGCTGCGAGCATGGAAAAGAGGATGCCGGCCGAGGTGGGCGCCGCAAAGCAGCTTAGCAACAAGGCATGTTTCCAAAGGGCGAGGTTCGCCCACGCTTTCATGGGCGCCATGGCCAGGACAAAATACAGCGCGCACAAGAGCCACGGAATGGCTGCTGCCGTCATGGCGACGAGGCAATCGAAGGCATAGGTTCGCAGCTCTTGTTTGTCCAAGTCGAACTCGTGGCCGACCTGAATCATGATGAAGCTGAGGGCCGCCATCATCGCAACACGCGCCAGCCAACTGAAGATACCCAAGGAGCCAGCGCCGAGAGCGGGCACCAGCAGCGAAACAAAGAGTCCGGCGATCAGGAGCAGTGAGTAGAGGCCGACCTTGCGCATTCCCTTGCCTCGCGGAATGAGGCCGAGATGGTCCTTCGGCTCGGGCCAGACCCGGGCTGAAGCGATATATCTGCCAGGAACATGACGAAATCCCGGTAGAACTGGAGAGTATCGTAGCCCGCGTTCGCAGCTTCGCCCACAGCCAGCCGACTCGACAAATCGGCGGCAACGCTGGCCGGGCGGCGGCATGGTGTCTACAACGTGACCAGCACCGCCGGAACTGGCTAAGGAACTATTTCCAGGATGGCTTTCCCGCTCATGGTTCGCGTTCGAAAAGGACGACCGAACGCAAAACGCAACCGGCCACAAAGTTGTTGACAAAGCTCTGAAACGATCATGCACGATCAACCAGCAGAAATGGAGGGATCAGCATGTCATTTGATCTCCAACCGACGTTGAACGGCAATCTCCTCGAACTTCGGCCGCTTCGCCCCGAGGATTTTCAGAGTCTTTACGCGGTTGCTTCCGATCCGCTCATTTGGGAGCAGCATCCGATCCGAGATCGTTACAAGCTGGATGTATTTCAGGAGTTTTTTCGCCGGGCTCTCGAATCGGGGGGAGCGTTGCTTGTCCTCGATTCCAAGGATGGCCGGGTCATCGGCTCCTCGCGATTTTATGGATACGATAAGGACAAGAGCGAAATCGAAATCGGCTGGACCTTCTTGGCCCGATCGCACTGGGGCGGCATCTTTAACCAAGAAATGAAAAAGCTCATGCTCCAGCACGCCTTCCGATTTGTCGATCGTGTGGTCTTTCTGGTGGGCCCGCAAAATCTACGTTCTCAGCGGGCCGTGGAAAAAATAGGCGGCGTTCGGATGGGATCGAGGCGTGATGGCAATGGCCAACAAAGTCTGCTCTATCAAATTGCGGCGTCCGCGTTCGACCCGGCTTCCTGGGCTCGGCCGGCGGGATTGGGCAGCTCATCGTCGCGGACACCCTCTGGAAAACCTTCCCCATCGGCGATTACCCCCGGAGCAGGCGAATGAGCCACAGGGCCAAGCTCAGGAGCAAACTCAAGAGCAGACAGGTTACCAGCGGGAAATAGAAACGCACCTGCTCGTTTTCGATGCGGATGTCGCCGGGGAGTCGGCCCAGCCAGGGGAGGGAAGGAGCGAAGATCCATATCAAGCCGACGCCGGCGATGGCGAGGCCCAAGACCAACAGCATCCATCCGAAGCCGGGTTGAGTGTTCATGGCCACACCTCTCTTGCATTTTATCGCGCGGGCGGCCGGCTTGGCGCGCCCGGTCAGTGCGAGAGAATGCTTTCCAATCGTCCGCGCTGGATCCAGGCGACCACGCACACGCCGCTCAGGATCAAGAGGCCGGCAGCCAGCCGGCGGCGAAAGTCCGGTTCCTTGAAGAACAGCTTGCCGCCGATGATCGACAGCAGCAGTGAAAACCGCTGGACGGCCACCACCTCGGGGGCCTGAAGAAATTGCAGCGCATAGAGCTTGCACACCATGAACGCGATTTCCAGGCCCCCACGAAGGAGCAGCCCGCCTCGGTGTTGGCGCAGCGCCTGGAGACGGTCGCGGCGGAAAATGACAAAGGGCGCCAGGAACAGCGCAGAGAGCAGGGTCATGGAGAATCCGGCGAAAACGGGCGTTCCGTTCTGCACTGCCAGCCGATCGAAGCACGAATTGAGGCTGAAGAACAAGGCCGCCCCGCAAGCCAACAGGATTCCTTTTTTCTGGGCCCTCCAGGTCGCGTGCCCCGGCCGGTAGACCATCACCAAGCTGCCGCCTACCACGAGGATGACCGCGACAACATCCGGCAGCGCCAGCGGATCGCCCGTGATCACCGGTGAAGTAATGAGCAGGAACAACGGCGACAGCGAAAAGAACGTCGCCACCACGGAAATGTCGCCGTGGGCAAAGGCGTACATTTTCAGCCACTCGGCGACCGTATCGGTGCAGCTACGCAACAGCACCAGCATCAGGAAAGGCTGCGACCACTCCAGGGTCTCCACACCCAGGAGATAGGAAATGGCCAAGGCCAGCACGTAAAAAGGCAACGCGAACCCGAAGGAAGCGAAGGTGGACACCGTGCCGTCGAGCCGATAGGAGAGCCGTTTGCTGAGCAGATCCTTCGCGGAGGAGAAGCCGGCGCTCAACAAAGCCGCAAGAAAACCCAACATGTCGTTCGCCAACCACTTCTGCCGGGCACCGCTATTTGCGCGGCGGCTTCTTACGCCCCAGGTCGCGCATCCGCCTGGCCACATACTCCTTGGGGGACTCCCCGGACTTCATGGAGGAAGGGTCTCCTTCCTCTGGACTTTCCGGGGCCGATTTCAATTGGTCGATCTGCCGTCGCAACTGGTCCGCTCGTTCGCGCCGGGCCTGTGCATCGTCTGCCATGGCGGCCTCCTCTGTGGGTGCGTTATTTTCCTTTTGCTTTCCTGGATCGGGTAGCTTTCGTCCCTTTCTGGCGGAGCTCACCAATCTGTTCACGGATGGCGGCGGCACGAGCCTCGCGGGCTGCGGCCGAGGTATCCATGCTGACCCGAGCCGCCATCAACGCCGGTCCGCGCAATCCTTCCCGATAATTGAACTTGGTTACCCGATCGACGGCACTGCGTATATTTCGCATTTTCTTGAACTCTTCGAAGGCGGTCTGCTGGCTGAGGTCCACGACGTGTGGAACGGCTGAGGAGATCTCATCGGGGAACATCCGCAGCTGAGACCAGTGCGTCGATACTGGATCTTCCCAGCTGATGTATCCTCCGTCAAGCACCTTGCGCGGTCCGTCAATTGCACCCGTGAAGCTGTACCGTACGCCGGTTGCCTTGATCGGATCAAAGAAACTCGGTGTATAAAAATCGGAAACCTGGATGCCGTTGACCTGGTAACCAAACTGCGCCGACTCGCTCGGATCGCAAATCTCCACCAGGTATTGAACCCGCCCCGGCGGCAAACCCAGCTGAATGGCCTGGTCCAGAAGATTCCCCTCGACGAGACGTTGTCCAAACGGATCAGCCAGCATCTCCAAGCACTCATGGCTGGCAGTGATCGACCATTGATCCCCGTATTCGACCACGGCAAAGGGTTGACCGTTTTTGTCCTCATGATAACCCGCCGCACCCTGGACGTTCCTCATGACGATAATCGGCCAATAACCGGTGGGAATATCCTCCAGCTTGCCGAAGCCATCGACCGTAGCATCGACATCCCAAATCGGCTCAAAGTCGCGCTGCACTTGCTTCGACAGCGCGGCGGCCACCTGGGTCATATCCGACGAGTTGATGTTCAACCCATCCGACACCAAAGCAATGTGCACCGGTAGAGCCATGATTTCCTCCCATATGGTTTCGTTGTCCCGATTGCATTCACTGCACCACGCCGATTCCGGTCCCCCAGCAATTCTAGGAGTGAACCACGTGCTGCCAGGGATGGCAAGGGGGCCGTCTGTCACAAGCTCGGATCGAAACAGAATTTTCTAGTAATCTGTGCTTGACATAATGTAATGTGCGAATTACATTATGTACGGTGTGGTTTACTATCCTTGGGGTAGCCCAAATTGGGAAGCAACGTCATGTCTGCGACGCAAAAGTATGCGTGGTTCAACTTGGCCGTCATTGCCGGGACCTTGGTGGTGATCGTCGTGCTCCTTCCGTTCCTGGGAAAAGGAGCGCTCGGGGGCTGCGGCTTCCTGGGTCTCATTGGGTTCGGTGTGCTTTTCTTCCGCAAGCAGCCGGGCAAAATCCTCACCGACGAACGCGACCGGGTTATCCAGCTGCGCTCGATAATCCTGGCCTACGCCGTGTTCTGGATTGTGTTCGTTCTGGCTGCGGCGCTGGTGTCGCCCTGGATCTATGGTCAGGACGGGACCATTCCGGTCTGGGTGGTCCAGATGAGCGTGTTTGGCGGATTCATGCTTGTGAATGCGGTAATGTCCATCGCCATTTTGGTCCAGTACGCCGGAGGATCCAGCGATGCCGAGTAAGAACCCGGAGAAGCTCACCAATCGCATTCGCCGGCTCCGGTTCGACCATGGGGAGATGACTCAACAGGCATTGGCCGAGCGCGTCGGCGTCACGCGCCAAACCATTATCGCCCTGGAGGCGGGGAAGTACGTTCCGTCTCTGCTCCTGGCCTTTCGCCTCGCCGTCGCCTTCGGCGTACGGGTCGAAGAAGTTTTTCAGTATGAGGACGGCTCGTGAAGGTCAGCACTATTCAAGGGCTATTTCAGGCGATTTCAAAAATCGTGTGGCCGCCAGGGTTTCGCGCTCGGTGGTCCCTTCCGAACGCGAAACCCTGGCGGGAAAACCATTCTCGAGAGGAGAATCGATCATGCAGAAACGAGCATTGGCAAGCGCGATCGCACTGTTGATGGTTTTCGGGCTCAGCGGCGCGCTGGCCCGAGCCGAGGATCAGGCAGATCAAATCTTGAGGGCGTCGCATGACTACGTGAGTTCCCATTCGGTTGAGATCCAGCAGACGATCGAGCAGACCATGCATCTGGTTACTGATGGCAAGCCGGCTGGCTCGCCGCAAACGACCAAGCAGACTTCGGTCCTTGAGATTGACGCTGGCAAGGGGATCATGCGGCTGACCACCCGCGGCCAGGATGGAAAGGATCTGGTCGTGATTCGCAAAGGAGACCGCGTTGCCATGAAGATCGGCTCCGGTCCGTGGACGGTACCCACTGGTCCGTATGCGCAAATGCGCGAGCAAATGGCGAACCCGTTTGCCTGTCCGCTTCCGAAGTCCACGGAAAAAGATTCCCCTCGCTGGAAGATTGTGGGCCAGGAGTCGTTCGACGGCCAGGAAACGACCGTCCTCGAAACCGTCGGCGACACCGCCAATGCGTATGCCCTGCAACGGATGCGCGAGGGGATCGCTTCCATGTTCACCGATCCAAAGGTCCGGCCGACCATCGAAGTCCTGGCTTACAAGTCACGGCATTGGATTGGCAAGGATAGCCAACGCCGGCTCCGGGTCGAGCAAACTTCGCATCAGAAACTGACGATGCCGGCTGCCGGGCAGGCGGTGATCGACTCCACCTCCAAAACGACCGCCCTGTATCGCCGTTATGACAGAATTGTGATCGACGTGCCGGAAGAAGCCCGCCGCATTCTTGAGGCGAGCTGAAGAAGCAGTGGATTCGCTCGAGGATATGGCCAAGCCGTGGGTTGCACCAAGGTGGCAACCCACGGCACTCCTTCACACATCTGCTTGCTCCTCAGCGATGGCTACCGGTGTTCACGAGCACCTTGAACCGGGGCGGCACGTTGCCAGTCAAGTCCCTTGGGTCGAATCGGCCGTCCCATCCCAGTGTCTGGACCATGAACCAGTACAGGCCATCCATAGATGCATGAAAAACGAAGCGATCCGCATCCGGTGAAATGGCCGCCACTTGCGCCCAGGTCTTTCCTTGATCCGTCGAAGCAAACAGGAAGAGCTGTCTCAGGGTCGCACGTCTGTCGGGCTGGACATGCACCGGAATACTGAACGTTCGCTCGTGGAGTTCGACGACATCGGGGGCGACTCTGACAAACGCGATGGGAGAAGGAATCGCCGCACTACGGGATGAAGCATCGGGTGGCTCGGCAACAGGCGGTGGCGCCTCGACAGGAGCCGGTACCGGCGGCGATGGTGGGGCAAAGTATGGGACCGGCGGCGGGGGAACCGCCACAGCGGCTGCCGGGGGAGCCGGTAAGGGAAGAATGAACAGAAGCGTCCCCTCTTTGAACAGGCGCAGGTTGAGTGGATCCACCGCCTCCCCATGGTTCGAAACAAGGGCAACCGTTTCTTTCTCGAGCAGCTGGGGAAGCTCCTTCCTGCTGATGCTCTTTCCTGTGGCATCGTAGACCTTCACCATCTCGAGTGGATACTGACTCGTGCGAAGAATCTCCATCCTTTCGTAGCTGGTGGCTGTTTGACCGTGGAACTGCACGGCCATTGGCTCAACCATCACTTCCAAGGTCCGTACCACCAAGGAACTTTTCTGCAGATGAACGAGGGCTGGCCGGGGCCACGGGCTGCTGGGCAACAGCTTTCGGCTATCCTGCTCCGAGGATCCCGGTTCCGCGATCGGATCGGGAATCGGCTCTTCTTTAGCTGTCTGCCGTACGGCAGGTGGCGGCGTATCCGCTGCTGGTTCTGCCGCCTGGGTGCGGTAGAGCAACCCGGCACCGCCCACGAGGGTGGCCAGCGTCAACGCCAATGTCACCGCCTTCAGCTTGTTCACCAACATCGTCATCACGACTCCTTCCGTAAGCGCGGCGGCCTGGACGGAGATCAAGCCCACACCGACCGCTTGTCCGGCCGCAAGGAGGCTTGCGGCCTTGATCGTGGCAGCAACCAATGACGCCGACATACTTGCCGAGGCTCCATCCTGTGCCAGTCCCGCGGCCAACGCGGCAATCGGCACGGACAAACCGCGCCGCGTCAGCCGGTTGGCGAGCATTTTTCTGCCCCGCACCAGCCGGCCCGAAACCGTTCCTTGCGGCCAACCGAGCCGCCGGGCCGCCTCCTTGTGCGATTTCCCTTCCACGTCGCACAGGAGAATGGCGACCCGGTACTTGTCGGGCAGCCGGCTCAATTCTTGATCGAGCACGGGGCGCACGTCTTGCCAGCAATCGGGTGGCGTTGCCTCTGGTTCGGGCATGGTGCGGACCTGCTTTTCCCGTCGCCGCTTCTTGGCGGCCATGGCATTGGCCCGGAGTGCCGTGGTGCGGGCAACGCCATAGAGCCAATTGGCGACCATGTCGCGCGGCACCACCGACGCGGCCTTGCGGACAAGGACCAGGAACGTGGCTTGAAAGGCGTCCTCGGCGTCGTGAGGATTGCGGAGCAGACGGCGGCAAACGCCCAGGACCATCGGGCCGTGCCGCTTCACAAGGGCCTCGAACGCTCCCTCATCCCGCCGGTCGATGAAAAGGGTCAGCAGTTGTCCATCAGTTAACCCAGCCCCATCGTGGACAAGCACGGCTTTGCGAAGTTGGTGGATGATTCCCTGGATGGGACGGGTCATTCTTACGCGCCCTCCTTGGCTCGGACGTAGCCGGTCGTCTACCTACTATTCTTCCGTCGAAGCCCGTTTCATACACTTTTTTCCGTAACCAGGAGAATCGAACGCAGAGAAGCGTGAATCCGGCGGACTCGCGCGGATTGGATCCGCGGCGATCCGCGAGATCCGTATGGGTTCGCGTTCCATTCCGCTCGATACAAATCTTGACACGGTCGCTTGGTGTGTTAATCTAGAAGTTTGCAACGGTTCGTGGAGATCCGCCTTAATTGCTGCTTCCGTTGCTGGCTTCTCTGCGTACCCACCCCTTCGTTCGTCGCGGTTTTCCGTAAGGGGATCTTGTCGAGCGGTCAAGCCTTGCTGGCCACGAGTGCCCGTGCGCTTCGTCTGCCTGCCGGGACCGTTTCTTCCATCGCAGACTGATAACTCAACGAGGAGTGTTCTTCTCATGGTGCCCTCATCCCAACGTCCTTTTCAGAAACGGTTTTTGCTCCGCTCCACTCTCCGGAGCTGCTTTCGACCCTGCTTGGAAATGCTGGAAGACCGCACATTACTGACCGTCACCTTACTCAACCATTACACCGGGCTCAACTTTGATCAGTCCGGGGGCTACATTCCTCCCGATTCGCAAGGCGCTGCCGGGACGAGCAGCTACGTCCAAACCATCAACCAGGAACTGGCGATCTTTACCCCGAAAGCCACCGGGGCGACCTCCGTTTCGGACGATTTCGCCGATTTCTGGTTCAAACAAGGAAGCCTGCCCCTGGCCTCGAGCAGCTCCGCGCTCTCCGACCCAATCGTCGTATGGGATGATCAGATCCATCGTTTCATTGTGGGCGATCAAGACGTCGACTTCACCACGCATGTCAGCCGATTCGACCTGGCCGTGTCACGGTCGGACAGCCCGGCAACGCTAACCTCGGTGGATTGGAAATTCTACTCGATCGCCACCACGGAGAACGGCTACGACGCCGATTATCCTGGGAACTTCGGCTACAACCATGATGCCTTCGTGTTCACCCTCAACATGTTCAACATAGACGTCAACGGCCCCAACCACGTTCAGGTGAATTCGATCAGCATTAACGACTTGGCCGCAGGAGCGTCCGCGCCGCAGAAATTTCAGTTCATCATTGCCAATGCCATTAGTCTTCGGCCGACGGTCATGCATGACTCCGTGGCCGGTGATCCGATGTGGTTTGTGGAAGAGAGCGGCTCGGATACGTCCATTGTCGTCTACAAGGTGGCCGGCATTCTCACCTCCTCGCGGACCGTGACCCCGACCACGCTGTTCGTCACGAAATATGGTCAGGCCGTCATTCCCGTCCAGCCGGGTGGCACGACTGATGTCCTGGATATCGATTCGCGCATTCTCAAGTCGGCCGAGTGGAACCACACCATCGTGGCCACCCACACCGTGTCACCGGCAGCCAACGAGGACGATGCCCGCTGGTATCGGATTGATGTCAGTGGGAGTACGCCGGTCCTCAAGGACCAGGGAACGATCCGGGCTGGTCCCAACACGTACATCACCTACCCCGGGATTGACATCAACGCTAGCGGTCAGATCGGCATGAGCTACATGCAATGCGGCAGCGATGCGCCCACGGACTTCCTGTCTGTATACGTCACCGGCCGACTGCCGACCGACCCGGGCGGCACGATGGAGCCTCCCGTGCTGGTGCAACCCGGTGTCCAGAACTACGTGGACTTCGGAACGGGCGGTCAGGGAGCGCGCCTGGGCGATCTGAGCGGCATCAATACCGATTCCGACGGCAGCTTCTGGATCGCCAATGAATTCGCCGACAACGAAGATCCCAGCTTGGGAGCTGACTGGGGAATCGCCATTGGCCACTTCGCGATCCAGCAATCGGGGGTGCCGCCGGCCGTGACGCCACCATCCAACCAGAACGCCCTCGAGGGAAAATCAGTAACCGTGAGCCTGGGAAGCTTCACAGACTCGGATGGGGGCCCCTGGACCGTCGATGTCAACTGGGGCGATGGCACCACCGATACCCACTTTGCAGAGTCCGCGGCGGGATCGCTCGGTAACCAGGTCCACTCCTACACCGAAGATGGATCCTACAGCGTATCGATTACTGTCACAGACGCTGCCGACAGCCAGCCGGGCACGGGAATGTTTCAGGTCAGCGTGTCCGACCAAAATGTCGTGGCCACCGGTGGCTTGACACTCAATGCCACGGAGGGTGCCGTCGCGGCTCCTCAGGCAGTGGCGACCTTCACCGATCCGGGCGGATCGGAGGCGATGGCCGACTACACGGCCACGATCAGCTGGGGCGATGGCAGCTCGGCCACGACCGGGACCATCTCGCAATCGGGAACCACGTTCACCGTCCAGGGCGGCCATAGCTACGCCGAAGAAGGGAGCTATACCATTTCCGTGACCATCAACCATAACACCAGCACGCCGCAGGTAGTGACCAGCATGGTGTCGATTTCCGATCCGAATGTGGTGGGCCTGTCGGCGAGTATCAGCGCCACGGCCGGTGCTCCGTTCAGTGGCATGGTCGCAACCTTCACCGATCCGGGTGCCGCGGAGACCAACGACGGCTCCCATTATTCGGCCAGCATTGCCTGGGGCGACAACACCCTGGCCACTACCGGCATCATCACGGTGGCCAACGGCACCTTCACCGTTAACGGCACGCATACCTACGCCGCGGCCGGCTCCTCCTACTCCGTCACTGTCACGATCAACCATGAAGGAACTGCGATTCCCGTGCAGGAAACGGCCACGGTGACGAATTTGGGTCAGATCGTGTCGGCGGGATTGATCAAGCCGATCAGTTTTTGGGCCGGTTTGCAGGGACAGAGTTTGATCCACCGCTTTGGATTGACGTCCGGCAACTTGACGTTGGGGCAATGGCTGGCGACGACCTATCCCAATCTCTACGGCGGCACGAATGGGGCGCCGAACCTGAGCCCCTTCACCCCTGCGCAGATCAGTAGCTACTACCAGAGCCTGTTCTTGGCCTCCAAGGGAGTGGGTCTGGATGCCGAATTGTTGGCCACGGCCTTGGAGACCTTCACCACCACTGCTTCTCTGGGCGGCAGTGCGGGCCAAAGCTATGGCTTTACGGTCAACAACAATGGCCTGGGCGCGTACTCCTGGAACATCGGGGCCAGCGGCCAAGCCTTTGGCGTATCCAATAATACTGTCCTCAACGTCGACCAGATCCTGCTCGCCGCCAATAACTCCGCGGTAGGCGGCGAACCGTGGGGGAGCAATACCCTCTTTCGTAATGAAGCCTTCAGCGTCTTCCACGGTATCAACGGCGGGTGAGACGCTCATTCGGCACCGGTTTGCTTCCGACGTGGAGCCCGCGCGGTTCTCCGAACCGCCGCGAAACCAACGTGGTCTTCGAGGAAGAGTGGTTTTTTGTTGACCCGGCTGGTTGGGGCGTTAGGCTATAACTCCGTCGGACACGGTCATTGGCGTAGCCAGGATGACTCGAAGGATGCGTGTGTAGGCCCCCGCATTCCTTCTCGACAGGGTTCTCCTCCTGCTCCTCCAACGTCGTTTCTCCAGCAAACCGCTCAATGAGGAAGGTATCTCATGTGCCCACTATCCATGCAGTGTCCCTTGAAACGGATCGGTTCCCTGCAGGCCCTTCTCGCCCGTCTACGGCCGGGCCGGGTCAGCTCCCAAGCGCCGGGAGGAAGGCCATGGTTCCGGCCAGGCGTGGAACAATTCGAGGACCGCTTCCTGCCGGCCGTTAGCCTGCTGCAAAACTTTGCCAATATCAACTCCAATCAGACTGCCGTCGACACGCCGCCGGACACTACGATGGCCGTCGGCCCCACTGCAGTCATCGGGGCTGTTGACACGGCCATCACCCTCACCGACAAAACCGGCAACGGACGCGTCGGACCGACGGACTTTTCGAGTTTCTTCGCCGCCGTCTCCACCGCCGGAGATACGTTCCGGGAGCCCAGCATTGTCTACGATGATCAAGCCAACCGGTTTTACATTGCCATTGTTGAAATCACTTCCGGCTTTACGACAAGCCAGATCGATTTTGCCGTGTCCAAGGGAACCGCGCCTGCGACCCTCGGCTCCGGCGATTGGAGTGTTTACGCGATCACCGAGGTGAACGAGGGGGGCACCGCGTTTCCCGACTTCCCGCAGATGGGGTGGAATAACGATGCCGTTTTCATCTCCACCAACCAAACGAACACGGCTTCGTCTCACGACCATATCTTGGCCCTTACCAAAGCGTCGCTCTTCACCGGCGGCCCGCTGACCCTGAACTCGTCAAACGTTCCGATCGGCTCCGCACGCAACATCCTGATCCCGGCCCGCATGCACAATGAAGTGACCGGAGACCTCGAATACTTTGTGCAGAGCCAGGGGGCCGTCACGTCGACCATGGTGAGTGTGGTCCAAGAAACGGGCTATCTTTCCGGCCCGGGATCCTTTACCTCCACACCGCTCACCGTGAACAGTTACAACAACAGCCCCGGCGTGGCCGGGCTGACTGGCCAGATCGATGATCGCATCTTGAGCGCCGACTGGGTCGATAATGGCACCACGCAACATCTGGTGGCGGCCGGGAATGTCGGCGAAAACGGAATCAACCTGGCGCGGTGGTATGAATTCAATGCTCCCACCAGCGGCGCGCCGACACTGCTCCAGCAAGGCGACATCAATCTGGGACCGGCCATCGCCACCTCCTATCCGTCGATTGCCCTGAATCCATCCGACAACATCGCCATAACGTTCCTGGAGAATGGCAACGGGCAGGCCACATCGATGTATGTCACCGGGAGGCAGGCGACCGATCCGATGGGTGCCCTGGAAACGCCCATCCTTGTCAAAGCCGGCGTGCTGCCCGCCACGGCCATGAATCGGGGCGGCGACTACAGCGCCACCGAATACGATCCTGCCACGCCGGGCAACTTCTGGTCGGCCAACCAGTTCCAGTTGGCAGCCAGTGGGTCCAATCTCGACTGGGGCACCCAGATTGCCGCCTACACCTTTGTCCCGGGACCGGTCCTGACACCTGGGGCGAATCAATCCGCCAGCGAGGGATCCGCTCGATCGTTCAACTTGGGAAGCTTTTCCGACCCCGGCACCGGTCCCTGGTCGGTAACGGTCAACTGGGGCGACGGCTCGATGAACAACACGTCGAGTGCCATGAGTGCGGGAT
>DATGIQ010000379.1:0-6613 GCA_035295665.1 Gemmataceae bacterium | reverse complement strand
GGGCGTAAGGCGAAGTCGAAGCTCGTCAGCCAGGTGATGCATTGGATTGAGGGGCAGATCGGGGCAACCGGGGTTCTCCTGCTCGGAGTGCTGCTGGCCGCGTTATGTCTGCTTTGGCTGGTTTATGTAATCGCTCGTCCGCCGATTCGCCTGACCTTGCGACCGTACGAAACGTGAGCAAGGTAAAGCCGCCGCGAGGTTTGAACCTGCCTGTGATGATCCACCTTCATAAAATCAAATCCTGTAACTCCGCGCTGAGCCGACGTCTTGTGAATTTGGGAACAAAAAACGCAAGAATAAGGGCGCAGAAGCGAAGACCTTTGGGATCGTGTTTCCATCATCAACGGGATGCATGCCAAGCGGGAGACTACCATGATCGTAAGCCAGTTCTTGTCCCGATTCGACAGTGGAGAACTGATCGGGCTGATTGCGGTGGCAGGCGGCTTGAGTGTGGGACTGATCTTGGGAATCATGGGCATTTCGTTGGGGTTCTACACGCAGAGGCTAAAGTTTCGCCGTGCGGAAATCTTGGCGGCCCTCAAACAAGACATGCTGAATCGTGGAATGTCTGCTAACGAGATCGGCATGGTGCTAGAAGCGGGCACAAAAAGCACCCGGAAAAGTCTCGGCAGCCCGCGTCTTGTCAGTGAGTCTCTCGTGCACGACGGATAGTGGAGTTCGATGCGGAAAATCGCGTTCGACTTCACTCCAATCTCTTGCGGATCGTGTGAATCGGAGAACCAGCGAATCATTGGCATCATCTCCCTTACCCAGAACAAGGGTACATCCACCGTGTACCGTAGCTATGGGTTTTCTGCTGGTGAATTCCCTCAGTAGCCGCTACGTTCGAGCCATCTCGTGAACCTCTCACCCACAGCCAGCAAGGTGCTTTGCTATGTCGCCCGAATCAGACAACCCCGGTGTGCAGATGGTCTGAACTTGCGATGCGGCACCTGTGTCCAACTGCAAGCGGGGTGAAGTCGGGGAGGCCCTTCCTGCTTGTGGAGAAGATGACAATGGACCGAAAAGCACGGATTCGCGATTACAGAGAAAGCCGCCGCCCCATCGGCGTGTTCCAGGTGCGGAACATGGCCAATGGCAAGCGACTGGTGGGCAAGAGCACCGACCTTCCCGCGATGCTGAATCGGCAGCGTTGGCAGCTCAGTATGGGTATGCACACCAACGTGACACTTCAGCAAGAGTGGAATGAATACGGGGAGAATGCCTTCGTGTTTGAGGTCCTCGATGTGCTCACGGTGCCAGAGCAGCCAGGGTATGACCCGACTGACGACCTCCGTGCCCTGGAGGAAATCTGGCTGGACAAGCTCAGGCCCTTTGGAGACCGAGGATACAATACAGGTCCCAAACGGCCCAGTTAGACAACTCCGAGCCATTGGTATCGCAGCCCGGTGCGGGACCGTTCTACTCTCGGAGCACTGCATGAGAATAATCCTCCTTGTAGCCACCGTGTTCACATACTCCGTGGTGCTACCGACCGCGGTCTTGGCCCATCCAGGACATGAGTATGGGCCAGATGTCCCAACCTGGACGGAGGACACGGCAAGGCAGATTCCCCTGAAGCCGGACGCCATACCGATCCGGCCGTTGCTCGTCCTCGTGGTTACCCTTTTCGGAGCCGCGGCTCTTCTTGGCGTCCTGGTCCCGAAGAACAACTCCCGACTGGCCGGGGTCCTTGCTCTTCCGGCCTTGACCGGGGCGGTTCTCCTGCCCAGCATGGGTTGTGGCACCGAGCGTGACAAAGCCATGCCCGACAACCACCGGCAAGCCAGGCATGACGTGAAACAACTCGAAGAACTCATGGGCCACTTCAAGACCGAGGGCGTCACCTTTCGCTCGGACGATGCTTACTTCTATCTTGAATCGAATGCCTTCCCCAGTCATCCGTTGATGGTCGGAATCACGGCGTGGCAGCAACAGGTTCCTTTGCCCCAGCCATACACCGGGACGAACGCCTGGCGGATACCGCTTCAGCCGGTGGTATCAGCCAAGCCCATCTCCGCCAAGAAGGCGCTGTACCGCGGGGCCATTGCCGTGGCGGTCAACGGGGTGCCGATCTTTAATGCGCTCAATAACCGCGGCGAAGACGCCTTTCTTGCCGGCGAGCTGGATGAGTACGGTGGCCACTGCGGCCGCGGGGACGACTATCATTACCACATTGCTCCGGTCCACCTGGAGAAAATCGTTGGCAGAGGTAAACCAATCGCCTACGCACTGGATGGGTTCCCCATTTATGGGTACACCGATGCCGACGGAAAAGAGCCGGCCGACCTGGACGAGTTCAACGGTCGTTTCGAGAGAGACGGCAGCTACCGCTACTACGCAAGCAGGCAGTATCCCTACATCAACGGCGGAATGCGGGGTGTCGTGACTGTCCGTGGCGACCAGATCGAACCGCAGCCACGCGACGCCCCGGTCCGGCCAGCGGGGGTACCGCTCCGCGGAGCGAAGATCACCGCGTTTACCCGCAACGACAAGGAGAAGACCTATACGTTGAAATACGAGTTGCGGGGAGCTACGCACTCCGTGCAGTACACTATCGGCAAGGATGGTATTTTCATGTTCGTCTTTGTCGATGATCAGGGGCGGAAGAGAATCGAGACTTACCGGCGAAGAGGGCAACCCTAGGAGGCGGTGAAATGCCGTGTCCGATGATCGGATCCCCTGCGCGGTTGCCTCTCTCCAATGGTCTGAAGTTGAGAAGAACCACCATGGCTGCCAAAACGATTTCCATCAATCGTGCTCCCGTGTTCACTCTCTGGGCAGCCATCGTCGCCCAACGACTCGGCTTCGATGAAGATGAGGCACTCACCTTGGGAAAGGCGGTGGCCGGACTGAATGCCCAGGCCAAGGGTCGAAGGCTCGGCATCTTTAAGCCACACGAAGAGAAACCGGCAGCGGCACGCAAAAAGGCCCAGGGCGAGGAATTCCAGGTCGAGATTTGCGGTCGGGCAGTGCCCGCCAAGAACAGCGCCGATGGCGTCCGGGCCGTTCATGGCCGGCAGGAGATTGATCCCAATACCGTGAAGAAGTACCTGGCAAGCAAGTTCGGTGACGAACTGCCAACGGTGCGTGCCGCACTGGAGAAACTCGCTCGCAGTTACTCACCGAAGAAACTGGCCCAGGAAGGCTACTCCCTCTACGAACAATTCCGCCCCCGAATCCCAGCGGGTGTGCGCGGATGGGGAGCGAAAGGGAATTTGGACCTGGGACTGATCGAGCGGCTGGCGAAAAAGGAAGCGTGACCGGCTCCGGGGAATTCGTGGTGAGCCAATGTGGCGATCTGCAATCCGATACGACTTCAGTAATCCTTGCGGCGGCCCTGCGGGATGCCCAATGTCCGGACCAGCTCCGCATTGGTCAGAGGCAGCGTGATCCGTTGGCCGTGGACGCTGAGAGCATACCGGCTGGTTCCCTGGCTCCAGGCCACCGTCTCGTGGCCCAGTTCAACGACCCAGACCCAGACGCCGGTCAATTGCCCGGCGGTGTGTTGCGTGGCCACACGCAAGTCGCCAAACCCGAACCGGACCACGCCCAACGTTTGGGGATCCGAATCGGGGCCGATGAGCGCCGCTACCTCGGGCGGCGGCGGTGGATACGGAACTTCCTGGAAACCTCGTTGGAGCAGCTTCCCTTCCGTGGCCAGCTCCTCGTCGCCGACATCAGGCCTGGAGGAGGGAAAAAGCCAAACCGATCACGAGCGCAGCCGCTAAGCTCCACAGGCAGACAACCATCAACCATCTTCGGTACGTGCCCCTTGCCACCATTGTGCCCGACGCTCGTTCCTTGCAATGAAATTCTCACCGCCGCCAGTGCTACCGCATCGCGTCTGGTCCGATGAGCCAAAGCTTGACCCGGAAGGAAACTATACGTCACAAGCATGGTGAGAACATGCAATCGGCTGCATTCCTACGGTGAGGAAGAGCCGCAATTCTTTCGGACTGCTTCCGCTCTGAATTCATTCGCTAGCGTTTTCCCAACACCCACGTCTCGACATTCGTGAAAATCCGCAGCGGATCGGGATCGACGGACTGACGCTGTCCATCCACCATCGAAAGGCTATTATGAATGGCCAAGTGCGTGTCGAGCTGCCACAGGGGGATAAAGGGCATCTTGTCCGCGAACGTTGCGTGGATTTTATGGGTGAGGCGTTTCACCTCCGCCGGGTCGCGGTGGCTCATCGCTTCGCGAAATAGCCTCTGGAGACGATCGTCATTCTGATAACCCAGGAAGTTCCGCCCACCTCGGTTGGTGGCCTGGGGATCGAAGAGGGGCCAGAGCCAATACGTTTCGTCCGGATACTCCCACGAGTAATAGGCCAAATCATACTCGTTCATCTCTTCCACATCGCGTTGCAGAGCGCGCGGCTCGAGGGCCATCAGATCAAGGTCGATGCCTGCGCCCAGTTGCTGGACCTCGCTCCGAATCATTTGGCAGGCCCTCTCCACGTCCGGGTCCCCCTTGGGGTACTTCAGGCTCAGCTTGCGCAACGCAGGAAGACCCTCCTTGGCTTTCTTTGCCTGCGCCTTCGCCAGGTCCAGACTGTAAGGGTCACGTGCCAGTTCTCGGTTGTAAGCCCAGGACTGACACGGGTAAGGCCCATTCAGCGGCTGATGTGGTGGCGGCGTCCGCCCCGCGCGGAAGCATTCGTTCAGGATGGTTTCACGGTTAATGGCATGGGCAAGCGCTCGGCGGAGCGGCTCGTTGTCCAGGGGCGGACGGCGATGATTTACCGCAAGGAAGTAGATGCGACGGTTGGGCAACGTCCTGAAGGTCACATCCTGCAGGCCGGCGCTGTTCTCTAGGTCCTTCAAGCGGCTCGTCGGGAGGTCGAGCAGGAGCTGGAGATGCCCTTCGTGAAAATCGTTGATCGGGTTCTCGGAACGGAAAAAGTGCATCTCGCGGATCCGTGGCAGGCCCGCCTTGCCGGGACGCCGTTCGTAGAAGGGATTGGCAACGAAGATGACCCGGCCGGATTCGCGCTTTTCGAGTTTGTAGGGGCCGCTGCCAATGGGATTCCTGGCAAAGTCCGGATCGTCTACTCGGGAGACGCGATCGGGCAGCACTTTGAAATCCATCAGGGAAAGAGGATCGAGATAACCCTGATGGAGGGTCAGACTGATATGGAAGCTATCCGCTCCTATCTGAGCCCCGCCTTTGAGGAATTCCGCCCATTCCGGGATATAGCCGCGCGACTTGCTATCGCAGAGCAATCCGACGGTGCTGCGGACGTCGGTGGCGGTGACCGGCAAGCCATTCGACCAGCAGGCGCCACGGGCTAGCGTGAATTGCCGGCCCAGGGAGACCATCTTGGGCAAGTCGGCGGCCAGGCTTGGCCGATAACACTGGCCCAGTTTCGGGCTGTAAGTGGGCGCGAGCAAGCTCTCAAACAGAAGCTCGACGGCTTGCTTTTCGGAATCGAGATAAGCCGTAGCCGGCGACAGATTCTCCGGCAGATCATGGACGCCGACATAGAGCACCGGATTCGCCTGGGTAAGGCGTAGCTCGAAATCCCGCAAGCCCGCAAGCTCCGGATCGATGTCTTTGGCCAGATTGAGCTTTTCCAGCGCGGCCTGGGTTTGCTTCTTCGAATCCAGCGCTTTCGCCTGGTTCAGATAATTTTGAGCTTCCTCCTGCAGCTTTGTGCGAATGGGTTTCAATTCGGCGCTGCCGGGAAATTGAGCCTCCAAGACCAGCAGCCACTTGCGGGTCAACGGATATTGTTTGTTCTTGAGCGGCTCACGGGCGGACCGAGCGAGGAGGCGAATAATCCGATCTTGGAAGTTCTTTTGCGCCGGGTAGGTCTCCGCCAGCCGAATACCGAGGTCCAGGGCGCCTTCCCAGTTCTTGAGGTCGATCAGCGCTTCCAATTGGTTGAGCTGGACCTCTTGCAGCTTGGCCACGAGCTGGTGCCGCGATTCATTCCAGGCACCTCCCTTCCGCAAACCACGCTCCACGGCCGAATCGTGGAACAGGAGCACCGCCCCGAGCGCTTTTTCCGCCTCCTGGAACATCTCCAGCCGCGAAAGGTATCGTTTGCTGGTGGTATCCTGTTGGAGCCCACTCTTGAGAAACTCGTCCACCTTTTTCAGCGCCAGCTGCTCATACGGTTCGAAGCTGAGGATTTCCTTGCTGCTGGCGGAAAACGATTGGCGTGCGTTACCGGAGGGATCGAGGCGGTGGAGCGTGAGCTTTTGTTCCGGCCCGGCCTTGGGATTGACGTACTCCGCGATGGGTTCAACATGCCAGACGTGAAGGCTCTGGACCATCGTGATGACATCGTGCGGTTTCGCCAAAGTGCTGAACAGTTGCTGGACGGCGGGATGCTTGGCCTGCTTGGCTTCGCGCTCCAAGTCTGTGGTAGGGACGGTGCTGGGCTTGCCCGACGCCGGTGGATTCGTATCCAGATCCTCATCGCCGACGCGCAGGGGAACCTTCCGTGCCGGTTTGGCCGTGTCTTCTTCCTCCTCTTTCGGTTTGCGGCCGGTTTGCTTGTTCTTGCCGGACTCGGCCTGCTTGGGCTGCGGCGTTGGCTCCTGACTCGCCCCGCTTGTAGTCAAGCAGACGGCCAATATGCATTCGGACAGGATCAGAA
>DATGIQ010000378.1:0-3518 GCA_035295665.1 Gemmataceae bacterium | reverse complement strand
CCCCGCCTTGGCTTCGACATAGAGGATTTGATTGCCGAACTTCGGTTCCCGCGTGATCTGTCCCTCAGCGGGTAGCTGTTTGGATACGATGTGTACATCTTGGTCGCTATTCGACGGGGGAATCGGTATCCAGATACGCGCCACCTTGCCGGCGGGGAGGCCGGTGACCGTCGCACCGTAGGTGAACCGGAAGGAGCGGCTCTTCGACACGGCATCCTTTTTCGAAGGGTCCGGGGCAGTCTCGTCCACGGCGTTCGCCCATGTCGAGAAGAGCCCAACCATCAAGGTCGCCAACAGCAATATGGATCGCAACATACGAGATCACCTCGAGATTCAGGGTCCAAGGGGCATCGAATCGATCGGCTTCAGCAAGGTCCACGGTTTGGCGTGCGGGAAGCACTTCCAAAGATACGCGCGCGATGTCGATGTCGGCAGCGGAAAAGAGCCAGGCCCGGTCACGCCGATGCTACCGGGGCAGCGGTCAGGTAAAGCCGCGCGCAAAATCGAGGCGGGACAACACGCGGAGCAGCGTGGGATGGAGGAGAGCAGAAGCAAGCATCGTCCACGACGTCTGCATGAGAAGCTTCCAAGCGTCGGTGGAAGAAGGGCGACCTCATTATCGTAGTCGGCCTCCGGCTGCGGTGCAAGGTTGGGAAATTCCAGGCAGGCAAACGGGCTCCAGCAGGCGGCCTGGTCCGGAGACCCGCGCTGAGCGCGGGAGATTAGGATCCGCTGCCTTACCAATCCGCCGCGTTGAGCAGAACGACCACGCCACCGGCATAGCCCCCGGCGAGGTCGGCATAACCATCGCCATTGAAGTCTGCCACCGCTGCCGGGCGGACAGTGGCAACCGGGCTGCCGGGTACAGGGCGAAACGTGCCGTCGCCATTGCCCAGCAAGACCACCGTGGGGCTCGAATAGTTCTTACTGAGGATCAGGTCCAGGGAGCCGTCGCGGTTGAAATCGCCGATGGCGAAAGGGCCGTATCCGGCATACTTTTGTCCGGCCTGGAACGTGCCATCCCCGTTGCCCAAGAACACATGCACTCTCTGATCGTTCTCGCTGCCGACCGCGACGTCCGGATGGCCATCGCCGTTGAAGTCGCCGGCCGCCACAATCGGCACGGAATAGTAATCGGAGCCGAGGGAGTAATTCTGTGCGGCCTGAAACGTGCCATCGCCATTGCCGAACAGGATACTCAGCGGGCCCGCCCCTGGCTCGCCGATGCTGACGGCGAGGTCGAGATGGCCGTCGCCATTGAAATCCGCCACGGCCACCGTTTGCGGAAAATCCCCGACCCAGTAGTTCTGTGCCGCCTGGAACGTGCCGTTGCCGTTACTCAATAGTACACTCACCGTCGTGTCGTCATCGCGAATGTTTCCGCTGTTCGCCACGACCAAGTCGGGAAACCCGTCCCCGTCGAAATCCCCGGCTGCCATGAAACTCGCGTAGTGGCCCACCGCGTAGCTTTGGTCCGGCTGGAAGGTGCCATCGCCTTGGCCGAAGAAGATCTGCACGGTACTCACGTGATCGGGATTGAGCACGGCGAGGTCGAGATGACCGTCGCCGTTGAAATCCGCCGCGAGCACGAACACCGGATAAATGCCGGCCGGGTAGCTGGGGCCGGGACGGAATGTGCCATCGCCGTTGCCCAAGAGGATGCTCAACGTGCCGTTGCCCAGATCTCTGGCTACAGCGAGATCGGGAATGCCATCGCCGTTGAAATCGCCCACAGCTACGGAAACGTCGCCGTCGCCGATCGCATAGACGTGGGCGGCCTGGACCGTGCCGTCGCCCTTGCCCAGCAGGATAAACACGCCGGAATGGTCTGCGCTGGCGAGGTCGACATGGCCATCGCCGTTGAAGTCCGCCGCCGCCAGGGAGGCTGCGATGTTGCCGGTGGCAAAGCTTTGGGCGGCTTGGAAGGTGCCATCGCCATTGCCCACGAGGATACTCACCAGCCCGTATATCGTGCCCACCGCGAGGTCGACATGGCCATCGTGGTTGAAGTCACCCAGCGCGACGGACATCGATTCCGACCCGGTGAGAGAGACTTGGCCAGGCACGAACGTGCCGTCCCCGTTGCCGAGCAGGATACCCACGCCCGAGCCTCCCACAATCACGATGTCGGGTATGCCATCGCCGTTGAAGTCACCGACGGCCGCCGCTCGTCCGCCCCCGGGGTAGCTCGACCCCGAGTGGAAGGTGCCATCCCCGTTGCCGAGCAGAATCGCCACACCGGTGCCAACCTGGGTGACGATATGCAGATTGCCATCGCCGTTAAAGTCTCCCACGGCCACGAAGGTCCCCGCTCCGGGATAGTTTTGAGGCGGTTGAAAGGTCCCATCGCCGTTGCCGAGCAAGACACTGATTCCGTAGAGATCGCGCGTTACGACTAAGTCCAAGTTGCCATCGCCGTTGAAATCGCCCACCGCCACGGAGACGAGGTCAAAGCGCCCCGGGGAGAAGCTTTGGGCGGCCTGGAAGGTGCCGTCGCCATTGCCCAACAGTACGCTGATCGTAGCATTTCCGTTCACGGTCACGAGGTCCAGCTTGCCGTCGCCATTGAAGTCCCCGATCACCACATATCGCGCCGGCGCACCGACGCTGTAACTCTGCGGAGGTTGGAAAGTGCCGTCACCCTTGCCCAGCGCGATCGTTACGCCACCGTCGGTATAGTTGGGAGAGGTCCCGCTGGTGGCCAAGGCCAGGTCAGGGATGCCATCGCCATTGAAATCGCCCACCGTCACGAAGCCAGGACCCACGGCGTAGACGGGCGCGGTGACAAAACTCGCTGCCACAGGCTGCCCCAGAAGAATCATCGCAAGAATGGCAGCGCAACCAAATAACCATGCCGCCAGCGATCTGCTGCCCAGCACTCTCCGGAGCGCGGGCGTTTCCGCACTCTTCACCGCGCGCAGCCGCCCGGCGATACCAATCCGTTTGGACTGGAACGTCTCGTGAACCAAGATGCCAGGAAAGCGCGTGGGCAGGATCACGGAGGCGTAGGTACGCAAGCCCTTCTGCCGGCGGCGGGAGTTGAGACTTCCGCGAACGATCTTGCCAACAGCTTCGCAGACGAACACCGGCAGCCAATCCACGACGGTGAACGGGACGGCGAAGTAGCTGCCAATCGGATAGAAGCGATCGCGTTCCATGAGAGGAGCATACCCGCAAGCGGGGCGCACGCCAAATGTTTTTTGCGACCTGCAGAGGAGACCTGGGATCGGGGCCAACGGCAGGGGCAGGAGGTTCGTGTCGAACGCGGCTGATGCCCTTTCTTGTTTCGTTGCTTTCTTGAGGCGGCCCAGTCATACTGGAGCTTGTCGCAAGATCGTCCGAACTGGCCTGGGGATCTCGTCGGTGAAACAACTGCTGTGCGGATTGGTGTCGCTGAGCCTGTTGCTGGCTCTTTCCGGAAAGGCGAAGGCTCAGCCCGCTTAGGATAAGCGCACGATCAAGGTTGCCAGCTGACGGTGCATTTGATCTAACAGCTGCATGACGACACCAGCGCAGCT
>DATGIQ010000377.1:0-14651 GCA_035295665.1 Gemmataceae bacterium | reverse complement strand
CTATTCGTGGTTCTTAGCAACTGCAAAATTTTCGAAAAATTTTATTTGTCCACCCGTCTTCGATCCCGTATACTCGTACCCGCCCCCGGTGGCGTTCGCTGTCGCGCGCTTCGGTGACCGGACAGAAAACCAGCGTTTACGTTGTGGAGGTATGCATGTTGGGCTTCGTCAGAACTACGCATCCTGTTACTCAAAAGCATGGTCGGTTACGTTGTGAAGAACTGGAGCCACGCACCTTGCTCACGATTTATGCCCCTAGCCAGATTCTTCACGCGTACGGCTTCGATAAGCTTCCCTACGATGGCACGGGCCAAACCATTGCCGTCGTCGATGCGTACGACAATCCCAACGCCGCGTCGGATCTGACCGCGTTCGATCAGCAATTCAATCTCCCCGACCCGGCCTTCACCATCGCGCAACCGGAAGGGCAACCGAGCGCGGACCTGCTCTGGGGTCTGGAAATCAATTTGGACGTGCAATGGGCTCACGCCATCGCGCCGGGGGCAAGCATCCTCCTTGTCGAAGCCAAGACGAGTTCTCTGGGCGACATGATGACGGCCGTCGATTACGCCCGGCAGCAGCCCGGTGTCGTGGCCGTGACGATGAGCTGGGGATCGAGTGAATTCTCCCTCGAGACCCGAGACGATTCGTATTTCACGACGCCATCCGGACACATCGGCGGGTCCGGTCTGCCGGGCGGAGTTACGTTTGTGGCGGCGTCGGGGGACAGCGGCGGCAGCGTGATCTGGCCCTCCTCCTCGACCAATGTGCTGAGCATCGGTGGGACCGCCTTGACGCTGGACGACAGCAACAACATTGCCAGTGAAACGGGCTGGTCAGGAAGCGGTGGCGGCCCCAGCAAGTTCGAATCCGAGCCGAATGCCCAGCAACCCTTCCAGGGCTACGCCATGCGCACCACGCCCGACTTCTCATACAACGCGGACCTGTACAGCGCGTATTACGTGGTTGACAGCTATGGTTTTAATGGCCTGGTGGGAGTCTATGGCACGAGTGCCGGCTCGGAACAGTGGGCAGCACTCATCGCGCTGGCCGACCAGGCCCTGGCGCTGCAGAAAATTGGCTCGCTGGATGGTGCGACCCAGACGATCCCCGCCCTGTACAACTTGGCCAACACTTCCTATGCGACGTACTACAACGACATCGTCGATGGCTACAACGGTTACCAAGCCGGTCCCGGCTACGATTTGGTGACCGGTCTCGGCAGTCCGATCGCCGACCAGGTCGTTCAGGGCCTCATCAATGGCATTGCGCCTCCACCGGGCAGCAGAGCAGCCGCATCGAAGGAGGAGCTGCTCACCCAATCCCAACCGGCCGAACGAACCCGGACGGCGGAATCTCCGATCCAAATCGTGCACCTGTCTACGCCTTTGCTTAGCCCGTCCCGTGGGGTGGAGGTAGTTGCGATTGCCAATCCCGTAGCAGGGGATGTGCCGAAAGCTGCGGAGGTTTCCACGGCTGCCAATTGGGACGGGAAAGTTGCGGTACCTCTCATCCAGCCGACCCAAGTTGCATCGGCGCGGCCGGCGGAGAATCGTCTCGAGAGTGGTGGCGGCGAGAGTGGAATCTTCGCGGATGACTTGGGGAATGACGGCCTGGACGGAATCGAACGCGGAGAAATGCGGATCTAGCGGATTGCCGCGGCTCCGATCCGCGTTCTTCCGCGTTCTCGTTCGCTGTTCAAGCCGGCTGCAGCGTCAGTACCGCTACCTCCGGACGCACTCCGAAACGGAAGCGGAATCCGAAACCGACACCCTTGTTCACATAGACCTGGGTGTGGCCGTGGCGGTACATCCCCGCGGCAAAGCGGCGGGCCCGGCGACTCAGAGTTGGCCGACCCAGTCCGGGCACGTGCACTTGCCCTCCGTGGGTGTGGCCACTGAGCATTAAATCGCAGCGCCGGTCGCCGAGGATTTCCACGGTGCGCGGATTATGGGCCAATACCACGCAAGGAACCGAAGGGGGCAGATCGGCGAACGCACTATCGAGGTCACAGACCCGGCTCCATAAGTCGTCCACGCCGACCAAATGAAGGCTGGCTCCATGATGACCTAGACGGACCGACTCATTCTGCAAGACGCGAATACCATGCGTGGACAGAGCGTGGGTCACGGCGCGGTGCAGATGCCGGTAGCGGCGGAAGCCGAGTGCGTTGCGCACGGAAAAATCGTGATTGCCCAAGACCGCGAACACGCCGTGGGGCGCTGACAGCCGGCCGAGCGGTTTGGCCATCGCGTTGACATACTTGTAACCGCGATGCACGAAGTCGCCTGTCAACACGACGAGGTCGGGAGTCTCGGCCTGGGCGAGATGGACCGCCTCACTCAGATAGGCCGGCGTAACCTGCCGGCTACAGTGAAAATCGGAGAGCTGCACGATACGGAAACCGGCAAACGGCGGCGGGAGGTTCTGGATCGGAACCTCAAACCGGTTGACTTCGAGCCAGGTCGGCTCGACCCGATAGCCATAACTCACCCGTGCCCAGTTGCGGCCAATCCAGCGCGCCCACCGTCCCCGGGCCCGACCCACCCGTGCTTCCGCGCGCAACCAGCCGAGCATGTGCTGGATCATGACCATGCCTCTCCACGGGATGCCCAACAGCCCCCGCATCGGTCGGCGGTGCGCTTACACTTCACCTTCGAATTCCCCGCCTTCCGCCTCGTCCTCTTCCTCCTCGTCCTCTTCGTCGAGATCTTCTTCGTCCAGGTCGTCAAAGTCTTCATCCTCATCTAGATCTTCGAAGTCTTCGTCTTCGAAATCTTCCTCGTCAAAGTCTTCTTCAAAATCTTCATCGAGGTCTTCGTCGTCCTCAAAATCCTCATCCTCTTCTTCCAAGTCATCTTCTTCATCCTCGTCTTCCACGTCCTCTTCTTCTTCGTCTGCGCGGCCGAAGAGGACGGGGATTTCATCCGTGTGGTCGCCGACGGGCGCCCACCAGGGAGATTCCTGGTCCGAATCCAACCAGGAAGGTATCAACGCTTTGCCAGCGAACATTAGAGTATCCTCGGTTTATGGTGAACAAGGGTAGGAGTGCGTCCTTCACATCCTCCTGGGATCGACAGGGTCAGCAGGCCTTGAGCGCTCTTCGCTGTGGGTGTCGAACTCTAATCTGCTATCGGGTGTTGTCAACCCAAACCTTCCGAATTTCGTTCTTTTTCTCCGTTCGCTATCGTCCGCCCCCGTCTCGTGTTACGCCGAATCTTGTTATCGCGAGAGGTACTCTCTTCGTAGTAAACTTGTTCCGGCTTGTCAAGCTAGCCCAAACCGTTCTTTTTGCTCAGTTTAAGCACGCGGAGTTTCCCGGCAAATGGCCAGCAGGAACGGTTCGGTCGACCGTTCGGAAGAATATGAAACATGAACCAAGAGTGCATAGGGCCGGATCGGTGCCGCGTGGTGTCCCTCGTACCGTGTACCGAGTACGGGCAGCGCCGGCCGGGTCTTACGATGCGAGATCCTTTGGTAGCGGCGGACACGTTAAATGGCGGCCCCAGCCGGCATCGTCCCGGTGCGGGAAATCGCTGCGATAGTGCACACCGCGCGATTCCTGTCGCTCCAGGGCGGCCCAAATCATGAGGCGGGCAACGGTCAGCAGATTCTGCAGCTCCCAGCCTGGTTGTGCAGTGAAAGTGCGGGCCAGGGCATAACGGCACCAGAAGGCCACGGTATGCTGCGCTTCCAACAGGGCGGCGCGGTCGCGGACGATGCCCATCTTGCGCACCATGAGACTCCGCAGCGCGTTGGTTACGTCGGCCACGTCCAGCGTTTCCTCGGTTGCTTGCTCCTGCGCGTAGGAATAGGGCGGGACGATAAACGTATCCGGCATGCAGGAGGCGGCCAGGGCGGCGCCGCGGCCACAGGAAGCTCCGAACACCAGCCCTTCCAGCAGACTGTTGGAAGCGAGGCGATTGGCTCCGTGCAGGCCGCTGGAGCTCACTTCGCCGGCGGCCCAGAGCCCCGGCAACGTGGTTCGGCCCTGGGCATCCACCGTAACCCCGCCGACCATGTAGTGGGCTCCGGGGCGAACCGGGATCCGGTCGCGGGTGATATCGAGTCCAAAGGAGCGGCATACGCGGTCAATTCCGGGGAACCGCTGCCGGACGCGCTCCGGATCGAGATGGGAGAGATCGAGATACACATTGGGATGCTGCGTGCGGTCCATGCAACGAAAGATTGCCTGGGCCACCACATCGCGGGGCGCCAGCTCGGCCCGCTCGTCCACTTCGAGCATGAAGCGGACGCCATTCTTGTCACGCAGGAACGCTCCTTCACCGCGCACCGCTTCGCTGATGAGATACCGACTGGACCCGGCCACGTAGAGAACGGTGGGATGGAATTGCATGAACTCCATGTCGCGCAGCTCGGCCCCGGCCCGGTAGGCCGCGGCCATGCCGTCTCCGGTGGCGACCGGCGGGTTGGTCGTTTCCCGATAGACCATGCCGGCGCCGCCACTGGCCAGGATCGTCTGCTTGGCCCAGATCAGCAAATGATCGCGTCCCGGCCGATGGACGAGGGCGCCGGCGCAAACCCCTTCCGGCGTCAGCAGATCGATGGTGAAGGTCTTGTCCCAGATCGTGATGTTGGCGGTCTGGCGCGCTTTGGCAATCACGGCCCGCATGACTTCATGGCCGGTGGCGTCACCCAGGGCATGCACGATGCGGCGATGGCTGTGGCCACCCTCGCGCGTCAGGGCCAGCTGGCCATTCTCTTCGTCAAAATGGGTGCCCCAGCGGATCAGGTCGTTGATCTGGTGCGGAGCCTCCCGGACGACCAATTCCACAATGTCGCGGTCGCATAAACCGGCTCCGGCCTGAAGGGTGTCTTCGATATGGTTCTCGAAGCGATCCTCGGGGGATAGGACGCCGGCGATGCCGCCCTGGGCATAGGTGCTGTTGCTCTGGGCGACATTGTCCTTGGTCACCACCAGCACACGGAGTTCCGGCGGCACTTCGAGAGCCGCCCGCAGTCCCGCGATGCCGGCGCCGATCACCAGGATATCGGTGAAGAAATGGGGAGTCTGCTTGGGACCGAAGGAGACCAGATAGCGGTGTGGAGAAGACATAGCCTTTCCATGCAGGAAACTACCGAAAGCCACATTCCGGCTCGGCTAGAAATACTAGGAGCCACGGGACACCAGCCGGACGCGCAAGCGCAGGGATAGCCTAACCCCTTCCTGCGCTTGCGCGTCCGGCTGGTGTCCCGGAGCTACGAGAAGGTTTGTCCGCTAGCACCAAGAAAAAGGTGCCTGGAACCTTGCTTGTAGAGTTCCAGACTCCTTTTTTAGAGGTTCTCATTTTTTGTCCTTGGGTTGCTCCAATTCCGAGATTTTCCGGCTGAATTCGCGGTAGGCATCCCGGAATTCCAGAGGTGCGGCACCCGGCCCTAGACGCTGCATCTTGCCGTCTTTGCTCTGCTCGCGCGGATCGACCCGCCGAAGATTCTGATTGGGCGAAGTCCGGTTTCCGCGTTGCGGAGTGGCCAGGGTCTCCTTGTCGGGAGCCGACGGCTGTTTCCGTTTGAGCATCTCCGCGTAGGCCTTGGCGAATTTATCGAAATCTTCTTGGGTCATGTTGAGTTGATTGAGGACGTCCTTGTTGATCCGTTTCTTGATGTCGTCCAACTGCATCTCGCCAGCCCGCTTCTCGAAGGCGGCGTTCGGAGATGCGGGCGGTTGAGGAGGATCCTGCTCCCGATTGGGCCGATCGTCGCGGGAAGAGTCAGATTTTGGATTCTCGGCCGCGGGTTCCTGACCGCTCCGCCCGCTCGATCCGCCGCTGCCACCAGGCTTCTGGGACGGGGGTGCCTGGTCATGGCGCTCACCAGGTGCTGGCTCGGACTTCCCTTGGGTATCCGTCCGATCCCGACTTTTGCGTTCGCCCTTGGTCGAATCCGATTGGCCGGTGCCGTTTTCGCCTTTTTGTATCGCCGGGTTTTGATTGCCTTGTTCCCCCTTTTCGGGACGGGGGCGAGTTTCGCCATCTTTTCCACCGGCTTGGGTTTCTGAGCGCTCGGTGCTGGCAGCAGGCTTGGACCCACTGTCTTTTTGCTCCGGCTTGCCGGTGCTCTCTCGGTCCGATTTCTCCAAAGCGTCGGCCGCGGCCTGGCGTGCGGCTGGATCTTGGGCCTGCTTGCGGAGTTTCTCGAGTCGTTTCCGGGCATCCGACCGGGTTTTCTCCTCACTGCTCTTGAGTGCCTCGGATAGCCGAGTAATCTCCTCTTTGGCCTTTTCTCGCGCCTGTGCCGCACCAGAACCGTCCGGCTTGGAAGGTTGCCGTTGATCCGTTTGCCCGGATCCGGAACCGGTCGGATCTTTCTTTTCCGCCTCGTTTGCCCCCTGGGTCCCCTTGGCCGTGGGATTCTGGTTCTTCTCCTGCTGCTGGGATTTCGTGGGACGGCGGTTGTCGGCGTTGGATTCGTCCTGGGATCCGCGCTTCTCGGGAGCGCCTTGCTGCGGGCCTTTTTCCGGTTGCTGTCCCGAAGTGCCACGCTCTTGCTTCTCACCGGCCGGTGGATTTCCCGACGGTTGCTTGGGGTTCTGCTGAGGAGCGTTTTCCGAGCCGGTCCCCTGCTTCTCTTCGCCCTTGGATTGGCCAGCCTCCTGCTTGGACCCGGATTGGCTGGAACCTTTTTTCTCAGCTTTCTCCGACTGGCCATCCCGCTTCTGGTCACCGCTCGCCTGGCCGTCCTTGCCTTGCGGCTCTCGATTCTTCTCTTGCTCGGATCCGGCCTTGGCGCCCTGTCTCTCTTCGCTCTTCGGTGGGGCCTTCTCTGGTTTGGCCCCTTCCTGGGCGGCTCCTTTTTTCTCCGGCTTCTCCGGCTTCTCGGCTCCCGAATCCGACTTGTTACCGGTGTTCGGCTGGCTGCCCGCATCGGGCTTGGACGAGGGCTTCCGATCCGCGCCACTCTTTTCGCCAGCGGTTTGCTGCCCCGTGTTGGGCTGAGCCGGTTGCTGTTCGTTCTTCCTTTCGCCTTGGCCTGGGTTGGGGTTTTGCTCCTTCTTCTCGGCATTCTGGCCGGCGGTGCCTTCGTTTCGCTTCGGCTCGGTGCTCTTTTCACCGGTTCCGGATGGCGGGGTGGTTCGGTCCTGGGGCTGCGCATCCGTATTGGGCTTCGGACGGGGTTGCGCATCCTGGCCCGTGGAATTGGCTCCGTTCGGCTGGTTCGGCGCTGTTTCCTTTCGCTGCTGGTTCCCTTCGTTCATCCCTGGATCGGTCCGGCGTTCCTTATTCTGCTGGCCGCCCTGTTTCTCCGAATTGGCTTCCGACCGGGACCCCGCCTGGCCGTCCCCCTTTTGCTCCTGCTTTTGCGTGTTCGCATCCGGCTTGCCAGAATTCTTGTTTTGATTGGCCTGTGGTTTGGGCTCGCCTCCTTCTTTGCCGTTGCCCTGACCTTGGTTCATCGGCTTCTCGGAAGCGTTGTCGCTTTTGCCCTGGCCATTCGATTCCTGAGTCTGGCCGCCGTTTTCCCCTTTTTCGCCGCTTTTTTGTTGCTGCTCATTCTTTTTGATTGCGTTCTCGATCTTCTCCTTTTGCTTGTTCAGCTCGTCTTCGTTCTGCTGGCCTCCTTCCTGGTTTTGCGGATTGGCTTCGGGCGGCGGATTCTGCTCTTGGGGCCGGTCCGAACCTTCACGCTTTTGCTTCTGCAAATCCTGATCCTGTTTCTTCTCGTGCTTCTGCTGCTCCTGGCGGGCTTCCTGACGATCCTGGGCTTGTTTTTTCTGATTGGGATCGGCAGCCCGGATCGTGACGGTGAAGTGCTTGCTCGCCCCGGTGTTGGGACCTGGATAATCGCAATTATCCACCGCTTCCAACCAGTATTCCAATTTCGCACCTACCGGCAACGATTCGATCGGCTTGCCATCGTCCCGTTGGAGTTTATCTAGCTCCACAAAGTCGTGGTAAGCGAGCATCTGCGGAAAGCTGCCGTCGCCCCGCCGCAACGCCTCGCCCTTACGGTACGGCTTCGGTTGCAGGACGGTGCCGTTCTCCAGCTTCATGCGCAGGTTGAGGCTGGCGATGCCGAAATCGTCGTTGGCCGAGCCCTCCAGGTGCAAGACGCCGTTGGCCGGCAATTCGGTGTCTTCGCCGGGCTTGGTCAGCTCCACCTGGGGCGGGTGATCCTGGAGAACGCGGATGGTGTAAGCCATGGGATCCGTGTTGCGTTCATTTTCCACGGATCGGAACCAGATGCGGTAATTTCCGTCCTTGTCCAGACGGAGATGGAAGCGCAGCGCCTGCGGGTCATCGGCCACCAGCTCGCCGGCCATGGTTTCTTTTTGCCCCTCGATGCCCAGAAGACCGTCCTTGACGGTCCGGTTGGTGCGGGCCAGCAACGTGATTTCGGTGCCGCGCAGGTCTTGCAGGTTTTGGTCGTGGGTGATGCGATCGGGCCAGCCGAGGTAGGGACGGTAATGATAGGTGACGTCAAAACCGGTCAAGAGGGGAGTGGAACGCACACCGACGTGGTACTCGGCCGTCTCGGCATCGCCGCCGGCCATTTTGTACCAGAAGCCGTTGTGCACCTCGGAAGCCAACAGGTTGGCGAACCATTGGCGGGTGGACTCTCCCTGTTCGAGCAAGCGTGTCTGGTACGGGTCGCTGGGATTATAGCGATACAGGAGCCGGAGGGCTTCGGGAGAAGAGTTTTCCGGAATTCTTCCTTCGACCCAAGCTACAAAGCGAACGGCTTGGCCGATGGGGATCGTGACATCGCCGCCCTCGGGCTGTTCGATCAGGATCCGTGTCCGCGTGGCGATGGGCGCTTCGACGAACGGGGCAAACGCCCGGCTCATGAGCGACATGAACTGGCGTGGCCCGAGCACGAACAGGATCAACAGACACACGAACAGGCCCGCGGCAGCGGCGCCCATCCAGGAAGTCCGGCGAGCACTGATCGCCTGCTCCACATCGGCGTCGGCGAGGTCCCGGGCGGCCTGCTGGCCGATGGCATTGCGGAACGCGGGTGCGATGGCTTGTTGATGTAGATCGAGCCAGTTGACGATGCTGTTCTTGGCGTGGGGGACGGTGTCTTCGAGCCGGCGTGCGGTGTAATAGGGGTTGATGGGCCGAAACAATGGCCGGATTACGTACAGACCCAGGTACACGCAGCCGCCGACGGCATAGAGAGCGAACGCGATTTGCCGGACCAGCGCGGAAAGCTCGAGCCAGCGATCACAGAGGGCCAGGACCAAGCCGTAAACCAGCGTGAGGATCAACAGGCCCAGCCCGGCCGCGGCCAGATCCAGGGAGCGGATGCGAAGGCGGGCACGAGCCAATTGCGCCGAAACGAACGCCTCATGTTTCTTGGCGGCGGAGACAGGTTGAACAGGATGCAGATCGGTGGCCATCGATGCGATCCTCAGCAGTAGCAATCTCTCTTCCCGAGGGCTCGAAAGCTCTCCTTTCGAGTATATCGTGTGCGGAAGGCGGCGCCCATGAGGGGATGACGATTGGGTGTGGGAGTGGGAAGACGGGTAGGTGGGGATTGAGTGATCACGAGCGTGCGGGCTGGGAAGCGTACTGCTCCACGCAGCGTTACAGAGAACGGTTGAACAACCTGAGGAAATACGGCAAGCCACCGTTTAAGGTAGCCGTCGTTCACGGTGGTCCCGGCGCTGGCGAAGAGACAGCCCCTGTCGCGCGCGAACTTTCTCTTGCCTGGGGTGTATGGGAACCGATTCAGACAGCGACATCTCTCGAAGGACAGCGCGCAGCTATGGAGCGTTCCGGGAAGCCTCCTTGACAAGCATGCGCACCGAGCCGTACGATTGGGGAGATCTGTCACCAGGAGTCGCGCGATGAATTGCATGCCGCACCAGCTCAGCTTTGCCTATCGCGACGCTGCTCCACTTCTGCCAAGCCCCATTCAATCTGCCTATGGCTTTACCTGACTTCGCCGTTCTTCGTGACGGCGTGTCCAGTCCCTTGTGCCGTTGACCTCGGAATAATCGAAGCATCCTGCACGATGCTCGTCCGTGCGGTACTGGCGGTCGATAATCCCGCCGGCCACATAATGCTCTGAGCATTGCGAGCAGGAACGTAGCAGATGGTGCTCGTTGATCCCACGTGGAGGAAATGATTCATGTCCCCGCTCATGATGATCTCTGTCCTCGCCGCTCTGACCTTCGGCGACCTGCGTGATGACGCCAACCAAGCTTTTGCCCATCTCCCGGCCGCGGGCACGTTGGTAGTCGATAAGAGCCGGAGTGAGGTGATCCTGCACGCCAAGATCCAGCACCCCAAGCATAAGCCCTGCGTTGACGACTGGGGCGAGCGCGTCCAGGCCTTCGTTGGCTGCGCGCAGGCTGCGGGGAGTGATGCCAAAATGGCCAGCTACTTCGTCCTTCTCGTGGATGTTTCCACGGAAGAGGTCTACGCGGCGCTCGTCAACCTGGATGCGAAGACGCGCGTCCATTACAGCATCGATGAGGCCAAGCGGCACAGCGGCCTGAAGGCGGACACGAAACCGGAAGACTACCTACAGGGCGACCCGGTGATCATCTCCGTCTTCTGGCGCGAGGGCGACCGCTGGGTGGAGCGGGCGTACCAAGACCTGGTTCAGGAGCGTGTGGTGGTCAACGGTCAGCCAGTCGCCAAGCCGTGGACGCCCAGTTTTGTCTTCCACGGCAGCGGGGCCATCCACAAGTCGGGCACGGGCTGCATTGCCTGTCCCTGCGACTGTGCCGGCGGCATCATTGCCGATAACCGCTACCCACTCTACGACCCCAAGCCGACGGTGCGTTTCGATTGGACGAAAGCGCCCAAGGTCGGTACAGACGTCTACGTCCGCATCCGGGCGGTGACGAGCCGCTAGGGCAAAGGGAACGGCTGCTCGTCTCGGCCCAGGCAGGCGCTGGCCCTCTCCGTACCCGGGTCTCCATGATGCCACCAGTCCAACTGCTCTTCCTGGCTATCCTTGCTCCGACGCTTCTGCTTCAACAGCCAGTCAAGCGCGCCGGCGGTCAAGCGATGGTGGCGCTCGCCGGGCACACGGACAATGTGTACAGCCTGGCGTTCAGTCCGGACGGGAGGCAGCTCGTTTCGGCTAGCGCGGACGAGACGGTGAAAGTGTGGGATGTTGCCAACAAGCAAGTTCAACGGACATTGGCGGGCCATTCCGGACCCGTGTACGGAGTTGCCGTCTCCCCGAGCGGCCGGACCATCGCTTCAGCCAGCGGGGACAAGACCGTGCGTGTCTGGGATGCTGCGACCGGAGCGGTTGGGCGAGTGTTCCAGGGGCACAGCGACGCCGTCTACTGCGTGGCGTTTTCCGCCGACGGCACAACGCTGGCTTCAGGCGGTGCGGATGCCACGGTAAAGCTATGGGACCTGGCCTCGGGGAGGGAACGATTTACTCTAAAAGGACATGACAGGCAGGTATACGGCTTGGCTTTCGCGCCGGATCATCAGACCCTCGCTTCGAGCAGCAGCGACAAGACCGTCCGAATCTGGAACGTAGCCAAGGGCCAAACTCGTCGGATTCTCCGAGGACACACGGGAGAGGTATACCGGATCGCTTACTCACCAGATGGCAAGTTGCTGGCTTCGGCGAGCGGTGACAAAACCGTCCTGCAATGGGAATTGGCCAGCGGCAAGTTTGCCCTGGTCCTTCACGGCGGGTCGGACCCGTTCTACGGCGTGGCCTGCTCACCCGACGGCCGATGGATCGCAGCGGCCGGCGATGATCAGCTCGTCCATCTGTGGAACCGGACCGTGCAGAAGGAAGCACGTCCGTATGTTGGCCACCACACCGCCGTGTACGCGGTAGCGTTCTCTGCGGACAGCAAGGTCCTGGCCTCGGCGGGAGAAGGCAAAGCGGTTCTACTTTGGCCAGTGCCCGCCCCGCTGACCGGAAACCCCTGAGTCCATAGGGTAATAACGTGTCGCGGTCGGTGTTGAAGGGCCTAGGCGCCGAGGACTCCCATGCCTCAACTGTCTCTTCCCGTCGCGCAGTCACTTTCGGGCAGTTCCTCAGCGCAGGATACGGCCGATTTGGCCACGCGCTACCGCGAAGTGCGTTCATGCACCGAGTCCCTGTGCGGCTCCCTGGCCACCGAAGACTTTATCATCCAGTCGATGCCTGATGCCAGTCCGGTCAAATGGCACCTGGCCCACACCAGCTGGTTCTTCGAGACGTTTGTGCTCCTGCCCGGGCTGCCGGACTACCAACCGTTCCACCCGCAGTTCAGCCTTCTGTTCAACTCCTATTACAACGCTGTCGGCGAGCGCTGGCCGCGGCCGCAGCGTGGCCTGCTGTCGCGCCCCACGGTGGCCGACGTGTTCCGCTACCGGGCCCATGTCGATGAACGGATCGCGGAATTCCTGAACCGAGCCGATGCCCGGACGGCTGAGCTTCGAGAAACTATTGTCCTCGGGCTGCATCACGAGCAGCAGCACCAGGAACTGATCATTACGGACTTGAAAAACGCATTCGCGAACAATCCGCTCCATCCGGTCTACCGGGAGGCCGTGCCCGGGAGCGGGCCGGCCGTATATCTGCGCTGGCTATCCTATCCCGAAGGAGTCTACACACTGGGCCACGCGGGCGCCGGCTTTGCGTTCGATAACGAGCTGCCCCGGCATCGCGTGTTCCTGCAGGACTTCCAGCTGGCCAGCCGGCCGGTCACCAATGAGGAGTATCTGGAGTTTATGGAAGATGGCGGCTACCAGCGGCCGGACCTATGGCTGGCGGAAGGCTGGACGACGAGGCAGGAGCGCGGCTGGGAGGCGCCCCTGTACTGGCACAGGCACGAAGGCGGGTGGCTCCAGGCCACGTTGGCGGGGCTCCGGCCGGTTGAGCCTCATGAGCCGGTCTGTCATGTCAGTTATTATGAGGCGGACGCCTTTGCGCGCTGGGCCGGCGCGCGGCTGCCCACGGAGGCCGAATGGGAGACGGCGGCGGCGGACGTGCCTCTGTCCGGTCATTTTCTGGAGGCGGGCCGCTTTCATCCGGCGGCGGCCCCGGCGGCAAATGACCACGGGCCACTCGTCCGGCTCTACGGCGACATCTGGCAGTGGACGGCGAGTGCCTATACCGGCTATCCGGGATACCAGCCAGCGGCCGGAGCGCTGGGCGAATACAACGGTAAGTTCATGTGCAACCAACTAGTGCTGCGCGGGGCATCCTGTGCCACGCCTTGTAGCCACGCACGGCGAACGTACCGCAACTTCTTCCCGCCGGTCGCGCGCTGGCAATTCAGCGGTATCCGACTGGCCCGGTGCGATGGATAGCAAATGGGTCCGGAGCTTGGCGGTTTCCCAGCTCCCCAGGCTCGAATTCTTCTTCGGGCTGATGCGCTGCCCTTATGGTGCCAAGGCCACCAAGAACAAAAACAGCCCGGCAGGGCATTCGAGCGCGGCCAGCAACGACCCCTGGCCGTCGACCTAACTAATCGCGCCGTGCTGCTGGCCATATGATTACACAGCAGCTTTCGCCATGCCCAGGCAGGCCAAGTTCCAGGGAGATTCGCATGCCAGCCGGCACTTACACGAATCTTGCACTCGCAGAGCAGCTGCTCGAAGCTCTCGACGCACTCTCGGGCTTACACCCAGGCTTCCGGCCCGCCCACGCCAAGGGATTAATGTGCGTCGGTACGTTTGTGCCGACGCGGGAGGCGGTGAACTTGACCCACGCCCCCCACGCGCGCGGGGCGTCCACGCCGGTGACGGTTCGCTATTCGGACTCGACGGGCGTGCCGACGATCCCCGATAACGACCCGCAGCGCTCTGGTCCGCGCGGGCTCGCCGTCCGCTTCCACCTTGGCGAGCATGCCCATACGGACATCGTCGCCCACTCGACGGACGGCTTTCCTGTCCGTACCGGGGAGCAGTTCCTGGAGTTCCTCCGTGCCGCTCTTGCCGCGAGGGCTGGCAACCCCGCGGCCATGGGTGCCTTTCTTGCCACGCATCCGAACGCCAAACGGTTCGTGGAAACACCGAAGCCAATCCCGACCAGCTTCAGCCGGGAGGCCTTCTTCGCCGTCACGGCCTTCCGGTTCACGAACGCCGCAGGCGTGAGCCGCCACGGGCGGTTCCGTATCCGACCAGGGTCTGGGACGGAGTATCTCACCGACGAACAGGCCTCTCAAAAACCCGCCAATTTCCTGTTCGACGAAATCGGACCGAGGTTGGCGCAAGGGTCGGTGCAGCTGGGAGTCTTCGTTCAGATGGCAGAGCCGGGTGACGACGTAACGGACGCCAGCCAGACTTGGCCGGGTAGCCGTCCGGAGCTCCCTTTCGGCACGATTATGCTGACCGCGCGCGTCGGCGAGGAAGAGCCGGAGAGAAGCCGAATCATTTTCGATCCCGTCCCGCGCGTCGACGGCATCGACTCCGCCGGCGATCCGCTGACCGAGGTACGCTCGGACATTTACCTGCTCAGCGGCCGGCGGAGGCGTGCGGCAAGCAAGAAGTAGAGTCCGTGGCCAGGCTTTTCAGTTTCCGTTGGAGCCCAGGGCGGCCATACGGGCCCTGACAATCCCAGCCCCTCACGCCTCGGATCATCACGCGAGCTTACTCAGGTGTGTCCGTCCCGGAGCATGGCTGGTCGTCGGACCGGGAGCCTGCAGAAGTCGGCCACCTGGTCCGCGTGCCTGTGAAGTTTTTGGCGCACCGTCTCCTCCATGGTCCGGTTGGTTG
>DATGIQ010000376.1:0-7117 GCA_035295665.1 Gemmataceae bacterium | reverse complement strand
CAAGGAGACAAGGAGAGGGGGAGAGGAGCAGGCTGTCTCTCCCTCTGTTGATTTCCCTGCGTCGGGCGACTTACGAGACGTGCTCCTCGTCGCCGCCCTGGCCAGTCCACACCCTCAGGCCGCCGATGCGATTGCTCATCCCACCGATGTTGCCGTGATCACGGCTGCTCGTGCGGCTGGATTGGAGGATCAACTGGCGCGGCCCCGGCAACGGGATGCTCCGTTCGAGCCGGGACAGGCTTATCATGCTGCCGTTGTTGCCGGCCGCTTCTGCCTCAAGGGTGCTCCGGAAACGGTCTGCCCGCGCTGCACGCAGGTGCGCCGCGACGGCACCGATCAGCCTCTGGAGGAAGCTGGTCGGCAGGCCTTGCTGGGACAGGTACAGCGTTTGAGCGAACGCGGTCTACGAATCCTTATGGTCGCCGACGGTCCGCCGGACACGCCGCTCGGCGACCCCCAAGGTCTGTGTGCGCTCGGCTTCGTGGGGATCAGCGACCCCATTCGGCCGACCGTGCCGAGTGCGGTGCGCCGTTGTCGGGAGGCGGGGGTGCGTGTTCTCATGATCACGGGCGACCATCCTGCCACCGCCCGGACAATTGCTCGCACCATCGGGCTGTTGGATGGCGAGAGCGAAATCCTTACCGGTGCAGACCTCACCGCGCTGGACGATGCTGCCCTCGATCGGCGCCTGGAGCAGGCGAAGGTCATTGCCCGGGCAACACCGCTCGACAAGCTCCGCATCATCGAGAGCTTGCGGCGCCGGGGCCACACCGTGGCCATGACGGGAGACGGAGTCAATGATGCGCCGGCACTTCGGCTGGCGGACGTGGGCGTGGCCATGGGCCGGGGGGGCACCGAAGTGGCCCGCCAGGCCGCTGATGTGGTGCTCGCGGACGACAATTTTGCCACGCTGGTGGAGGCGTTGGTCGAGGGTCGCGGCTTCTGGCGGAACATGCGCGGCGCGCTGGGCCTGCTCCTGGGTGGCAATCTTGGCGAGCTGGGGTTGATCGTGGGCACCACGGCCCTGGGGTTTGCCTCTCCCCTCAACACGCGGCAGATCCTGGCCGTCAACCTGATCACCGACGCGCTGCCAGCGTTGTCCGTTGTTCTCCAGCCGCCGGAAAACCGCAACTTGGCCGCCCTGGCCCGAGAGGGGACGGCTGCGCTCGATGCCCCGCTGCGCCGGGATGTCTTTCGCCGCGGCACGGCGACGGCGCTCCCTGCCCTGGCAGCGTATCTCTTGGCCCGGCGCTGGAGTACGCCATCCGAGGCCGGGGCCGTGGCCTTCGGGACGGTAGTCACCACGCAACTGGCTCAGACTCTCGACGTCGGCTGGTCGGAAGCAAACCTCAATGGAACCGTCCTCGGAGCAGTGGGCGGCTCGGCTGGGTTTTTGCTCGCAACGTTAACTTTGCGTCCGTTGCGAAATCTCCTGGGTTTGGCTGCACCCCCGCCCGCCGGTTGGGCACTCATCGGCCTCGGAGGGTTGACGGCCGTGGCACTCAGCCGCCTCTTCGCAGTGACCGGTTCGAGATGCCCGACCGCTTCCCTGACTCGTAAACCATTATTGACAGTCGCTACTTCGCCTGTCCTTCCTCAGGAAGTCTGACGGGGGAGGAAATGGAGCAGGTGGTAGCAGGCACTTGCAGAGCAAACGGAGTCACAGGGCCAACGGGCCAGATTTTCCCCGAACCCCCCTCATTCCTGGAGCGAGTAGCGTGTTACGATGCTGATGAACACCTTTTGCCATCTGCCCGGAATCGGCCCGAAAACAGAACGGAAGCTGTGGGATGCCGGGGTCACGTCTTGGCATTCGCATTGGCCCCAAACAGGCCTCCCGCTGCCACGCACCATCCTGGAATCCTGGACTAGTCATATCCAGCAATCCTTCGACAACCACGCGAACCGTAACCCCAGTTATTTCGCCGAGACCTTACCGAGCAACCAACACTGGCGCCTCTATTCGGACTTTCAGGACAAGTGCGCTTTTCTCGACATCGAGACCACAGGCCTGTCCGCGCGTGCGGAGATCACAACGATTGCCTTGTACGACGGCCGGACCACGCAGTACTTCGTGAATGGGGACAACCTCCACGACTTCCCGGCCGCCGTGATGGAGTATCGCCTCCTGGTCACGTACAACGGGAAGGCGTTCGACATCCCTTTCATCGAGCGATCCTTTAACATCCGCTTGCCGCACGCGCACATCGATTTGATGCACCCACTCCGGAGCCTTGGCCTCAGAGGTGGTCTGAAGGGCTGCGAGTCACGGCTGGGCATCGGCCGGCCGGGACTGGAAGGCATCGATGGCTTCGTGGCCGTCCTGTTATGGGCAGAATACCGCACCCAGGGGAACGTCAAGGCGCTCGAAAGCTTGCTGGCGTACAACATCCAGGATGCCGTAAACCTCCATGCGCTCATGGTTCATGCTTACAACGAGAAAGTGAAGGAGACTCCCTTCGCTGCAAGTCATTTAATAGCGATGCCCGCGCTCCCCAAACGATCTTTTGAGGTTGATCCGGATACCGTTGGGCGAGTCCTTCGCCATCATTACAGCCCCTGGCACCCTTTCACGCCGGTACCTGATGCACGATCTGGTTGAAGGTATCCGTTTTTATGGAGCGGCGGTTCGCAGAACCGCGTGCGGATGCGCCCCGCGCCGTTCTCCAAACCACCGCCAAACGGACACAGCCAACTGCAGGATGTACGAGAGATGCCCCTGACTTGCGTGCAGCTCGCTGCTAGCCTGCAACAGGTAATTGCCGGTAAAATCCCTTCATGGTTCCCTGTGCTCTCGCGATAGGAGCACAGGAGTCCAGGAGAACTGCCATGACTCTCGATGACCGCCTCGTAGATTTGCTGTTGCTGGCAGACGACCTGCGCCAACAAGGCCATCAGGTATCGCCGGAGGAGCTGTGTCGGCATTGTCCGGACTTGCTGCCCGCGCTGCGACGGCTCTGGCGCGGCACCGATGCGGTGGAAAAACTGCTGCATGCCTCACCGTCGGGTGCCTGTGCGAAAGATGCTCCCACTTTCGAGGGGCTCGTCTCCGCGCTTCCTCAATTGCATGGCTACCGGATCTACCACGAGCTCGGCCGGGGCGGCATGGGCGTGGTCTATGAGGCCGAACAGATCTCGCTGGGCCGGCGCGTAGCTCTCAAGATTTTGCCGCTGGGCCGCTTGCACGATGGCCAGGCGTTGGAGCGGTTCCGCCGCGAAGCCCGTGCGGCTGCTCGGTTGCACCATAGCAATATCGTGCCGGTCTTCGAAGTCGGACAGGAAGGCGACACGTGTTACTATGCCATGCAGCTTATCGCCGGCCAGGGCCTCGATAAGGTCGTGAAGGATTTGCAACGGCTTCGTGCACACGTTCCCAACCGCCCGGGAGCGGCGGCGATTGCGCACTCCCTGTGGACGGGCCAATTCCGCGCCGAAAACCTGGCGACTCCCCGTTCGTCCGCTCTGCCCGCTTTCGGCGAGCCTCAAACCATCGACGAGGTTCCTTCCTTGCCGGAATCCAAAATGGGGGCCGCGTCGATGCCGAGTCTCCCGGGGAACATCTCGTTGGCGGCGATTGGCTCGGGGCGGAGCCACTACCCGGCTAGCGTGGCGCGCATCGGTCAGCAAGTGGCCCTGGCCTTGGCTTACGCACATGCACGCGGCATCATTCATCGCGACATCAAGCCCTCCAATCTGCTGCTGGACGCTGCCGGGGTGGTGTGGGTAACCGACTTCGGCCTGGCGAAGACCGACGATGATCCCCTGACCTATATCGGCGACATCCTGGGTACATTTCGCTACATGGCGCCGGAACGCTTCCAGGGAGAGTGTGACGTCCGGGCGGATATCTACGCCCTGGGGACAACGCTGTACGAACTGCTGGCGTTGCGACCAGCCTTCGACGCTCCCGATCGATTCCATTTGATCGATCAGGTCAAGAACCAAGAACCGCCCCGGCTGCGGAGCGTGGACCCCAGCATTCCGCGCGACCTCGAAACGATTGTACACAAGGCCATGGACAAGGATCCGGCACGGCGCTATGCCTCGGCCGATACCCTGGCCGAGGATCTGCGGCGATTCCTCCAGGATGAGCCAATCCAAGCCCGGCCAGTAACCGTCCGCGAGCAGGTGTGGCGGTGGTGTCGGCGCAACCCGGCCGTGGCGAGCCTGACGGTCGCCGTGTTCGTGATCCTGGCCGTGGCGGCCGCGACTGCTTCCGGTGCGTATCTGAAGACCACCTGGGCCTTGAACCAGGAGGCCGCACAGCGCCAGGAGGCCGAGCGGCAAAAGGCCTTGGCCCGCCGGGCGCGTTACCTCACCGACATGCAGTTGGCCGGCGAACTCTGGCAAAGTGACGATGGCACAGCCCGAGCCGTGCGTGATCTATTGGAGGCGCACCTTCCTCAGGAAAGCGAGGAAGACCTGCGCGATTTCGTGTGGCGGTACCAGTGGAATCTCCTCCACCGCCAAGCCGTGCTGTTCGAAGGGCACCAGGGCCCGGTGGTCCAGGGGACATTTGCCCCCGACGGCCGGCTGATCACCGTGGACAGCGAGCACCAGTTGCGGGTCTGGGACTCCGTGCAACGTCAGACCGCTTTCGTGCTGGATCTGACAGCGGTGCCAGGGCTGTGGCGCGTGGATCTGGCCAATGACGGGAAAATGGTGGCGGTCGGAACCACCCGCGGCACCGTTTCGCTCTTGGAGACCACGACGGGACAGGAACTGCGTGTGCTTTCAGTTGACCGAGGCCGACCGGTCGCCGTTCGCTTCCTCGGGGATAGCCGCACCTTGCTCACGGCTAGCCGGGATGACATCGGGCAAGTGTGGCGGACAGACACGGGGGAGCGGGTGCAAACCGTCCACCGGCCCAAGGAGGATCATTTCAGCGATCTGTGCCTGTCTCCCGATGGCGCCCTCTGGGTCACGCGCACTGGCCCGGCCAAGCAATATGTGCAGCTGTGGGATAGCCACAAGGGCACCCTGCGGACGACGTTGCGGGATGCCCGGGTGGCAGGTACGGCCAACTCGTTTGCCTTTGCCCCTGATGGCAAGATCGCGGCAAGCGGCACGTTCGGCGGTCAACTCGCCTTGTGGAACTTGGCTACGGGCGAAGCAACGAGCGGCTTCCCCTTACACGCCGGCACGATTACCCATCTGGCCTTCAGCCCAGACAGCAGCCGGGTGGCCAGCGGTGGACAGGACGGCCTAATTAGCGTATTGGACCTCGCTTCGCCGCGCCGCACACCTCCGCGGCGGCTGAAGGGGCATACGGGAGAGATTTCCTTCCTCGCCTTCTCCGCCGATGGCAGCACGCTCGCTTCGGGGAGCAGCGACGGTACGGCCCGACTCTGGGATCTGACCCTTTCCGCCGAGGGACGTCTTCTGAACAAGGGCGTGCAACCCTTGCCCTTGGCCTACTCTCCGGACGGGCGCTCGCTGGCCGTGGCTCAACTGAGGAGTCGGAAAGCGTTGCTGCTGGATGCCAGGACCGGAGAGCTGCTGCGGACGTTCGGAGCACCGGAGGATGAGGATGCAGAGGAACAACCCAAGCCGCCGCGGGTTTTCTGCGTGGCCTTCTCGCCGGACGGCACGACCTTGGCGACGGGGGACGATCTTTCGCGCATCCGGCTCTGGGATCTGGCCAGCGGACGCTTGCAGGGCACGCTGGTCGCGCGACCTCCCAAGCCTTCCGATCCGCTGCTTCAGGGAGTGGGCTGGCAAGGAATCGCATCGCTGACCTTCTCCCCGGACGGGACGTTGCTGGCGGCGGGCTTGGGCGAGCCTTCGGACCATGATCTCAACTATGCCCAGATCGTGCAACTTTGGGACGTGCACTCCGGCCAGGAGATCGCGACGCTGGGGGGCCATCGAAGTACCATCCCCGCGCTGGCGTTTGACTCCCAGAGCCGGCATCTGGTAACGGCCAGCCATGACCGTACCGTCCGGCTCTGGGAAGTCGGCACGTGGCGTCTGCTCCGCACATTGACCGGCCCGTCGATGTTCAAGACCGTGGCATTTGCACCCAACGGCCATACGGTAGCCGCGGGCTGCTGTGACGGCATGATCTATCGCTGGGACGTGGACACGGGCCAGGCTCTGCCGCCGTTCACGGGGCATTCCGGCATTGTGAACGGGCTGGCTTTCTCTCCGGACGGCACCATGCTGGCTTCGGCCAGCTGGGACCGCACGGTGCGCTTGTGGGATGTTGGCAGCGGGCGCAACCTGCGCCTGCTCAAGTGGCCGGGCAATGGTGGCATGAGAAGCATCGCGTTCTGCCCGGATGGCAACACCGTGGCCGCGACCGCCCTCGGGGGCAATCTGGTCGTATGGGAAGCGGCTTCCCCGGAAGCGGTGGCCACCGGCTTGGCTGAGCAGCACGCCCGGGAAGCGGCCGCTCGCACCCGTGAACTGCGCTGCCTTGGCACCTGGCTCACTCTGGATCCCATCCCGCTTGCGTCCGGCCAAACCACGACGGACGGTCTGGAGGCCGAATTGATCCCTGACGAGGCGCATCTTCGGCCGCGCCAGGGTGACGTGATCGAGGTCGGTGACCAGAAACAGGAGTGGCAAGAGAACCAGGACGCCGATCCGATTTTCGGCCGCATTCTCGATGGAAAGTACCTCGGTGCCCACCGGGTGACCTATGGTGTATGTTATCTCCACGCCGAAGTGGAAATTCCGGACTTGCGCTTGAGTTTGCGCAGCAAGGACGAGCCGGCCAAGGTGTATCTCAACGGCCAACAGATTCTGGTCCATCGGCCAGACGCGGATACGGCCCGCGGCAAGCCGAGCGCGACCATCACCTTGGCACCGGGGACGAATGTATTGGTGGTAAAGATCGTCAATAAGCAGCGCATGTGGCGCTGGTGCCTGGAGTTAACCGATAAGGCCGGCCAGCCGGTCTCCGAAGTCCAGGCGCGGGATCGACCTTAATCATTTAGCCAGACGGCTTGCGTTTTGTGCTCGGTGGTCGATCGGCTTTGCAACGCATTCTCGGGAATCAGGATGATTGCGTTTCACGCAAGGGGATTACGTTGCGCGCCGTATCAGTCGATTCCGCGGCTTCATCCTGCCAGAATACGGGCACGATGCCAAGGGTTTCTTGCTCCTGAATCAA